>CAYMSD010000077.1:0-16995 GCA_964393015.1 uncultured Klebsiella sp.
CGTGGATCGACGTCCAGGGGATCCGTCAGACAGAGCCTAGGTCGTGTAATCCGCATTCAGCCGCACATACTCCGTCGTCAGTCCGCAGCTGAGGAACTCGTCGGAGTTGGTCTCGGCCGTGGCGCCGTCGGTGGCGCCGAGTGAGATCTCGACGGCCACATGCGAGCCGTTGAATGCGGCGCGCACGGCGTCCTTCATGCTTCCGTCGTCGGCGAGGCAGGGCTCGCCGTCGCGGAAGATGAGGATTCCGCCGACGCGCAGCTCGAGGTCGCCTGCGCGGAACGCGACGCCCGCGCGGCCGGCTGCGGCCACGATGCGGCCCCAGTTCGGGTCGCCGCCCGTGATCGCGGTGCGGACGAGCAGGCTCGACGCCACGGTCTCAGCGACCTTCAGCGCGTCGGCCTTCGTCGCGGCGCCCGTCACGCGCACGGCAAGCGAACGCTCGAAGCCCTCGCCGTCGCAGACGATCATCTTTGCAAGGTCGCACGCGACCTCGCGGAACGCGCGCGCGAGCAGGATCTCGTCGCACGCGCCCGCCACGCCTGAGGCGAACGCGAACACCGAGTCGTTCGTGCTGGTGTCGCCGTCGACCGAGATGCGGTGGTAGCTCGCGTCGGCCGCGTGGCGGAGGATGCGGTCGAGCACCTTCGGCTCGACCGCCGCGTCGGTCGCGAGCACCGAGATCATCGTCGCCATGTCGGGGCGGATCATGCCAGCGCCCTTCGCGACGCCCGCGACATGCGCGGTACGGTTGCCAGGCAGTTCGATGCGCCGCGCGCTCATCTTCGGCCTGGTGTCGGTCGTCATGATCGCGCGCGCAAACGGCTCGAGCGGCCCCGCGTCGAGCGCTTCCGCGATGCCCGCGGCCATCTTCGGAATCACAGGCGCGATCCGGTCCATCGGCAGCTGCACGCCGATCACGCCCGTCGAATTGACGAGCACGGCCTCGCACGCGCACCCAAGCGCGAGCGACACGGCGTCGACCATTTCCTGCGCGTTTCCAAGCCCGCGCGGGCCGGTCGCTGCGTTCGCGCAGCCCGAGTTCAGGATGAGCGCCGACGCGTGGCCGCGCGAGTCGCGGATATGGCGCCGCGAGACCTCGATCGGCGCGGCCGCGAACAGGTTGCGCGTGAAGATCGCGGCCGCGGTCGCGCCCTCGGGCATCGCGAGCAGCGCGAGGTCGTCGCGCCCCGGCTTCTTGATCGCGGCCGCCCCGACAGACGCGCGGAAGCCGCGCGGCCAGTGGTGCGTGGCGGCGACGATGCGTCCGGCCGCGGAGGAGTCGGCGTGTGCGTGCGTCATCTCGTTTCGTTCCCGTCGCTTCTCGCTACTTCCCGTCGCCGTTGGCGTCCGGCAGCACGGTGTCATGAATCAGCGCGATCTCGTCGCAGTTCGCGTTCTTCGGGCAGATCGTGCAGTCCTTGAGGACCTTCTCCGGCAGCGAGTTGATCGAGACGCGGCGGAAGCCGACCTTCTCGAAGAAATCGGGCGCGCGCGTGAGGACGAACAGCCGGTCGATGTGGAGCTGCCCCGCGACCTGCTGGAAGTGCCGCACGAGGCCCTGGCCGATGCCGCGGCCCTGGAACTCTGTGTGGACGCCGAGCGAGCGGATCTCCGCGAGATCGGGGTTGTAGATCCAGAGCGCCGCGCAGCCGACCACGCGGCCGTCGATGACGGCGACGCCGAAGTCGAGAATCGCCTTCATGATGTCCTCGCGCGAACGCGGCAGGTTCTCGCCGTGCTGCGCCCAGTAGTCGACGAGCTGCACGATCGCGTCGAGGTCGTCCATCCGCGCCTGGCGGAACTCCGCCTCGCCGCGGCCAGCGGGAACGGCGCGCTCGCGCAGCATGCGCCGCACGCGCTCGATGGCGCTCTCGACCGCACGCGGCCCGGTTCCGCCCGTGACGCCGCGCTTCTCGAGCGTGGCGCTGACGGTGAGCTGCGTGTAGACGTCGCTGTTTGCGCGCGGCGCCTGCTCACGAATCACCTCGATCGGGAGCTCCTCGAGCGCGGAGTGCGCCTCGATCGCCTTGCGGACGAGCCGCCCGGCCTGGTGGTGCGCCTCGCGGAAGGGGACGCCGAGCCGGACCAGGTAGTCGGCGAGGTCGGTGGCGTTCGAGTAGCCCTCGGCGGCCGCGACGAGCGCGTTCTCGCGGTTGACCTTGATGCCCGCCACCATCGGCGGCAGCACGCGCAGGCACATCGACAGGTGCCGCATCGAGTCGAACAGCGGCTCCTTGTCCTCCTGCAGGTCCTTGTTGTAGGCCATCGGCAGGCCCTTCACGGTGACGAGCAGCGTGACGAGATTGCCCACCTGGCGGCCGGTCTTGCCGCGGAAGAGCTCGAGCGCGTCGGGGTTCTTCTTCTGCGGCATGAGCGAGCTGCCCGATGTGAAGGCATCGGGCAGTTCCACGAGCGACGCCTCGCTCGTCGAGTAGAAGATGAGGTCCTCGGCGAAGCGCGAGAGATGCACGGCGCACAGCGCGCACGCAGACAGCGTCTCGATCACGAAGTCGCGGTCGCTGACGGCATCGAGCGAGTTCGCCGTCGGCGTGCGGAAGCCGAGATCCCTCGCGAGCTGCTCGCGGTCGATCGGATACGCCGTGCCCGCGAGGGCGCCCGAGCCGAGCGGCGACGAGCGCACGCGCTTGAGCGCGTCCGAGAGCCGCTCGAGGTCGCGGCGGAACATCTCGACATAGGCGAGACACCAGTGGGCGAACAGGATCGGCTGCGCGCGCTGGAGGTGCGTGTACCCGGGGAACGGCGTCGTCTTCTCGCGCTCGGCGAGGTCGACGAGCGCGTTCATCGCGGCCTTGAGCTCGCTCTGGCGCAGCTTCAGCTGGCGCGCGGTCCAGAGGCGCAGGTCGGTCGCGACCTGGTCGTTGCGGCTCCGGCCCGTGTGCAGCTTCTTGCCGAGGTCGCCGACGCGGGCGATGAGCTGGCGCTCGACCCACGAGTGGACATCCTCGTCGGAGGCGTCGACGATCGAGCTTGGGTCGTCCTGCGCAAGCGCGAGGATCTCCGCGAGCGCGGCCGCGATCTCGCGCTGTTCGTCCTCGGTGATCACCCCCGCGCGCATGAGCGCCTTCGACCACGCGACCGAGCCGTCGATATCCTCGCGCACCAGCGTGCGGTCGAACGCGAGCGAGTCGTTGAACTCGCGGAAGAGCGAGTCGGCCTGCCCTTCGAGGCGTCCTGCCCAGATGGCGGTCGTCATGTCAGTGGACCTTCTGCTTCGAGGTCGAAGCGGCGGCGGCGTTCGAAGCCGTGCTGGAGCTGCTGGCGGCGATCTTCCCGGCGTCGGGGTTCAGCCCGAGCAGCGCGCGGATCCTGAGCGGCAGGCTGAAGAGGCGGATGAAGCCCTCGCTGTGCCTGTGGTCGTAGACCTCGTCCTCGCCGAAGGTGGCGAAGCCGTGGTGGAAGAGCGAGTTCGGCGAGCGGCGGCGCACGGCCTCGGCGCGGCCCTTGTAGCAGCGCACGACGACATCGCCGTCGAGCGACTGGGCGATGGCCTCGAAAGAGGCCCACATCGCCTCGCGCGTCGGGCTGAACCAGGTGCCGTTGTAGATGATCTTCGCGAAATCAAGCGCGAGCTTCTCGCGGAAGTGCAGCGTCTCGCGGTCGAGCACGAGCTGCTCGAGGCCGCGCACGGCCTCCATGAGGATCGTGCCGCCCGGGGTCTCGTAGACGCCGCGGCTCTTCATGCCGACGAGGCGGTTCTCGCAGATGTCGACGCGGCCGACGCCGTTCCTGCCGCCGATCGTGTTGAGCTCGGTGAGGAGCGCGACCGGGTCCATCGGCTTGCCGTTGAGCGCGGTGGGGCGGCCCTTCGAGAACGAGAGCATGACATCCTCGTGCTGGTCGGGCGCATCCTTGGGGCTGACCGAGATCATCCACACATCCTCGGGCGGCGCGTTCCACGGGTCCTCGAGCTCGCCGCCCTCGTGCGAGATGTGCCACATGTTGGCGTCGCGCGAGTAGATCTTCTCGGCGCTCGCCGCGCAGGGGATGTTGCGATCCTTGAGGTACGCGAGCATCGCCTCGCGGCTCTTGAGGTCCCAGATGCGCCACGGCGCGATCACGGGAAGCTGCGGCGCGAGCGACGCATAGGTCGACTCGAAGCGCACCTGGTCGTTGCCCTTGCCCGTGCAGCCGTGGCAGAGCGCGTCGCAACCGGTCTTGAGCGCGACCTCGACCTGCGCGCGCGCGATGATCGGTCGCGCGATCGAGGTGCCCATCAGGTAGCGGCCTTCGTAGACCGAGCCCGAGATGCACATGGGGAAGACGAACTCCTCCATGAACTGCTTCTTGAGGTCGACGACATGGCACGCGATCGCGCCCGTGCGGATCGCCTTCTGCTCGATCCCTTCGAGTTCGCGCGCGCCCTGGCCGACATCGGCGACGCAGGCGACGACCTCGCAGCCGTAGGTCTCGACGAGCCACGGGATGATGCAGGAGGTGTCGAGGCCGCCGGAGTAGGCGACGCACACGCGGGTTGGCTTCTTCGTCTGGGACATCGGTCTTTCTGCTTTCTCAGGATCGGTGCGGGAAGGCGGAAATGGTAGTGGTCTTCGCGGCGCGGGCGGACTGGCTTCAGGCCTGCATCGCGAGGGTTCGCGGCCGGGTGGCCGCGGGAAGCGCGCCAAGCAGCGCGAGCAGGAGCGCGTTCTGCGCGTGCATGCGGTTCTCGGCCTGGTCGAACACGATCGACTGCGGTCCGTCGATCACGGCGTCGACGACCTCCTCGCCGCGGTGGGCGGGCAGGCAGTGCATGAACTTCGAGCGGGCGCCCGCGGTCTTCATGAGCTCGGGCGTGACGGAGAGCCGGCGCAGCGATGCGATCTTCTCGGCGGAGTCCTCCTGGCCCATCGAGATCCACGCGTCGGTGTAGACCGCGTCGGCGCCGGCGACCGCGGCGGGGTCGTCGGTGAGCGCGATGCGCGCGCCGGTCCTGGCGGCGAGCGCCGTGACCTCGGCGGTCAGCGCGGGGCAGGGGCGGTGCGCGGCGGGCGTCACCACCGTCATGCGGCCGCCCATGATCGCGGTCAGCTCCATGAGCGAGAGGCAGACATTGTTGCCGTCGCCGAGCCACGCGAGGTGGCACGACTCGAGCGCGACGCCATGCTCGACGAGCGACTGCGCGTCGGCGAGCACCTGGCAGGGGTGCGCGATCTCGCTGAGCGCGTTCACGATCGGCACCGAGCACGAGGCGCGCAGGGCGGCCAGCGTCTCATGCGCGAAGACGCGCGCGACGATCGCATCCGCCCAGCGCTCGAGGTTGCGGCCGTAGTCGTGAATCGTCTCGCGTGCGCCGATCCGCTCGGCGCGGTGGTCGAGGAACGACACGCATCCGCCGAGCTTCTGGAAGCCGATCTCGAACGAGACGCGCGTGCGCAGCGACGGCTTCTCGAAGAGCATCACGAGCGCACGCTGCGCGAGCGCGCCCCGGAACGCCGCGTAGTCGGCCTTGAGCATGCGCGCGAGGGCGACGACGCCGCGGATCTCGCCGGCCGAGAGGTCGGTGAGGCGGAGGATCGAGCGGCCCTTCAGGGCCTCGAGCGGCGAGATGATGTCGGTCGTGCGTGCCATCGTGCTGGTTCGGTGCTGCCTTCAGGAGTGCGCGGGCTGTGCAAGCGGCGCGAGGATGCGGGTGCCCGTCGCGCCCGACGCGATCGCGGCGGGGTCGCGCCACGAGGCGATCGTGGCGGGGCAGCCGGCGCTGGCCGCCGCCTCGAGCGCGCCCTTGACCTTCGGGATCATGCCGCCCGAGATCGTGCCGTCTGCGACGAGCGCGTCGACGCGCGCCGCGTCGAGCTCGGGGATGAGGCGCTTCGAGGCGTCGAGCACGCCGGGGACATCGGTGAGGAGGACGATCCCCGATGCGCCGACGATGCGCGCGATCGCGCACGCAGCCTCGTCGGCGTTCACATTGAGCGGTTCGCCCTCGGCGGAGAGGCCGATCGAGTTCACCACGGGCATGAAGCCCGCCGCGAGAAGCGTGTGCGCGACGGCGCCGTCCCCGCCCGTGATCTCGCCGACTTCGCCCGCGTCGAACGCGTATCTCGTGGTGTGGCGGCACCGGCAGAGGCCCCCATCCGACAGCGTGAGCCCGACGACGCGGGCGCCGCGCGCCGAGAGGATGCCGAGGAGCTGCACATGGGCGCTGCCCGCGAGCACGCCGACGACCTGCTCGATCGCCTCGCGCGAGGTGACGCGGATTCCCTCGACGCGCGGCGTCTCGATGCCGACGAGCTTCAGCTGCCGGTCGACCTGCGCGCCGCCGCCGTGGACGAGCACGATTCCGCCGCCACCGTTCGCCCGATGCGCGGCGTGCAGCGCGACGAGGCCATCGAAGGCCTCGCCATGCGCATCCGCCGACTCGAGCAGCGCTCCGCCGATCTTGACGACGAGCGGACCGCGCGCGGCGGCGAACTCCACGGTGGATGTCGGGGCCGGGATCGATCTCACGCTTCGTCTCCTGCCACGACGGCGCTCGCGGCGGGAAGGAATCCGACGGTCTCGTCGAGACCGAAGCGGATGTTCATGCACTGGACGGCCTGACCCGCCGCGCCCTTGACGAGGTTGTCGATCGCGCTCTCGACGATGATGTGCGAGCCCTCGACCGCGAGCCCGATGTCGCAGTGGTTCGTCCGCTCGACGGCGGCGATGCTCGGCCAGCGCCCCGGCTTCAGGATGCGCACGAACGCACGCTCCGCATAGCTCGACTCGAACGCGATGCGCGCGGCCGACTCGCTGACCCCGGGCTTCAGCTCGAGGTGGACGGTGGCGAGGATGCCGCGGTCGTAGGCACCGAGGTGCGGCGTGAAGATCGTCGGAATGCCCGCGTGCTCCGCGATCTCGGGGCGGTGGCGGTGCCTGAACACGCCGTAGGCCTGCATCGAGACCTCGCAGAAGAGGCTGCGGACCTCCGCCTTGCGTCCCGCGCCCGAGACGCCGCTCACCGCATCGACGATCGCGGGGCGCGTCGCGTCGATGAGGCGCGACTCGACGAGCGGGCGGATCGCGAGGATCGCAGCGGTCGGGTAGCACCCCGGGACCGCGATCAGCCGCGCCGAGCGGATCCGCTGCGCATTGAACTCGGCAAGGCCGTACACCGCCTCGGCGAGGAGCGCGGGGTGCGCGTGCTCGAAGCCATAGTTCCTGGCGAAGGTCACGCGGTCGGAAAGCCTGAACGCGGCCGACAGGTCGAGGACGACGATGCCTGCATCGACGAGCGTGCGCGCGACCTCGTGCGACAGCTCGTGCGGCGTGGCGAGGAAGATGGCGTCGATTCCCGCGCCGATGGCCGCGGATGCGTCGAATGGCTCGATGCGGAGCCCCCCGACGCCAAGCCCCTCGAGCCGCGGGAACAGGTCGGCCACGGTCGGTGCGCCTTCCTCGGCCTTGCGGGAGCTGCCGTAGAGGGCGACCACCTCGACCAACGGGTGGGCTGCGAGGATCGCCACGAGTTCGGCGCCTGCATAGCCGCTGGCACCGACGATGGCGACGCGGATCTTGGAAGGGCGGAGGTCAAGCATGTGGGGCGGGGAGCGGAAAGGCGGGATCGGGGGCGCGGCTCCGGAGGCTGGGGGCCGCGGGTGGTCTGCATGCGGACTGCGCAGGGTTGCGGCGCTCAGACAAGCTCCGCCAGGGTGCGGAGTTCCTTGGCGATCCGGCGCGCGGAGAGCTCGCTGCGGGCCGCAAGGAAGACCGTGTCGTCGCCCGCGATCGTGCCGAGCGCGCCGTTGAGCCGCGCGCGGTCGATCTCGATCGCAAGCGCGTTGCCGTGTCCGATCGGCGTCTTGAGGACGACGAGCGTGCCGCCGACATCGACGGAGATCAGCTCGCGCTTCAGCGCGCGCCCGAGCGCGGCCTCGGGGGGCAGCACGGCGGGAAGGTCGCCGGGCAGGCGGTATCCATCGGGGCCCTTCAGCACGCCGAGCTCGGCGAGGTCGCGCGAGAGCGTCGCCTGCGTGGCCTCGATGCCTTCGCGGGCAAGAAGCCCCGCCAGCTCGTGCTGGCTGCGGATCTCTCCGGCGGCGATGAGGGTGCGGATGGCGGCGTGGCGGCGTGACTTCATCGGTGTTGCCCGGGAGCGGGAGGAGGCGGACGACGATGCATGGAAATGCAGCGAAGCGGATGAGTATACATCCAAGGCCGTGGCTGTCAAGCCCGTTCCCGGGAAATCCTCCCGACCGCCGCGTTCACCGCCCTGCGGCGCCGCCGGCCTCCTCGAACCAGACGCGCAGGGTGCTGTGGCCCGTGTTCTGGAAGTACTCGACCTCGAAGGCGAGCTCGCGCGTCTCCGCCACCTCGAACTCGTGCCTGTCGATGGCCGGCGCGTGGATGTCCCACCGCTCGATCACGGTCTCGCCGTCGATCCGCACGCGGATGCCGTCGTCGCTCTCGACGACGACGCGGTAGCGGCCCGGGGGGAAGCGGAAGGGGCTCCGCGAGACGACGCCGAAGCGCGAGCCCTCCGCGGGGAGCAGCGGCGCATCCTGGTGGTCGATCACCTCGCGCGGCGCGCGGCCACGGAAGTCGAAGGCGAGCTCGCGCAGCTCGAGCTCGCGCGGTTCCTCCGCCGCACGCGCGAGGAACGCATCGCGCGCGGGAACGGCGGCGAGCGGCGCAGCGCCGCCGTCGAGCGTGAAGAACTTGGTCACCCACTGGCCCGGGGCGAGCAGCCCCCGCGCCTTCGCGAGCTTGCGCAGCTGGTCGCGCGCCTGCACCGTGAACGGCGCCACGAAGCCCGACTGGTTCGACGCGACCTCGATCGTCTGCGCGTCGGCGCCGACGCCCGCAAAGAGCGGACCGCGGCCGATGACATCGGCCGACTCGACCTCGATGAGCCCGTACGCCTTGAACTGGACGCGTGCGATGCCCGGGGTCGTCTGCACGACGATCGGCGCGTCCCACGCGTAGGGGCCGTGCTCGAGCAGGACGATGCGCTCGCGTCCCCGCAGCGAGCTGCGCAGCCCGATCGCCTGGCGCTCGCCTGGAAGACGCGCGAGGAGCGCGTCGAGCGCGGCCGCGTCCGGCGGGTTCGGCCCGGCCGCGGGCGTGGAGTCCCTGCGCGTCGTCCCCGTCGCGGGGTCATCGACGACTTCCGCACCGCAGGAGACGAAGTCGTTGTCCGCAAGCGTGGTGCCGCGTGCATCGGCAAGCACGACGGCGCTCTCCACGCCCTCGAAGCGGTTGCCGACGACGATGTTGTCCGCTGCGCCACGCCCGTTCGCCCGCGTCCATGGAAGGATCGCGAGGCTCTCGTCGGCATCCGTCCAGAACCGCACGCCGACGGGCTCGTCCTTGAACGAGTTCCGCGCGATGAGGTTCCGCTGTCCGTGTTCCATGTTGATGCCGCCGCGCTCGATGCCCGACATCGTGCGGCCGTTGCGGATGAACTCGTTCTCCGTCACGATCGTCCCGCGCGAGTAGCCGCCCCAGACGCCGCAGATCGCGTTCGACTCGAAGCGGTTGCGAGCCACGAGGTTGTCGAAGCTGAAGGTCATCTCGAGGCCGTGCGCGGCGGCGAAGGAGAGGTCGTTGCCGACGAAGGAGTTCCCGTTGCAGCCCTTCCCGAAGTGCGCAGCCGGGTCCGCGTCGCCCGCAAGGCCCTCGCCGAGCGCCTCGCGCCCCGCGAAGCCGAAGATGCCGTCGCCGCCATGCGTGGCGCTGTTCAGCGCGACGATGTTGTTCGAGCATTGTTCGAACATCAGGAGCCCCGCGGAGTCCTGCCCGCGGTTGTAGACGCCGTGCGAATAGCCGCGGATGCAGAAGTCGAGGCTGTTGCGGCAGACGGTGTTGCCCGAGGAGCGCCACATGGCGATGCCCCAGCCCGAGAGGAACGAGCAGTCGTTGTCGTAGACCTGCGAATCGTGGACGCGGTCGAGGAGGATGCCGTTCTGCGTGCGGTGGCTCGTGATGCGGCGGATGACCGCGCCGCGTGCGTTCCGCACGGCGATGCCCGCGCCGTGCTCCTTCGCCCACTCGTCGTCGTCGTTCCGATGCGGGAAGAGCCAGTCCGACGAGTCCTCCGCCCAGGGCTTCGAGCGGAGAAGCTGCGCGTAGTTGTCGCTGACGACGAGATCCTCGAGGATGAGGCCGTCGCAGTCGATGGCGCGCACGCCGACCTTGAAGCCGCGGATCGTGCCGTTGCGCAGCGTCACGTTCCGCCCGCGGATCAGGATGCCCGTCCCCGCGTGCTCATGCGGCTTCCCCGTGCCGCCGATCAGGACGCCGCCGCCGAGGTCGACCTCCACGCGGGCGCCATCGTCGCGGCCCTCGATGACAAGGACGGGCGCGTCGTCTTCCGCGGGAAGCGGTGCACGCGGGAGCGCGACGCGCGCGTTCGCGTCGACCACCGTGCCTGCGCGCAGGAGTTCGACGACAGGGGGCTCCGCGCCTGACGGTCGCGTGGCCTCGGCTGGTGCCGCGAGCACCGTGATCGCGAGCACGGCCGCCGAAAGGCGAAGGAAGGCGACGAGCGGCGCGGGGCGCTGCAGGCTGCGGAGACGCGTCACGGTCTGCATGTTGGATCCTCGGGTCGTGGCCGTGCCGCAGGCGACGCCTCGGCGCGGAGAGGGTAGCGGATCGAAAACGCCCCCCTCGACGGTGGTCGAGGGGGGCGCGAAGCGTTGCGTTCGAGCCGCACGCGCGGCTCGGGAAGGACACTTACGGGCAGGCGCCCCAGCCGTTGAGGAGCGTCGAGAGGTCCGACGCGCCCACGGTGCCGTCGCCGTCGAGGTCGGGCGACGCGGTGCCCCAGCCGTTGAGGAGCGTCGAGAGGTCGGACGCACCCGTCGTGCCGTCGCCGTCGATGTCCGTCGGGCACGCAGGGCCCTTCGCCTCGATCGGCGTGCCGAACACGCGGAACGCGTTCGCGAGGCTCTGGCCAGGAGCCTGACCCGAGCACTCGGTGTAGGCGCCGCCGTATCCATAGGTGAGGAAGCCGCCGCCCGTGCCGCCCTCGCAGGCGTTCTGGGTGCCCGCGATGACGATCTCATCGGCAGGGCCGGAGCCGGGCTGCGTGACAGAGCGCAGGCCGAAGTAGCTCGGACCGTTGTTCGGGACGAGGCCGTTCGGAGCGCCGACGAACCACGCGAAGTTGGAGAACACGGGCTGGCCGTCGCTCGGGCGGCAGGGGTTGCCCACGGCCGACGCGAACACGGTCAGGTAGTAGTCGCCCGCAGGGAGGTCGAGATCCATGGGGATGTCGGCCTCGCCGTTCGGGCCGAGGGCCGCGGGGTAGGCGACCTGGCCGCTGGCGATCTGGTCGGTGGCGTAGTTCGGGGCGGTGAACCCGTTGCGCGACCAGATGATCCAGTTCAGGCGCTCATTGACGGTACCAGCGGGCTGGAAGCCCTCGGGCTGCATGAGCGTCAGGTTCCACGAGGTCTGCGGACCTGCGCCGTCAGGGTCGGAGACCGTGAACGGAACAGCCAGCCAGCGCTGCGTGAGCGTGGCGTTGATCGCGCCGCTCGAGAGACCGAGGTTCACGGCGCCGCCGTTTGCGTCGCAGATCGCGACATGGACGCCCGTGTCCCACACCACGCGCTCGAAGCTGAACTCGACGGTGCCTGCGCCGCCTGTGCCGGTGACCTGGCCGATGCGCCACAGGTACCACTCGCCTTCCTGCGTGCCCGTCAGGACGACCGCCTCGCCGCCCGCACCGACCGCGTTGACGCAGCCGATGTAGTTGTTGGCGAGCTGCGAGCCGTTCACGGTCGAGCTGGTGCCGTTCGCGTAGACGCTGACCACGATGTCCTGGCCCGGCGTATCCGCGACGATCGTCATGTTGCCGTCCGAGGGAGCCTGGACGAGGTACCACACATCCTTCGTGGTGTTGGTCGCGCACTGGCCATTGTTCGGGCCGTCGGTCGTGGCGTTCGCGTTGTTGAACGCGGTCGGGGTGTCGAAGCCCACCGTCGCTGCGGCCGTGGCGCAGTCGTTCGCGGGCGCGCCCGCGGGCGGATTGCACTCGTAGACGAACACGCCGCAGCCGTTCGGCGGGGCGAGCTGCGCCGTGGCCGCGCAGTTGGCGTCCCACTGGATCGCGCAGCAGAGCGGGTCGATGGCGCAGATCAGGTCGCAGCAGGAGACATCCTGGCAGCCACCCGTTCCCGGCGTCGCGACGCCGCAGTTGCCGGAGGCGGGAGAACCGCACTCAGGGAACTGCGAGAAGCGCGCGGACACCGTGATGGTGTAGGGCGAGTTGCAGGTGTCGGGGACGGTGGCGGAGGCGAACGCGCGCGTGACGACGACGCCGTAGGTGCCAGGCTCGACGAACTGCTCCTCGAACGCCGCGGGGCAGGCGCCATACTGGAAGCCGAAGAAGCTGCCGCAGTCGGCGACGTTGCCGAAGAACATCTGCGAGTCGCCCGCCGGGGTGCCGTTCGTGTTGGTCATCACGAGCGACAGATTGATGAAGCACGGCTCGGTGACGGTGAAGGAGTACCAGTCGAGGTCGCGGTTGTTCCCTGCGAGCGAGGCGCCGCAGGTTCCGCCGATCGTGAACGAGGTGCTCGTGCTCGAGATGGTGCCCGTCTCCTGGAAGGCGGCGGGGCTCTGGTTGCAGCCGCCGTTCGGGTCGGGCTGCCCTGCGACGGCGCATCCGCCGTCGTTCTGCGTGAAGTCGGGATTCGGGTCCACCGTGCACTGCGCGGACGCAGTCGTGGTGACGAAGAGCGAGCCGGCGAACACCGTGGTGCCTGCCAGCACGCTCGCCAGTCGCGAACGATCGTTCATGTGGGACTCCTGAGCGTGAGACGAGAGCCGCCGAGGATCGCTCGGCGGCGAGTGACGACTCCGGCCCGACTGCGGGGCCGACGCGCGGCCGCACAACATCTCTACGGATACGGCGAAGATACGGCGAGTTCCCGACGAAGCAAACGCGTTCTTCAACGAATCACGGGGAAATCGCGCATCAAGGGGATGCGCGCTGCATCCGGCGCGGGCGCCGCAATGGCAGCAGGCGACGCCGGTGGGCGCCGCCTGCTTGACCGTAAAGTCAATTGAAAGATCGACTTACGAACTCGGCGAAGCGTCTTCGCCGCCCTCGCCGCCGAGTTCGGTCTCGAGGTCGAGATCGTCGTCGTCGTCGTCGTGATCGTGGAACTCCTCGAGCTGCTCGGGGATGGTCGGCAGCACCGGCTTCCCCTCTGCCACCATCTTGCGCTTGTAGGCCTCGACCTTCTGCTTCTCGGGAACGAGGATCATGCCCATGCGGCGCCCGTTCAGGCGTGGGGGCACCTCGACCTTCGCGAGGTCTGCAAGGCGCTGGATGATGTCCTCCATGCGGTCGTCGCCCCTCGAGCGGAACGCCATCTCGCGGCCACGGAAGTTCTGGATGATCTGCACGCGGTGACCTTCGATGAGGAACCGCCTCGCCTGCGCCACGCGGATGTCGACATCATGGGGGTCGATCTTCATCGAGCGCCCCAGGCGGACTTCCTTCATCTCGGAAGCCTTGCTCTTCGCCTTGTTCGCCTTCTCCTTCTTCGACTGCTCGTACTTGAACTTGCCGAAGTCCATGATCTTGCACACGGGCGGGCGGGCCTCGGGCGAGATCTCCACGAGATCGAGGCCCGCGTCATAGGCGCGGCGCTTGGCCTCGTCGAGCTCGACCACGCCGACCATCTCGCCATCGGGGTCGAGGAGTCGGACGGGGGAGATGCGGATCCTGTCGTTGATGCGGGGCCCGAAGTCTCGGTTGTCGCGGGGGCCACCAAACGGTCTGCGCGGCGGGTAAATGGTTCGATTCCTTTCTCGAGGTCGTGGCGAGGTCAGGCAGTGAAGGCGTCGCTCTCGCCGAGCCACGGCCGGCGGAAACGCGAAGACGGGAACGATGGACTTGAAGATCGGCGAACCGCCGACTCCATCAGGACGGAACGGGCGGCGGAACGCACAGCGCATGCTTCGGCCCGACCGAACGCACCGACGGAGATGGGCCGTGGACGGCCGATCATCATGCGGAGCGGTGGTTCGGAAGGTCGGTCATGGACCCGAACAATACCACCTCCGACCCGCGAGGGAAGCGGAAGCCGCACTTCTGCAGGGCGAAAATCGGGGGAACCCGCACAAGTCCGCCGGGAGCGGGCTCAGGTGCGCAGCGCCGCCTGGACCGTTCCGGGGGCGCCGGAGAGCAGCCGACCCTCGATTTCGCGGGCGATTCCGTCGACGAAGGCGTCGAAGGGCATCTCGCCGAGGTTTGCCTCGACTCCCCGGGCGCGCACGCTGACCACGCGGTTCTCCGCGTCGCGCGGGCCGACCACCGCCATGTAGGGGATCTTCTCCTCGGCCGCGACCTTGATCTTGGCCTGGACACGGTCGTTCGAGTGGTCGACCGTGGCGCGCACGCCGCGGGCCTTGAGGGCGGCGAGGAGTTCGTCGGCGTAGGCGGCGCTCTTCTCGCTGATCGGGAGGACGCGCACCTGCTCGGGGTTGAGCCAGCAGGGGAAGGCGCCCGCGAAGTGCTCGATGAGCACGCCGCAGAAGCGCTCCATCGACCCGAACGGCGCGCGGTGGATCATCACGGGGCGGTGGGGGCGGTTGTCCTGCCCGACATAGGTGAGGTCGAAGCGGATCGGCAGGTTGTAGTCGACCTGCACGGTGCCGAGCTGCCACGAGCGGCCGATGACATCCTTGACGACGAAGTCGATCTTCGGGCCGTAGAACGCGGCTTCGCCCGGCTCCTCGCTGAAGGGGACGCCGAGCGTCTTCGCGGCGGCGCGGCAGGCCTCCTCGGCCTTGTCCCAGTTCGCGGGGTCGCCGACATACTTCGTTCCATCGGGGTCGCGCAGGCCGACGCGCACGCGGTACTCGTTCATGCCGAGCGTCGAGAAGATGATCTTGACGAGCGACAGGCAGCCGAGCACTTCCTCGGCGACCTGGTCCTCGCGCACGAAGAGGTGGGCGTCGTCCTGCGTGAAGCCGCGCACGCGCGTCATGCCGTTCAGTTCGCCCGACTGCTCCCAGCGGTAGACGGTGCCGAACTCCGCGAGGCGCACGGGCATGTCGCGGTAGCTGTGGGGCTCGCTCGCGAAGATCTTCGCGTGGTGCGGGCAGTTCATCGGCTTGAGAAGAAAGCCGTTCACGAGCTTGTCGGCGTCCATCACGCGGTCGGGCGCGATCACCTCGCGGCCGGTGCGCTCGTTCAGTTCGCGCGCGAACTGCGCGCTCACGCCGTCGAGGCGCGCGGTGAGCTCTGCGCACGAGCAGCCCGATTCGCAGAGCTTCGCAAGGTCGTCGCCCTCGGGAATCGCGGGGAACTGCGACTCCTTGTAGTAGGGGAAGTGGCCGCTCGTCTTGTAGAGGTCGAGCTTGCCGATGTGCGGCGTGAAGACCTGGTGGTAGCCCTGCTTGCGAAGTTCCTCGCCGATGAAGGTCTGAAGTTCCTGCCGGACCACCGAGCCCGCCGGAGTCCACAGCACGAGCCCCTGGCCGACCATCTCGTCGATGTGGAAGAGCCGCAGCTGCTTGCCGAGCGTGCGGTGGTCGCGGCGCTTCGCCTCCTCCTGGAGGCGCACATGCTGCTCGAGCTCTTCCTTGGTGGCGAACGCGGTGCCATAGACGCGGGTGAGACGGTCGAGCTTCTCGTCGCCCTTCCAGTAGCTCGACGCGAGCGACAGCACCTTGAAGGCGCCGATCTTGCCGGTCGACGGGACATGCGGACCGCGGCAGAGGTCCTCCCAGTTCTTGCCTGGTTCGCCGGTCGCGTACCACGAGAGCGCCGTCGACCCGGCCTCGACCGCGCGCGCGGCGTTGTCGAGCTTGAACTTCGAGCCTTCGCCCTGGAGCTTCCTGAGACCTTCCGCGATCGGAAGCTCGTAGCGGGTGAACGGGCGGTTTTCCGCCACGATCTTGGCCATTTCCGCCTCGACCTTCTCGAAGTCGTCGGCCGACATGATCTTGCCGTCGGGGAAGAGCATGTCGTAGTAGAAGCTCGTCTCGAGCGGCGGGCCGTAGACGAGCTGGACCTCGGGGAAGAGCCGCTGGATCGCCTCGGCCATGATGTGCGCGCAGGAGTGGCGCAGGAGGTAGAGCGAGTCGGGGCTCACCGTGCCGTCGCGGTTCTTCGCGGTGACGATCGCGAGCTTCGCGTCCTTCTCGATGCGGTGGGAGAGGTCGACGAGCTCGCTGTCGGCCATGCCGCCGCCGTAGGAGACGCGGCCGCCGAGGGCGCTCTTGGCGAGCCCCGCGCCGATCGACGCTGCGACCTCGCCCACGGTCGGGGCGTTGGCGAACTCCTTGACAGAACCATCGGGAAGGGTGATGCGGACCATAGGGTTCGCGAGTGTATCTGCCGCGCGGAGCGTGCGGAGCGCGGATACGATGCCGTTTCCCCGATGATCTGCCCCTTCTGCAAGGCCGACGACGACAGCGTGATCGACTCTCGCGAGGCCGACGGCGGCGCGGCGGTGCGGCGCAGGCGCGAGTGCAACCAGTGCAAGCGCCGCTTCACGACCTACGAACGGGTCGAGCGGACGGAGCGGCTGACCGTCGTGAAGCGCGACGGGACGCGCGTGCCGTTCAACGCAGACAACATCATGCGCGGCATCCTCGCCGCCTGCGGCAAGCGCCCGATCGCGGCCGAGGCGAAGGAGGAGATGGTGCGCCAGATCGAGGACGAGCTCTACCGCGACTTCGAGAAGGAAGTGCCGTCGGTCGAGATCGGCCGCCGCGTGGCGGGCAGGCTGCGTGCCCTCGACGACATCGCGTACATCCGCTTCGCGAGCGAGCACCAGGACTTCCGCACCATCGAGGACATCGCCGCGGAGGTGAAGGCCGTGCAGGAGAGCCCGAAGGACGTGCGGGACCAGGCGAAGCTGTTCGAGGGGTGATCGAGCGGTCGTGTGTTTGAGCGCTCGCCGCCGCGGCGGCTCGCTTTGGTGCTGCCGTAAGCCTGGGTGCCCGCATGCTTCAGCATGCGGAACGGGTGGTGTCAGCCGTCGACTCCGACGCGAACGGTTCCGCAGGTTGAAACCTGCGGGCACC
>CAYMSD010000078.1:0-4341 GCA_964393015.1 uncultured Klebsiella sp.
GGGTGCCCTTGGACGAAGTCCAAGGAACGGATGGTGTCAGCCGTCGACTCCGACGGTCGTCGTTCCGTGGACTTCGTCCACGGGCACCCTTGGTCGTCGTAGCACCAAAGGGAGCGGCCGCAGCCGCGACCGCTCAAGCCACGGGCACCCATGCCGTCCGCCGCTCAAAGGTCTTTTCTATTTCCCCCTCGGGGAAATAGAAAAGGGCCACTGCGAGATCGGCTTCGCAGTAGCCCCATGGGGGAAAAGATCTTGTTTGGTTGCCGCGCGCAGCCGAGGCCGCAAGTGACTCAAGGAGAGTAACGAAACGGGGAATCCGTGTCCATGCCCGACAAGAAAAGTTTCGCCACTTTTTTCACCTGTCGGGGTGGTCTGTGCGGGGTGCGGCGGGCCTTGAAGCTGATCGGGCCGCTTCGCTCTGTGGCTTCCCGGCGCCGTCCGTCGCCTGCTCTCCTGCAGGCGCATCGCCGACAGGGGGCTCCGCCAGGCCCGCGGCCCACAGGATTCCACCCTTGAGGTGCTCTCGGAAGAGCGGCTCCGAGAAACTCTCCTTCGTGTGCCCGCCGCCCGTATACCAGGACCGCCCGCCTTCGAAATGGTGGAACCAGGCGATCGGGTGGTCGTCGCCCATGTGCGCGCCGCGGATCGTGGTCGTGTCGAGGTTCGCAAGCACCCGCACGCGGCCGCGCGGGTTCGAGGTGTAGACGTACCACTCGTCGGTGCGGTGCCAGTCCGCGGGAAGCATCACGGTCGACGGGTGCGTGCGGTCCTCGATGCGGATGCGCGCGGGCTGGATGTCGGGATGGGTCTTGAAGTACGAGCCGACGAGCTGCCCGTACCACGGCCAGGTGTGCTCGGTGTCCGCGGCGGCGTGCACGCCCGCGTAGCCTCCGCCCGCGCGGATGAACCCTTCGAACGCGCGCTGCTCTCCTTCGTTCAGGATGTCGCCCGTCGTCGAGAGGAAGATGACGACCTTGTAGCGCGCGAGGTTGTCCGCGTTGAAGACGGACGAGTCCTCCGTGGCGTCCACCTCGAGCTGCTCGGCGAGGATCTCCCTCACGCAGGCGATGCCGTCGGGGATCGAGTCGTGGCGGAAGCTCGCCGTCTTCGTGAACACGAGCGCACGGCCAAGCGTCGCCTTCGGCGCCTCGGGCGCGTCCTGCGTGGTCGGAGCGGGCGCGCCGCGCTCCGACTGCTGCGTGCCTGCGAGCCCGAATGCGGCGATGGAGCCTGCGCAGAGCGTCGCGAGAAGGAGCCGGGCGCGTGCGGGAGAACCCGAAGCCTGGCCTGTGGGCGGAGTCTTCGACTGCATGGGACGCAGGGTCGCTTGCTGCGGGGCCGAAGTCAAGAATCAAGGGCGGACGCGCGGCGGGGAAGGCTCGGTTACGCTTGCGGCTGGCTTCCTGCGAAGACGACCTGAACGGAAGACTCTGGACGCAAGACTTGGAGAGAGGACGCGCGCACGATGGACGGAAGCGGCGGCAACCCTGCGGGTCGGCCTCCCGGCGAACAATGCATCGCCGCGCTGTGCGCGCGCGCTGCTGGCGCCCTGCGCGCGGGGTCGGGGGCGGCCTGGTGCGAGGTGCATCTCTGGCAGGGTCCGCGGGCCGAGATCGAGCGCGTCTGGCGCGCCGATGATCGCGGAACGGCCGAGACCGTGGGCTCGAGCCCCGGAGGAGATCAAGACGCATCTGCGGGCCGCTCGGTGCTGGAACTGTCGCTCGGCCCCTTCGGCCGCGTGCTGCTTGGGTTCGATGACACGGGCGCCGCGTCCTCCGCGAGGCGCGCGGCCGCGCGCACGGCCGACGAACTCGCCGACGAGCTGTCGCGGCGTCTTCCTGCGGACGAACTGGCCTCGGCCATGCGCTGGCTCCGCACGCGCAACGAGGTCGACCGCACGATCGCGCGCAGCTTCGCGGCGGTCCGCACGCTCGAGGAGCTTGGCCGCACGATCGAGTCGGTGTCCGACGAGCTTTTCGTCGTCGAGTACTCGGGGATCTACTTCCTCGACCCCGATACGGGCCGTCTGCGCCTCATCGGCGCAAAGGGCCTTGATGAGGAGGAGCGCCGTGCCGCGGAGGCGACCGCCGAGGAGCGACACCCTGGATTCGTGCTCCGCACGGGCACGGTGGTCGACATTCCCGACACATCGATGGCTGCTCCCGAGGTCGGGGCTGAGCGGAGGTCGCACGGAAAGCCCGTGCGTTCGCGCCTCTACCTCCCCGTGCGCGTCGACGGCGTCGTGGTGGGAACGGTCGGCTTCGCAAGCGAGCGCGTGGCGAACTTCACGCCGCATTATCGGGAAGGTCTCTCCTTCCTCGCGGACTTCGCGGGCGTCACCTACGCGCGGCTCGTCGCAGCGCGCGAGAACGACCGCCGTGGCGCGCTGATCGTCGCCTCGCACGAGGCGGGCGCGCGCGTGCTGGCCGCGCTCGAGTGGCGCGAGGTGGCGATGGCGGTGCTCGCGCTCCTCGGCGACGCGCTCGATGCGGGAGCGCTCGGGCTCGTCGAGATTCCGCCGCCGGCCGCGGACGGATCGCAGCCAGCGGGCGCCGTGCGCGAGTTCGTGTGGCAGCCATTCTTCGGCGAGCCGTGGAGCCTCGGACTCGCCGTGCGCGAGGCCGCGCGCGCGGAGCTGGCTCAGCTTTCGGCAGGCCACGGGGTCGAGGTCGCGCTCGGCGATGCGCGCAGGCGCGTGCTCCTCAAGCCCGTCCTTGTCGACGGCGCGCTCTGGGGAGTCCTGTCCTTCGAGCGACGGCAATCCTCGCTTCGCGAGGCGGACCACGCGGAGCGCTCCGCGCTGCGCGGACTCGCAGGCGCCTTCGCAATCGCGATCGCACGCGAGCGGCTGGAGGCCTCGCTGCGGCAGCGGCAGCGCATGGAGGCGGTCGGCATGCTCGCGTCGGGGCTCGCGCGCGACTTCAACAACGTGCTCTGGCCGATCATCCTCTACACGGAGATGCTCGACGGCTCCGTCGCGCTCGACGCGCGCATGCGGCAGATGCTGCACGAGATCCAGTCCTCCGCGCGCGCCGCAAGCGAGATCGTGCAGCAGGTGCTCGCGCTCTCGCTTCCCCGCGAGCGGACGGTCGAGCTGGTGCAGGTGCCTCGCGTGGTCGAGGAGTGCGCGTCGATCCTTGCGCGCACGGTGCCCGCCACCGTCTCCCTCGAGGCCACGGCTGCGCCCGACGCAGGGAGCGTGCTTGCGGACGGCGGCGCGATCCACCAGGCGGTCATCAACCTCGTCACGCACGCGGTCGACGCGCTCGCGGGAAGGACGGGTCGCGTGGAGGTTCACGCGGAGCGCGCGGGCCAGCGCGGCGTGCGCATCGTGGTCCGGGGCGAGCCCGACGGAGCGCCCGCAGGCTTCGGTCAGCCCGTGGCGTTCGATCCGTATGCCGCTGCGACGGCCGCGCGGCCGTCTCGCGCGCGCGCCACGGCGTCGCTCGGCCTCGGCATCGTGCACCGGATCGTGACGGAACTCGAGGGGCGGATGCTCGTCGCGGAGGGAGAGCGCGGCGCGATCGCCCTCGAGGTGATCCTCCCTGCAGCCGATGTGCAGCCGACCGCCGCGGAGCGAGGCGCAGAGCCCGCGCGGGTGGCCGCCGACGCCAGCCGGGCGGTCGTCCTTGTCGTCGACGACGACGCGGCCGTGCTCGAGGTCGTTCGGGCGATGCTCTCGGCCCTCGGCCACGAGGTGCTCGCCACGCAGTCGCCCGAGGACGCCCTCTCGATCCTCGCGTCGCGCTCGGACGCCATCGACCTCCTCGTCACCGATCTCACCATGCCGGGGATGACGGGCATCGAGCTCGCCACGGCGGCCCGCCAGAGGTCGCCCGCGCTGCGCGTCGTCTGCTGCACGGGATACGGCGACGAGCGCGCCGAGCGTCTGGCGAAGGCCGCGGGAATCTCCGCGTTCCTGCGCAAGCCCGTCGACCTCGACACGCTCGAGGAGACCGTGCGCGCGGAGCTCGAGGCGGGCGCCGCGCGCAGCCGTGCGGACGAAGGCGCTCCGCCGCCGTTCAGCGCTGACGCGAGAGCAGTTCCGCCTTCGCGGCCTGGTACTCCGTCTCGCTGAGCGCGCCGCAATCGAGGGCGCCCTTCAGGTCGACCAGCTGCTTCCCGAGCGTCGGCGAATCCACGCGGCTCGTGCCGCCGACCGCGATGCAGCCCTGGAGAGCGGCGACCGCCGCGATCGCGGGAAGGGTGCGCCGCGCGCGAAGGAGGTCGTTGCGGCGGGCGGCGATGCGCTGGACCAGGGCGGCGGGGAAGCGGCGGGGGTTCGCGGTCGGCATGGGTGCTGTC
Organism: uncultured Klebsiella sp.; assembly: GCA_964393015.1. GTDB lineage: Bacteria > Planctomycetota > Phycisphaerae > Phycisphaerales > SM1A02 > QWPT01. The sequence continues at coordinate 4,306 of CAYMSD010000078.1, forward strand.
CGAAGGATCGAGGAGAGGTTCCGTCGTGAGGTTCCG
>CAYMSD010000078.1:4441-16921 GCA_964393015.1 uncultured Klebsiella sp.
CGAGAGGCGCGCTCAGACGCGGGCGCCGCCCTTCGGATTCCCGCTCGCGGGATTTCGATACCGAATCGCGGCCGCCACGATGCACAGATTGAGGACGGCCGTTCCAAGCGCGCCCAGGATCGACTCGAGTTCACCGTATTTCTCGGTGTAGAGGAACAGGCAGATGTTCGCGATCGCGAACGCGCTCCAGGCGGCGACCGAGACGCCCGCGGCCGTCTTGCGGCGCAGGATCACGACGAGCTGCAGCAGCGTCGCGCCGGGGAAGATGACGGCGGGCACCCACCCCGCGATCTCGAGGAGCGCGGGCGGAAGTCTGCTGGCGAGAAGGAGCGAGGCGGATTCTGCGAGGGCGCTGGGCATCTCCCGAGTATCGGGACGGAACGAGTTGTTCCTTTCGCCGAAGCCCCTGAGGGGCTTGGGGCGTCGAGCTTCTGCGGATACCTTGTCCACCATGCTCGATCCTGCGCCCCGCCGACCCGTCTCGAGTGCCTCTTACGGGGGACGATGGACGAGTCGGGTGGTGACGGCGGCGGGTGCGCTCGCGTTCGCAGTCGCCGCGGCGGGCCTCGCGACCCCGCGCAACGCGCCCGACGACGCAGTTCCCTCGGCCCCGAAGCCCGCCGACGGGCAGGACCAGTCCCACGGCTCGGGCGGGCTTGACGAGGAGACGATCATCAGGCGTGCGAACGCCGCCCGCGGGTCGTGGTGGGCGTACCGCACGCTCGAGAAGCCCGCTGCGCCCGCCGTGCGCGACGCGGCGTGGGCGCGCAACGACATCGACCGCTTCATCCTCGCCAGGCTCGAGGCGAAGGGCCTCGCGCCCGCGCCCGAGGCCGACCGCGCCACGCTCATCCGCCGCGCCAGCTTCGACCTGACGGGGCTGCCGCCCACGCCAGAGGAGCTCGACGCGTTCGTGGCCGACGAGTCGCCCGACGCCTACGAGCGCCTCATCGACCGCCTGCTCGCGAGCCCGCACTACGGCGAGAAGTGGGCGCGCCACTGGCTCGACCTCGTGCGCTACGCCGACACCAACGGCTTCGAGCGCGACAGCGACAAGAACGCAGCGTGGAAGTACCGCGACTTCGTGGTGCGCGCCTTCAACGACGACATGCCCTACGCGCGCTTCGTGAAGGCGCAGCTGGCGGGCGACGAACTGCCCGACCGCGACTTCGACACGCTGGTGGCGACGGGCTTCTACCGACTCGGTCTCTGGGACGACGAGGTGCCTGACCTGAAGCAGGCGCTCGCAGACGACATGGACTCGATCGTCGACACGACCGCGCGCACCTTCCTCGGGATCAGCATGAACTGCGCGCGCTGCCACGACCACAAGGGCGACCCGATCCGCCAGCGCGAGTACTACCAGTTCGCGGCGTTCTTCGCGGGCGTCGCGCCCTACAAGGAGAGCCCGTTCAACTCGATCGAGGCGGACAATGTGCTGCGCATGGTGCGGCGCGACTTCGGCCACGCCGACCCCGAGGCCGAGATCGCAGCGTTCATCGCGGGGCGCGAGGCGCTCGTCGCCGAGATCCGCGCGCTCGAGGCGAAGGCCGGTCTCGGCGACGCGGACGGCGCGTCGCGCTTCCCCGACCGAGCGCCCACGCGCGGGCTCGTCGCGCATCTCGCCTTCGAGGATGGCCCGACCGCGTCCGCCGCGAATTCCGTCGCAGGCGGCAAGCCTGCGAAGGTCGTCGACGCAGGATTCGGCTCCGAGGGCCGCGTCGGCCGCGGCTTCCGCTTCGACGGCGGCGACGACCGCGTCGAGCTCGAGCGGCCGATCGCGGACGACTTCACCATCTCGTTTTTCTTCCGCACGCGCGACATCGGCGGCGGTTCCGACAGCGACCGCCGCTGGTTCCTCGGCAAGGGCCTCGTCGATGGCGAGGTCCCGGGCATCGTGCGCGACTTCGGCGTCTCGTTCATCTCCCACGGCTATGTGAGCGCGGGCACGGGCGACCCCGAGACCTTCCTCAGCTCGGGCCCTGGCCACAACGACGGCCGCTGGCACCATGTCGCCTTCACGCGCGAGCGGAAGTCGGGCGACCTCGTCCTCTATGTCGACGGCGCAGCGGTCGACCGCGCGCGCGGCTCGACCGCGCGGCTCGACACGCCGCGCAGGCTCGCGATCGGCGCCATGCTCCCGGGCGGCGGCGCGTTCGCGGGCGAGATCGACGAAGTGCGCTTCTACGACAGGCCGCTTTCGGAGGCGGAGGTGCGCGGAACCGCCCTCGGCCTCGCCGAGCCGTCGGCCGTGCGCGAGGCGCTCGCGGCGCACGGGTTCGCAGACGACGCGGCCGCCCTCGACGCGCTCCATGCGCGCCTCTCCGCGCTGCGGCCGCCCGACTGGAAGGGCGAGACCGTGCTTGCCGTGCGCGAACTCGCGCAGCCCGCCGACACCTTCGTGATGCTGCGAGGCAGCCCGCATTCGCTCGGCGACAAGGTCGAGCCCGATGTGCCCGTCGTCGCGGCGCACTTCAAGCCTTCGCCCGCCGTGAAGCCCGCGCATGGCGAAAGCTCTGGGCGGCGCCTCGCGCTCGCGGAGTGGATCGTCGACCCGCGCAACGCGCTCGCGTGGCGCACGGTCGCGAACCGCGTCTGGCAGCATCACTTCGGCGCGGGCCTCTCCGCCTCGACGAACGACTTCGGGCGCCTCGGCGAGCAGCCGACGCACCCCGAGCTCCTCGACTACCTCGCCGCGTCGATGATCGAGAAGGGCGGCAGCTTCAAGGAGATGCACCGCGTTCTCATGACGAGCGCCGCGTACCGCATGTCGAGCGTGCCGTCCGCGGAGGCGCTCGCGAAGGACGCGCCGAACGAGCTGCTCAGCCGCTACCGCATGCGCCGCGTGTCGGCCGAGGAGCTGCGCGACGCGATGCTGGTCGCGAACGGCACCATCAACACGCAGGTCGGCGGGCCGCCCGTGCTGCCGCCGATGCCCGCGGAAGCGCTCGCGACCTCCTCGCGGCCGGGCGAGGTGTGGCCCGTCACCGAGCCCGAGTCGTGGACGCGCCGCACGCTCTACATCAAGCTGAAGCGCTCGCTCCAGCACCCGCTCCTCACATCGTTCGACCTCGCGGACCTCGACAGCCCGTGCCCGCAGCGCTTCACGACGGTCGTGCCCACGCAGTCGCTCTCGATGCTGAACGGCGACCTCACCAACGAGGAGGCCGCGAAGCTCGCGCGTCGCGTCGAGCGCGAGGCGCCCGGCGATGTGCGCGCGCAGATCGTGCGCGCGCGTCGCCTCGCGAGCGGCCGCACGCCCGACACGCGCGAGGTCGACGAAGCGGTCGCGTTCCTCGACGAGATCAAGGCGAAGGAAGGGCTGACGCAGGAACAGGCCATGGACAGCCTGTGCCTCGTCCTCTTCAACCTGAACGAGTTCCTCTACATCGACTGATTCATGCACTGAATTCCCCGCGCCCGACCCCGCACACCGAGCGAGACACGCACATGAGCGACCCACTCGACAAGCCCACCAACACCTTCTGCGGCCGCACGCGCCGCGAGTTCCTCTGGCAGGCGGGCGGTGCGTTCACCTCCGTGGCGCTCGCAGGCATGCTGTCGAAGGACGGCTTCCTCGCGCGGCAGGCGCACGCCTTCGACGGCGTGACGCCGCTTGCAGGGGGCGCCGTCAACCCGATGGCCGCGAAGCCCGCGATGCTTCCGGGCAAGGCGAAGAGCGTCATCTTCATCTTCTGCTACGGCGGCCCGAGCCATGTCGACACCTTCGACTACAAGCCCGACCTCTACAAGTTCGACGGCAAGACCATCAAGGTGAAGACGAAGGGCCGCGGCGGCGACAAGGACGAAGGCCGCGTGGTCGGGCCGAAGTGGAAGTTCCGCCAGTACGGCCAGTCGGGCGCCTGGGTGAGCGACCTCTTCCCACATATCGCGACCTGCGTCGACGACATCGCCTTCATCAAGTCGATGTACGCGGACAGCCCGATCCACGGGAGCGCCATGCTGATGATGAACTCTGGGCGCCTCCTCGGCGGCCCGGCGATGGGCTCGTGGGTGAACTACGGGCTCGGCACCGTCAACCAGAACCTGCCCGGTTTCGTCGTCATGCTCGACAGCGCGGGCGGCCCGATCTCGGGCGCGAAGAACTGGTCGAGCGGCTACATGCCCGCGATGTACCAAGGCACCGTGCTGCGCGGCGAAGGGCCGCCGATCCTCGACCTCGCGAACCCCGAGGGCCGAAGCGACGGGCTCCAGCGCGCGATGCTCGACCGCCTCAAGATGTGGAACACGCGCCATGCGCTCCTCCGCTCGGGGAACTCCGAGCTCGAGAGCCGCATCGAGAGCTACGAGCTCGCCTACCGCATGCAGTCGACGGCGCCCGAGGCCGTTGACATGTCGCTCGAGACGAAGGAGACGAAGGAGCTCTACGGCTGCGACGACGAACGCACGCGCGAGTTCGGCGACAAGTGCCTTCTCGCGCGGCGCCTCGTCGAGCGCGGCGTGCGATTCGTCCAGATCTACTCGGGCGGCGGCCACAACGACGAGTCGTGGGACGCGCACGGCGACCTCAAGAAGAACCACGACTTCCACGCTGGCCGCACCGACAAGCCGATCGCGGGGCTCCTCAAGGACCTCAAGCGCCGCGGCCTCCTCGACGAGACGCTCGTCATCTGGGGCGGCGAGTTCGGGCGCCAGCCGACGGCGGAGTACGCCGAAGGCACGGGCCGCGACCACAACTCCTTCGGCTTCACCATGTGGATGGCGGGCGGCGGCATCAAGGGCGGCGTGACCGTCGGCCAGACCGACGAACTCGGCGCAACAGGCGTCGACGAGCGCTTCCATGTGAAGCACCTCCACGCGACCGCGCTCCAGTGCCTCGGCCTCGACCCGAACCACCTGACCTACTTCTACGCAGGTCTCGACCAGAAGCTCGTCGGCGTCGAAGGCGCTGAGCCGATCAGGCAGTTGCTCGCGTAGGCCGCCCGCGCCGAGCGCGCAGCGCGAGCGCGGAACCGAGAGTGCCACGCCCACGGGCGTTGGCTGTGTGGCGTCGGGAACTGCCCTGGTTTTCCTGAACCATCAGCGGAGCCGCAACCATGACGACCTCCCCGATTTCGGTCCAACTGAAGGCACTCGGCCTGCGGCGCAGGCTGCGTGCATGCGCGCCCGCGGTGGCCACGGCGCTTGTGGCGGCTTCCCTCGCGGGATGCCACGGCTCCTCTGCGCAGACAAGAGACAACTCCTTGCGCGCGATCGAGCCCGCTGGCGCGATCGAGGTCGTCTCTCAGCGAGAGAACGCGCCCGAGGCCGAGTCCGCGCAGCCCGTGATCCCCTCGGTTCCCGCCGCCACCATCAAGATCCGACCGATCGCGCTGCTCGGGCCCGTGCGCGACTCATTGGAGGGCTGGGCGCTCGGCGTCCACTCGGAGAGCGCCGAGGCGCAGGCCTTGCGCGATCGCTACACGCGCGACGGGGGCTATCGCGCACTGATCCAGTTGCTGTTGATCGTCGATGGGCCCGCGGACGAAGTGCGCGACATCGCTCGATCGATTCGGATCGTGACGATGACGCGTGAGCTCGTCCGTGCGTTCGACGCTCGGACCGGAGAGCGGCTCACCGCGGAGCCGGGGCTCTACTCGAGGATGATCCAGTTCTCACCCGACTTCGTGTCCGCACCGATCTCCCCATGGGAGTCCGATCAGCTCGCGCCGCGCCTCGAGCGGAGCATCGCCGCGATCGACATCGAGCTCATGGCGGTTCCCCGCCCGGGCACGCGCTTCCGGCTCGACCTGAGCCCGCTCGCGCGTCGATTCTCGCGGCCGGCAGAGGACGGACCCGCAGTCGAGTTCACGGTCGAGAGCATCGAGCTCGAGCTTCTCGATCCGTGAGCCTCGACCCGTGAGCCTCGCCCGCGGAGGCTGCTGAATCATCACCGACATGCATGAACCCGCGCACTCGAGCGCGTGCTGTCGCGACGGTCTGCGTGCGGGCTTCCGCCACAGCGGGCGTTTCTTCCGCATACACTCGCCTTCATGACGCTTTCCCCCGTCGCACCCAGCGAGCGCCTGCGCGGCGTCGACATCGCCCGCGGCATCGCGCTGCTTGGAATCCTCCTCGTCAATGCGCGGTTCTTCTTCGGGCCGTTCGGATTCGTCATGGATCCCTCCGTCGCGATCGACGGGTCTGCCCGCGAGGCGTCGGACACCGCTGCGTGGTTCTTCGTCGAGACCTTCTGCACCTTCAAGTTCATCTCGCTCTTCTCGATGCTGTTCGGCTTCGGGCTTGCGATGCAGGCCGCGCGCGCGCGGGCGTCGGGGCAGAGCCCCTGGCCGATAGGCCTTCGGCGGCTCGGGCTCCTGGCGGTCGTCGGCATCGTGCACTGGTCGATCGTCTGGCTCGGCGACATCCTGATGCTCTACGCGCTCCTCGGCGTGATCGTGCTTCTCGCCACAGGGCTGTCGCTGCGCACGCTGCGGTGGGTCCTCGCGGCGATCGCAGCGGTCGTCGCGTTCCTTGCGCTCGTGGGCGGCGCGCTGATCGGCGTGGGAATGGCGTTCGAGGCGTCGCAGCCCCCTGCCGCCGAGATCGCCGCCGAGATCGCCGCCGAGGACCTCACGGCGCGGGGCTTCGCAGCGATCCTCGAGGCAGGCGGCGACCCGTACTCGCCCATCTGGATCGAGGCGGAGCGCGCAGCGTTCGCAGAAGGGCCGTTCCTCGACGCGTTCGCCTTCCGCTGCGTCCTCTACGGCTACGGCTTCGTCGCGGCGCTCTTCAGCTATGGCTGGCACTCGCTCCTGATGATGCTGTGCGGCGTCTACGCCTTCAAGGCGGGGCTGTTCGCGCCCGAGGGTTCGGCGTTCCGCCGCAGGATCGCGCTGCCCGCGCTTGCGCTCGGGCTCGCCCTGACGCTGCTCGGCACGGTTCCGAGTCTCCTCGTCGGGTTCGAGTCGATCGGCACGCGCGTGGCGCACACGGCGCTCGTCGCTCTCGGCGCGATGGTTCTTCCGTTCGCCTACGCCGCGATCATCGTCGAGTGGGGGCCGCGTCTCCCGGCGTTCCTCGCCACGCCGCTCGAGCGCACGGGGCGCATGTCGTTCACGGTCTATCTCCTCGAGTCGCTCGTCTGCACGGCGCTCGCGTCGTGGTGGGGGCTCGCCTGGTTCGGCACCCTCGACGACGCGCAGGCCATGCTGATCGCGGTCTCCGTGTGGCTTGCGCTCGTCGTCTTCGCGACGGCGTGGCTCTCCGTCTTCCGCATCGGCCCCTTCGAGTGGCTCTGGCGGGCGGCGACCTACGGGGCGGCGCCGCGCCCGCGCGCCACGGCGGCGACCTGACCGCGAATTCGCCCGCGATTCCTCGACTTCGCGGCGGCTTTCTGTAGGATGGCCGCCTCATGCAGGTTCCGAACTTCCGTCTTGATGGCAAGGTCGCGCTCGTCACCGGCTCGTCGAAGGGCCTCGGCAAGGCGATGGCCTTCGCGCTCGGCGCAGCGGGCGCCAAGGTCGCCTTCAACTACGCGCACGGGAAGGACTGGGCCGAGAAGACCTTCGCGGAGTACGAGGCGGCCGGCTACAAGGGCGGGCTCTTCCGCGCGAGCGTGATCGACGAGGCCGAGGTCACGCGCCTGAACGACGAGATCGCGGCCAAGCTCGGCCCGATCGACATCCTCGTCCTCAACGCGACGCCCGCGCAGCCCCTGAAGGCGATCGAAGAGTACGACTGGGAGTTCTACCAGTCGATGCTCGACTTCTTCGTGAAGAGCCCGTACCTCCTCGCGCGCGCCACGCTGCCGCACATGAAGCGGGAGAAGTGGGGGCGCATCATCAACATCACGAGCGAGGTCTTCAACCGCGGCGTCGCGCCGTTCAGCGCGTATGTCGCGGCGAAGGGCGCGCAGGTCGGCTGGTCGCGCTCGATGGCGAACGAGCTTGCGCCGTTCAACATCACCGTCAACATGATCGCGCCCGGCTGGATCCCCGTCGAGCGCCACGAGAACGACCCCGAGCACGAGAAGGAGGCGTACCGCCGCCTCATCCCGATGGGCAGATGGGGCGTGCCGAGCGACTGCGGCGGAGCGTGCGTCTTCCTCGCAAGCGACGCGGCGGGGTTCGTCACGGGCCAGGACATCCATGTGAACGGCGGCATGACGGTCGTCTGAGCCGTTTCCGAGAGTCTTCGTGAACATCCGCGGCGGAAAACCGCGCAAAAATCTGAAGCCGAAATCTGAGGAGCATCCATGAAGAAGCTGATCTCTCTCGTCGCGCTCGCCTCGCTTGGTCTCGGCCTCGCCGCCGCCGCCCCGCAGGACGGCGCCGCCAAGCTCGTCGCGGCGCAGAAGGAGCGCATCGCCGCCTTCAAGAGCGCACCGAAGGCGAAGCCGCATGTCGCGTTCGTCTCGAACGGCGTCGCCGACTTCTGGACGATCGCGAAGGCTGGCGCCATCGCCGCGGGCCGCGACCTCGGCTGCACCGTCACCGTCGAGTTCCCCGGCGGCGGCCTCGGCGACCAGAAGCGCATGCTCGAGGACCTCGTCATCAGGGGAATCGACGGGATCTCCGTCAGCCCGATCGACCCGACGAACCAGGCCGAGGTGCTCAACCTCGTCGCCGAGAAGAGCCTCCTCATCACCAACGACTCCGACGCGCCGAACGCGCCGCGCCTCTGCTACATCGGCATGGACAACTACGAGGCGGGCCTCATGTGCGGCAAGCTCGCGCGCGAGGGCCTTCCGAACGGCGGCGAGGTCGCGATCTTCATCGGCCGCCTCGAGCAGGACAACGCCAAGCGCCGCCGCCAGGGCTTCATCGACGGCCTCCTCGGCCGCACGCCCGACCCGACGCGCTACGACGAGCCCGCGACGGTCGTCAGCGAGGCGGGCTACACCATCGTCGGCACCTGGACCGACTCGTTCGACCGCGCCAAGGCGAAGGCGAACATCGAGGATGTGATCATCAAGCACCCGAAGCTTGCGCTCGTGACGGGGTTGTTTGAATACAACTCGACGCTCGCGGTCGAGGTGCTGCGCCAGACGGGCAAGCAGGGCAAGATCCAGCTCGCGGCGTTCGACGAGGGCGCGGATGTCATCGCGGGCATCAAGGAGGGCTTCGTGCTCGGCACCGTGGTGCAGGATCCCTACGGCTACGGCTACGAGAGCGTGCGCGTGCTGAACGCGCTCGCGAAGGGCGACATGTCGCTCATTCCCGAGAGCGGCGTCCTCAACATCCCCGCGAAGGTGATCAGGAAGGACAACGCCGATTCCTTCTGGAAGGACCTCAAGGCGAAGCTGAAGGCGGGCAAGGACGCGAAGTAAGCGCCTCCTCGGCCTCGCATGAACATGGAACGCCCCGTTCTCCTCCGCGTGCGCGGCGTCGGCCGACGCTACGCGGGCGTCGTCGCGCTTGCGGGCGTCGACCTCGAGATCCGCGGCGGCGAGGTGCTCGCGGTCGTCGGCGAGAACGGGGCCGGCAAGTCGACGCTCCTCAAGATCCTCTCGGGCGTGGTGCGGCCGAGCGAGGGTTCGCTCGAGGTGGCCGACGCATCGGGCGCGCTGCGCGAGGTGCTGCTTGACGGTGTGCGCGCGGCGACGGAGGCGGGCATCGCGCTCGTCCACCAGGAGCTGAATCTCGCGGAGAACCTCGATGTCGCGGGCGCGATCCACCTCGGGCGGGAGCCGTCGCGGTTCGGGTTCCTCGACCGCGCGAGGATGCGCGCGGAGAGCGCGAAGTGGCTCGCGCGCGTGGGGCTTGCGACCGACCCTGGCACGCTGTGCGGCGCGCTCGCGATCGCGCAACGGCAGCTCGTCGAGATCGCCAAGGCTCTCTCGACGGAGTCGCGCGTCCTGATCCTCGACGAGCCGACCTCGAGCCTCACGACGCGCGAGACGGAGCGCCTCCTCGAGATCATGGACGAACTTCGCCGCGCGGGCGTCGCAGTCGTGTTCGTGTCGCATCACCTCGACGAGGTGATGATGATCGCGGACCGCGTCGTCGTTCTGCGCGACGGGCGCACCACGGGCGAACTCCATCGCGGCGACCTCGACCGTGGCGCCATCGAGCGGCTGATGGTCGGGCGCGACATCGCGCGCGCGGAACGCCGCGCCTCGGTGGCCGACGCCGCTGTGCGGCTCGAGGTCGACGGCGTGGTCGGCGCGCATCGCAGGCGTGTTCCCGCGTCGTTTCAGGCGCGCGCGGGCGAGATCGTGGGCCTCGCGGGGCTCGTCGGCTCGGGGCGGACAGAACTCCTCGAGGCGATCGCGGGGATCAGCCCGCACCAAGGCGAGGTGCGGCTCGACGGACGCCGCCTCGCGGGCGCAGCCACCGAACGCACGCGCGCGGGCGTGGCGCTCGTCCCCGAGGACCGCGCCCGCAACGGCCTCTTCCTCGAGGACTCCGTCGCCGTCAACATGTCGCTTGCGTGGATCGACCGCACGAGCCGCGCGCGGCTCGTCGACAGGCGCGGCGAGCGCGGCGTGGTGGGGCGCATGATCGCACGCATGCAGCTGCGGCCGCCGCAGCCCGCGCGCCGCGTGCAGACCCTGTCGGGCGGCAACCAGCAGAAGTCCGTCATCGGCCGCTGGCTCGCGGTCGACCCCGCGGTGCTCCTCCTCGACGAGCCGACGCGCGGCGTCGATGTCGGCGCGCGCAGCGAGATCCATGCGGAGGTCCGGCGGCTCGCCGACGAGGGAAGCGCCGTGGTGTTCGCGTCGAGCGAGCTCGAGGAGGTGCTGCTCCTCGCGGACCGCATCCTCGTGATGCACGACGGTGCGATCGTGGGCGAGCTTGCGGCCCACGATGCGAGCGAAATCGCCATCATGCAGCTTGCGACAGGTAGAGCGTCTGCTCTGAAGAAGGCCGCAACATGAAAAAAGCGCTGGGCATCATCGGCATCTTCACGGCGATCTTCCTGCTTGCGTCGCTCTACGGCGAGAACTTCCTCACCGGCATCAACCTGATGCAGCTGACGCAGCGCACGGCGCTCTATTCGATCATCGCCCTCGGCGCCGCGCTCGTGATCGTGACGGGCGGCATCGACCTCTCGATCGGTTCGGTGGTCTGCCTCGCGGGCATCATGACGCCGTGGCTCCTGATCGAGCACGAGTGGTCGCCGTGGGCGGTGGTGCCCACGGTGCTCGCAGTCTCCGCCGCGATCGGGCTCTTCCACGGGCTCCTCATCACGCGGCTCAGGCTGCAGCCGTTCCTCGTCACGCTGTGCGGGCTCCTTCTCTATCGCGGCATCGCGCGGTGGATGACGGGCGACCAGACGCAGGGATTCATGGGGGAATACGGCGAGCTGCGCACGCTGGCGACGGGGCGCTTCGAGATTCCCGGCGTCGAGAACTTCCTGCTGCCCGCGACCGTGATCCCCGCCGCGATCCTCGCGATCGCGCTCGGCATCTTCTACTCGCGCACGGTGTGGGGCCGCTGGATCCTCGCGACGGGCCGCAACGAGAGCGCGGCGCGCTACTCGGGCATCCCCACGGCGTGGCTCGTCACGGGTTCCTATGTCGGCTGCAGCCTCCTCGCGGGCTTCGGCGGCATGCTCTTCATCTTCGACCTGAGCAGCGCGCAGCCCTCCGACTTCGGGAACTTCTACGAGCTCTACGCCATCGCAGCGGCCGTGCTCGGCGGCTGCAGCCTCCGAGGCGGCGAGATCAGCGTCACGGGCGTCGTCTTCGGCGCGGCGACGCTGCAGATCCTCCGCAACAGCATCACGCTCGTCGGGCTTTCGTCGCAGATCGAGTTCGCAGTGATCGGCGCCGTGCTCCTCATCGGCGTCGCAGCCGACGAAGGCGTGCGCCGCTTCATCGCACGCCGCCTCGAGCGCAACGCAGCCCCCTCCGGCTGAGCGGCCTGCGCTACCTTCCCCCGTCGCGTTCCCGACCCCGTTCCCGCTTCCCGCCAGCCACACCCTCGCTTCAGGAGACTCCATGCAAGCATCACTCGCCGTCGCGCTCCTTGCGCCACTCGCCCTCGCGGCCTGCGCGTTCGCGCAGCAGGAACCTGCCGTCGCGCTGCCGCCGACCGCGGCCCCGCCCCCGCCCGCCGCAGGCATCAGCATGAAGGAGTGGGGCAGCGTCGATGGCAAGCCCGTCCACCTCTGGACCCTGCGCAACGCGAAGGGCATGGAGGCCGAGATCACCGACTACGGCACGATCATCGTGTCGCTCAAGGTCGCCGACCGCAACGGAGTGTTCGGCGACATCGTGCTCGGTCGCCCGAGCGCCGCCGACTATGTGGCGCGAACCCAGTACTTCGGCTGCACCGCGGGCCGCTGCGCGAACCGCATCGCCAAGGGCCGCTTCTCGATCGACGGCACCGAGTACACGCTCGCCACCAACAACGGCGCCAACCATCTGCACGGCGGCAACAAGGGCTTCGACAAGGTCGTGTGGAAGGGCGAGGCGAAGATGACGGAGTCGGGCCCGTCGATCACCTTCACCTACCGCTCGCCCGACGGCGAGGAGGGCTACCCGGGCAACCTCGACGCGACGGTGGTCTACACCCTCACCGATGCGAACGA
>CAYMSD010000079.1:0-16907 GCA_964393015.1 uncultured Klebsiella sp.
CTCGGAGCCGCGCTTTCGCGGGATTTGCGCTGATTCTCGCGCTCGCCGCGCATGGGGCGGCGACGAGCGGATCCCCGCGTTCGGCGCAGGCCGCGGCGATGTCCCCCGCGGGCGCCCGACAGGCCTCGAAGGCCCAAGCAGGGGAGTCACCAGAGATGAAGCAGTTGATGGCGATCGGTGTCGCAGCGGCGGTGTCGGCGGGCGCGAGCGCGCAGAATGCGGTGCAGTGGCGTGTGGAGGATGGGGGGAATGGGCATTGGTATGCGCGCGTGTTGATTAACACGCAAATGTCGAGGAAGGCGTTTGTCGCCGCAGCAAACGCGGTAGGTGCACAGCCAGTTGCGCTTTCGTCCAACGCTGAGGAGTTGTTTGTTTTCTCGCAGCTCGGTGATGGGTTTCTTGGACTTTCTGCTGCTGCTGGCTCAAGCGTGTTCACGTGGATGACGGACCCCAGCAACGGCTACTCGAACTGGGGCGGTAGTGGATGCCCTTCGGGTCCGTATCCGAACAATCCCCTGGCGTCCGAGCGATTCGCATGGCTACAGACGGCGAACTGCTCTGGAACGCAGGGAACGCAGATTCAGTGGGATGACTTTCAGCCAAGCGAGTTGCCACCGACGGTTCCAATCATCATCGAATGGTCCGCCGACTGCAACGCCGACGGCCTCGTCGACTACGGCCAGATCCGCGCCGGCCAACTGCCCGACGCGAACCACAACAACATCCCCGACTGCTGCGAGAACGGCGGCTCGTGCTGCCCGGGCGACACGAACAACGATCAGACCGTCGACGGCATCGACCTCGCCACGGTGCTCACGCGCTGGGGCATGCCGGGCGCGAAGTTCCCGCAGGCCGACTGCAACGACGACGGCGTGATCGACGGCACCGACCTCGCGATCGTGCTCGCCGGCTGGGGCGGATGCGCGTAGGAATCGCGCTGAAAAACATGCGGAGATTCGAGGAGCGGCGCGCAAGTCATCTATACTGTGCGTTCAACCCCCCTACCGCTTCGGTGGTAGGCCGCAAGCCGCCGTGAGGCGGCTTCGCTTTTCTCAATCAATCCGGCCTTCCAGCGACTATGCCTCGACGCGCCGGGGAAAGGAATTCACGTGCGCGATCAAGCCACGGGGCTGTTCATTGACGTGTTCATCGATGGGTTCAATCTCGAGTTTGGCGCGATGAGACCGACAGGGCTTCATTGGATCGATCTTCGGAGGCTCGCGGGACGGATCCTTCCGCGGCGGTACGGAGAGATCGGGGGTGTGTTCCTCTACACGGCGCCTCTGCTCGATCGGGACGGGTGTGTCGGTGTCGCGACCAAGCAGGGGATGTGGTTTCGTGCACTTACGGCAACCAAGGCGGCGCAGGTGGTGCTCGGTCACCATGTGCGGCAGCTGCGGTCACTGCCGCGAATCGAGCGCGATGGAACTGAAGGACCTCCAGTCAAGGTCGTCCAGACGATCGAGAAGGGGTCCGACGTCAACCTCGCCGTCGACCTTGTCGATCGCGCGCACCGGCGGTGCTTTGGCGCTGCGGCGGTCGTCTCAAACGACGGGGATCTTGGGCGAGCCGTAGAACTGGTCTCACGGGATCTCTCGATCCCAGTCGTCGTCATCAATCCGCAGCCAGGGCGTCAGTCACGCGGGCTCGCGAGGGCTGCAACTGAGATACGGACTGTACGCCCGACCGATCTCGCGCGCAGCCAACTGCCAGATCGCATCGAAACCGCGACAGACTTCATCTACAAACCCGACGCCTGGTGGAGAGGCGAGCGAGGGTAGCGCGCTCACTTCTTCAGGAAGCCATCCAGCTTCGCGCGCGCCTCGGGCGTGTGGCGCAGCTTCACGAGGTGGTCGCGCTCGCACGCGAGCGCGGCGTCCCAGCCGTTCGCGAGGCCGACGCGCACGGCGTCGAGGCATGCGGCGCCGTGCTTCGTGCCGCCGACCTTCGCGGCGAGTTCGTCGCACACCGGGGTGATCGCGGCGGCGTTCTTCTGCGAGATCGCGCGGCGCGGCGCGTGCATCGACACGAAGCAGCCGGTCGACGCGTCCTGCGCCTTCACCCACGCGACCGCTGCGGCGACGGCGCCGTCGGCACCGCTGCCCGCATCCGCGCGCACATCGAAGAGGCACTGCGGCGCCTCGCCGCACGGCCAGGTCTGGCCCGTCGCGGTGCGTTCGATCGCAAGCGCGGGCAGAATGCGGGCGGGCAGCATCTGCGTGCCGCCCCAGCCTGGGCAGATCGAGAGGCCGGCTTCGGGCAGACCGACCTGCCACGGCTTGCCGCCTTCCGCGGGCATCGCCGCGACGAGCGCATCGCAGTGCATCGCGATCTCGAGGCCGCCGCCGAGCGTCGCGCCGTGGATCGCGGCCGCGCTCGGGCAGCCGAGCGCGGGAATCATCGCGAACGCGTCGGCGCCCGCCTTGAGATAGGCGTGGAGGCCGGCATCGTCGAGCGCGTCGATCTCCGCGAGATCGGCACCCGCCACGAACACGCGCTGCGACGCGCTCGCGAGCACGAACCCCTTCGGCTTCTCCGTCGCGATCTTGGCGAGGGTCGCGTGGATCTCCGCGATCAGCCACGCATCGAGCACCACCACGCCGCCGCGCGGCTTCTCGGGGTTCGGCTGGAGGAACATCACATGCACGCCGTCTCGGATCTCGTAGGGAAGCATGCGGGAAAGATAGCGTCCCGCGCGCTTGCTACGCTCTCGCCCATGCTCGTCAAGCACAGCGCTTCCAATGGAATCCACACGGTCGAACTCGCGCGCCCCGAGGCGCGCAACGCGCTCTCGCGCGAGCTCATCGCGGAGCTTGGCGCTGCGGTCGATGCGGTCGCGAAGGACGCGTCGGCGCGCGCCCTCGTCCTCGGTGGCGAGGGCAAGAGTTTCTGCGCGGGCATGGACCTCAAGGCCGTGGCCGACGATCCCGTCGCGATGGGCGACATGCTGCGCGCGCTCTCGCGCACGGCGCGCGCGATCCGGCGGCTGTCGATCCCCACGATCGCGCGCGTCCAGGGCGCTGCGATCGGCGGCGGCTGCGGGCTGATGGTCGTGTGCGACTTCGCGGTGACGCACGCGGAGGCGAAGCTCGGCTACCCCGAGGTCGACCTCGGGATCTGCCCCGCGGTCGTCGCGCCGTGGCTCATGAAGAAGATCGGCGCCGGCGCCGCGCGCGCGATGCTGCTTGCAGGCGGCACGATGGGCGGCGAGGAGGGCTTCCGTCGCGGGCTCGCCACGCACCTCGTTGCGGAAGGCGAACTCGTCGCGACCGCGCAGTCGCTCGCCGAGCGGCTCGCAAAGGGCGGGCCGAAGGCGCTTGCGGCCACGAAGCACTGGCTGAACGAGCTCGACGGGTCGCTCGACGACGCGATCGCGGACGAAGCGGCCGAGATCAGCGCGCGCATCATCGCGGGCGACGAGGCGCAGGCGCGCCTGAAGGCGGCGTGGGCGAAGGCGTGATGCGAGCGGCCGCAGCCGCGCATCGACCACACGACGCACCGCAGGCGGGCCGCGGATGCACTCCGCGGCCCGTCCGCCAGAGGGAGCGGCCGCCGCCGCGCATCGACCACACGACGCACCGCAGGCGGGCCGCGGATGCACTCCGCGGCCCGTCCGCCAGAGGGAGCGGCCGCCGCCGCGCATCGACCACACGACGCACCCCAAGGCGGGCCGCGGATTCACTCCGCGGCCCGTCCGCCAGAGGGAGCGGCCGCAGCCGCGACCGCTCAAAAAAGCGACCGCGCGCACCGTCGGAGTGAGTGCGCGCAGTCGGGGAGAGAGTCCGTGTGGGCGCGGGCTAGCCGCCGGGCTTGTCGTCTTCGTCTTCGATCGGTTCCCCGTCGATCGGATCCTTCGGCTCGCCGAAGATCGCGCTGCCGACGCGGACGAGGTTCGATCCGCATTCGATCGCGACCTCGTAGTCGCCACTCATCCCCATGGAGAGGATATCGAATCGCTCGCCGCCCGAGCCGATCGCGCGGATCTCGTCGAAGATCTCCTTGCAGCGGGTGAAGGTGCGGCGCGCGTCGTCGATGCTTCCCGTGTTCGGCGCCATGCACATCAGGCCACGCGGCCGCAGCGCCACCATCGTGTCGATCATGTCGACGAGGTGGCGCGCCGCCGCGGGCGCGACTCCGTGCTTCGACGCCTCGCCCGAGACATTGACCTCGACGAGGATGTCGACCGGGGCGTCGGGGGCGCTTTCCGCGACGGGCTGCGCCCGCGCCGAGCCGCGCTGGCCCGCCGTCGCGCGCGCCTCCGCGTGCTCCTGCAGTTCCTCGGCGAGACGCAGCGAGTCGACCGAGTGGATGAGGCGCGCGACCTGGATCGCCTGCTTGACCTTGTTGCGCTGGAGCGAACCGATCATGTGCCAGCGCACGGGAGTCACCGACGCGCCGCGCTCGGCGCGACGCGCATTGAACTCCTCGATGAGCGCGGCGCGCTGCACCAGCTGCTGCACGCGGTTCTCGCCGAGGTCGGCGTGGCCGAAGGAGACGAGCTCGCGGATGTCCTCGATCGACGCGTACTTCGTGACGGCGACGAGCATGATGTCGCTTGCGCGGCGGCCGCTCCTCTCGGCGGCGCGGGCGACGCGCGCACGGACATCGTCGTAGCGCTCGCGCAGCGTGCGCGGCGACGCGGCGTCCGCATCGGCCTTCGCCGACTTCGCCTTCGAGGATGTTGCCTTGGACACGCCCGGCATCGCGTTGCGGGGAGCGTAGCCACGGTCCGCACGGCGCACAAGAGGCGAGGCGCATAGGCTGCGCGCATCATGAGCTCCGCGCACAACGGCCCGATGCTTCGAAACACGCCGTGCGTCCTGATCGTTCGCGATGGCTGGGGGCGTTCGCCGCACGCCGATCGCGATGCGACCAACGCGGTGAAGCGCGCGCGCACGCCCGTGGACGACGCGCTCGTGCGCGACCATCCGCGCACGCTGATCGCGACGAGCGGCGAGGATGTGGGGCTTCCCGTCGGACCCGATGGCCCCGTCATGGGCAACTCCGAGGTCGGCCACCAGAACATCGGCGCGGGCCGCATCGTCGACCAGGAGCTCATGCGGATCACGAACGCGATCCGGCGCGGCGAGCTGTCGGCCCATCCGACGCTGCGCGCGCTCGTCGCCCATATCCGTCGCACGGGTGGGAATCTGCACTACCTCGGCCTCGTGTCGGACGGGCAGGTCCACAGCGACCTCGCGCACCTCGTCGCGCTCGTCGACTTCGCGCGCGAGGCGGGGGTCGAGCCTGGAAGACTCTTCATCCACGCGATCACCGATGGCCGCGACACGGCGCCGACCTCGGCTCCCGAGTACATCCGTACGCTCGAGCGGCACTGCGCCGCCACGGGCCTCGGCGCCATCGCCACGGTCGTCGGCCGCTTCTACGCCATGGACCGCGACCACCGCTGGGAGCGGGTCGAGGCCGCCTACCGCGCGCTCACGACCCCGATCGCCCGCACCGCCCCGACCGCGCTCGAGGCCCTCGAGTCGTACTA
Source organism: uncultured Klebsiella sp. (assembly GCA_964393015.1). Lineage (GTDB taxonomy): Bacteria > Planctomycetota > Phycisphaerae > Phycisphaerales > SM1A02 > QWPT01. The sequence continues at coordinate 5,498 of CAYMSD010000079.1, forward strand.
CAAGGCGCCGTCCGACGCCTCGCGCGGGGGCGACGAGTTCGTGCTGCCGACCGCGATCGGCGCCGACGCCGCCGCGATCGCCGCGGGGCGGATCAAGCCGGGCGACGCCGTCCTCTTCTTCAACTTCCGCGGCGACCGGCCCCGCGAGATCACGAAGGCGTTCGTCCTCGACGACGAGGCGTGGCGGAAGGTCGAGGGCGCGAAGACCGCCCCCGACGGCCGCGCGATCGGCGGCTTCGACCGCGGCGCGCGGCTCGCCGACCTCTTCTTCGCCACGCTCGCCGAGTACGAGACCGGCCTCCCCGTCGAGGTCGTCTTCCGCAGGCCGCCCAAGATGAAGAACATCCTCGGCGAGTGGCTCTCGGCGCACGGCGTGCGGCAGTTCCGCTGCGCGGAAACCGAGAAGTTCCCCCATGTGACCTTCTTCTTCAACGACTACCGCGAGGAGCCGTTCGCGGGCGAGACGCGGACGATCGTGCCGAGCCCGAAGGAGGTCGCGACCTACGACCTCAAGCCCGAGATGAGCGCCTTCGGCGTGCGCGACGCCGTGCTTGCGCGCATCGCGGCCGCCGACTGCGAGCCCGTGATCATCGTGAACTTCGCCAACGGCGACATGGTCGGCCACACGGGCAGCCTCGAGGCCGCGACCAAGGCGGTCGAGGTGGTCGACCAGTGCGTGGGCGCGATCCTCGACGCCGTGCTTGCGCGCGGCGGCAGCGCGATCGTGACCGCCGACCACGGCAACGCCGAGGAGATGTGGGATGCGCGCGCGAACTGCCCGCACACCGCGCACACCAACTACCCGGTGCCCTGCTCGGTCGTGGGAGCGCAGTTCCGCGGACGGTCGCTGCGCGCGGACGGCCGGCTCGGCGACCTCGCGCCGACGCTCCTCGAGATGATCGGACTGCCGAAGCCCGCGGAAATGACGGGGAAATCGCTTCTCGCGTAGACTGCGCGGCTTATGTCGCTCCCGCAGATCGCGATCGTCGGACGGCCGAATGTCGGCAAGTCGAGCCTCTTCAACCGGCTCGTCGGACGCCGCGTGTCGATCGTCGACCCGACGCCGGGCACGACGCGCGACCGCGTGTCGCAGCTCGTCGAGATCCTGCCGCCGACCGATCTTCCCTACGACCGCAGCCGCGACGCGGCCCCGAAGCTCGCCGAACTCGTCGACACGGGCGGCTACGGCGTCTACATGGCCGAAGGCGGCCGCTTCGACGACGCGGGCGAGGACCTGACGCGCCTCACGCCCGAGATCGAGGCGCAGATCAAGGCGGGCGTCGAGCGCGCCACGCTCATCCTCTTCGTGGTCGACGCGCAGACGGGCGTGACGGGCCTCGACGAGCGCATCGCGCGGCTCGTCCGCGAGGCGGGCCGCGCCGACCGCGTGCTCCTCGTCGCGAACAAGGTCGACGACGACAGCTGGATCGCGGCCGCACAGGACGCGTCGCGCCTCGGCTTCGGCGAACCCGCGATGACGAGCGCGTCGAGCGCATTCGGCAAGCGCGCGTTCCTCGAGGAGATCTGGAACCGCCTGCCGGAGTGGGTCGAGCCCGTCGCGCCGCCCGAGATGAGGATCGCGATCGTCGGCCGCCGCAACGCGGGCAAGTCGACGCTCATCAACGCGCTCGCGGGCGAGCCGCGCGTGATCGTGAGCGAGATCGCGGGCACCACGCGCGACTCGATCGACGTGCGCTTCGAGCTGGACGGCCACGCGTTCGTCGCGATCGACACAGCGGGCGTCCGCAAGCGCAAGAGCTGGGTCGACGACATCGAGTACTACTCGCACCAGCGCGCGAAGGCCGCCATCGAGCGCGCCGATGTGTGCGTCCTCCTCCTCGACGCACGCGAGCCCGTGACGCAGGTCGAGAAGCGCCTCGCGCTCGAGCTCGTCAACCAGCACAAGCCCACCGTGATCGCGGTGAACAAGTGGGATCTCGTCGAGGAGAAGCTCAAGACGAGCGACTACATCGACTACCTGACGCAGGAGCTCTTCGCGCTCGACTTCGCGCCGCTCGTCTTCCTCTCCGCCGCGCGCGGGCAGGGCGTCGACGCGGTCGTGCGGGTGTGCCGCAACCTGTTCGGACAGGCGCATCACCGCGAGACGACGGGGCGGCTCAACGCGGTCGTCCAGGGCATCCTCGACGCGCGCGGCCCGAGCTCGAAGCTGGGCACGAAGGCGAAGATCTACTATGTCTCGCAGATCGCCACGAACCCGCCGACGATCGCGATCGTGGTGAACAAGCCCGAGCTCTTCGAGGGTTCGTACGAGCGCTACCTGAGGAACCAGCTGCACGAGCAGCTTCCGTTCTCGGAAGTCCCGATCAAGCTCGTGTTCTCGGCGCGCAAGCGCCTGACGCCCGCGGAACTCGCGTCGCGCAAGCGCGCGGGGCGCGAGTCGGGCGAATCGGGCGGCGACGACGACGCGTACGGAGACTGATCCCGCGCGAGGGGGAGGATGGCGGCGGGAACGGGGCACGGCCGTTCCCCGCTACACTCCGCGCCGATGTCGATCGTGCCGCTCCCAATCTTCGAACGCGACGCAGACCCGAAGTTCCGCGACGCGATGTCGGACGAGGAGATCTACGCGCGCCTCAGGCCGCCGACCTCGATCGTGGTGAAGTTCGGGCGCATGAAGCTCGTGGGCGAGTATCCGTACCGCGGCGACGCGAAGCCCGGCTGCGGCTCGAAGCTCGTCGTGCGCACCTTCCGCGCGGTCGAGATGGCGGAGATGCTCACCACGACCTGCTCGAACTCGGGCTGCGGCAAGAGCATCTCGCGCTCGGAGATGCTGAACTACATCGAGAACTCGGGCGGCCGCGAGTATCCGTTCCAGACGAACGGCGAGATCCTCCGCGTCGCCTCCGTCGAGGACCTGAACCGCGCCACCGCCTGCGCCGACAAGGCGCGCGGCGCGCTCGGCCGCGTGCGCGAGGTCGCGGCTTCGCTGCGATTCCCCGCGAAGATCGTCGACCTCGAGCTGACGCTCGACGAGTCGCTTCTCCTCGTCTACTACCTGTCCGACGAGCGCATCGACTTCCGCGAGGTCGCGCAGGCGCTCGCCCGCGAGTACGGCTGCCGCATCGAGATGCGCCAGGTCGGCGCGCGCGACGAGGCGCGGCTCGTGGCCGACTACGAGCGCTGCGGCCAGCACTGCTGCTGCAAGAACTTCCTCAAGGTGCTCAAGCCGATCTCGATGAAGTCGGCGAAGATCCAGAAGGCGACGCTCGACCCCTTGAAGATCTCGGGCCGCTGCGGGCGCCTCATGTGCTGCCTGCGCTACGAGGACGCGACCTACGAGGAGCTGCGAAAGCGGCTTCCGAAGAACAAGACGCGCGTCGGCACGCCCGAGGGCCCCGGCATCGTCGTCGACTCGAAGATCCTCGTGCAGCTCGTGCTGGTGCGGCTCGACGCGCCCGACGGCGGCTTCGGCCGCGAGGTCGCGGTGCCCGTCGAGGACCTGATGGACCCCGATGCGTGCCCGAGGCCGGGCGAGGTCGCGGAACCCGACCCGCTGCGCGGCATGAGCGCGCGCAAGGTGCGCGCCAAGGTCGCGGGCGCACGGGACGAGAAGCTGGCGAAGCAGGATCGCTATCGCGACAAGACCGCTGGCCCCGCCCCGTCGGTCGGTCCTGCCGGCGGAGCACCCGCGGCCCCGCGCGATGGTGCGGACGGCACTGCGGCCCCTTCCGCGGATGGTTCGGCGCCCACGAAGAAGAAGCGGCGGCGCAAGCGGAAGAAGGGTGGCGGCGCTGGCGCTGCGAATGGGGCGCTGCCTCCCGGAGGCGCTGCGCCAGGTGCGGATGCCGACGCGGGCCTCGATGCCGATGGCGACTCCGATGGCGATGTGGATTCGGGCGTTTTGGATTCGGGCGGGTCGGGCGACGGGCAGCGGGCCGAGTCCGGCTCCTCGCCTGAAACTCCCCGCACTGGCGAACCAGGCGAGGGTGGCCGTCGTCGTCGACGCCGCCGTCGTCGCGGGGGGCGTGGACCTGACGGCGGCGGCGCCTCGGGCGGTTCGGCCGCCGGTTCCGAAGGCTGAAGCCGCAGCGGACGGCCCCGAAGAGCCGATACACCGCGCGACGGGCGCGCCGCGACATCGTGTGGCGGGCTCCTCATGGACTGCAGGAGAGCATGAGCAACGCAACCACCCAGCCCGGCGCGCAGCCGAACCAAGAGTCGAACATCGTCGAGACGCTCCAGTCGCTGATCGTGGCGTTCTCGCTGGCGATGACGGTTCGCAGCTTCGTGACCGAGGGCTTCGTCATCCCGACGGGCTCGATGGCGCCGACCCTGATGGGGCAGCACGCGCGCCTCGACAGCCCTGCGACGGGCTACTCGTTTCCATTCGATGTGCAGCCAGCGTTCGAGCCGCAGTTCCGCGGCGCGCAGTGGCCGCTCGTCGACCCGATGGTGTCGCAGCTCGATCCGATCCTGACGCGATCGAGCCCCGAGCTTGCGAGGGACTCGCGAACGGGCGACCGCGTGCTCGTCCTCAAGTACCTCTACGCCTTCCGCGAGCCCGAGCGCTGGGATGTCGTGGTCTTCAAGAACCCGACCGACCCGAGCGGCGACGCCGCGAACTACATCAAGCGGCTCGTCGGGCTGCCCGACGAGCAGCTGGTGATGGTCGACGGCGACATCTTCACCGCTCCGATCGGCGCGGCGCGCAGCGAGTTCCGCATCGCGCGCAAGCCCGAGCACGTGCAGCGCGCCGTGTGGCAGCCCGTGCACGACTCCGACTACGAGCCCGTCGACCGGACCGCGCTCGCGAAGGCCTGGGGCCGCATGTGGATGGGCCCGCCGTGGGACTCGAAGGAGTTCCGGCTCGACGCGGGCGACGCGCCCGGGGCCCGCGGCAGGGGATGGGTGCATGAAGGCGACGGCCCCGCGCGCCTCGACTGGCGCTGGGACCGCATGCAGATCACGGACTGGGGCAGCTACAACGCGTTGCGCGCGCAGGCGCCGTCGCGGCGCTTCTCCGTGAGCGACCTGCGGGTGGCCATGGCGATCGAGGCGAAGGATCCCGCTGCGCTCTCGACCGAGTACACGCTGACGACGCGGCGCCGCACGATGCGGTTCGCGATCGCGGGCGGGGAGGCCTCGATCACGATCGTGACGCAGCCCGAGTCGGAGGGAGAGGCCGTCGCCGAGATCGCGCGCGCGTCCGTGCCGATGCCGGCGCCATCCGTCGGCGCGCCGTTCGCGGTCGAGTTCTGGCATGTCGACCAGCGGCTGTCGATCTGGGTGAACGGCGACGAGGTCGTGGCGGTCGACGACCGCTTCGAGTCGATCGAGGACCGCGTGCTCAAGTCCTACTACGGACGCACCGTCGAGGACTATGCGATGCGGCCCGCGTTCCAGCAGCCGACGCCGCCCGCGCTGTCGCTTTCCTTCGACGGGTCTCCGCTTGTCCTCACGCGCGTGCGCGTCGACCGCGACCTCTACTACAGGACCGAGGTGATGAGCGACGATCCGCGCGCGCAGGCGCCGCAGAACGGGCCGCCGATCCGAGGCCTCGCGTTCGGCAGCGACCTCCTCAACCCCGCGCAGATCCAGCCGGACGAGTTCATGATGTGCGGCGACAACAGCGCGTTCAGCCGCGATTCGCGCCTGCTCGGGCGCCCGAGCCAGCTCGTGACATCGATCTACGGGACCGACGCGCCGTTCGTCGTGCCGAGGCCGCTCCTTCTCGGCAAGGCGTGGTGCGTGTACTTCCCCGCGCCTGTTCCGCCGATGGACGGGCTTCCCGCCGTGCTGCCCGACTTCGGAAGCTTCCGCTTCATCCGCTGACAAGGCGGTCGGCGCGCGTTCAACGCTCCGTCGCGCGGTCGTCGAGATGCTCGGCCGCGCCGTCTGCGAACGCTTCGCGCGGGCGCGGCCCCGCCTGGTCGCGGAGCCTGTCGAGTGCGCTCGACACGAGCGCGTCGAACGCCGCGAGCGGGCTGTTGCGGCGCTGCGTCGCCGCCGCGCTTGCTGCGTTCGCGGGCGCGAGCCTGCGGAGCGCCGCCAGGTCTGCGAGAGCCTCCTCCGTCCGCGCCTCGATGTCGACGGGCACCGTCACATCGAGCCACGCAAGCGGAGAAGCGGCCGGGTCGGCGGGCGGCAGCGTGTCGTCGCCGGTGCGCTTTCCCGCCTCGCGGAGCGCGCGCGTGCGCAGCGCGTCCTGACCGCCGACCGCTCGCGAGAACGCATCGAGATCGAACCACGGCCTGATGTCGACGAGCGCGCCCGCGAAGGCGGCGCTGCGGCGCGGGCCGACGGGCGCGAAGGCCTCGGGCGTGAACATGGCGAGGAGATAGGCGACCTCGTTCGGCTTGAGCGCCTCGAGGCGACGCAGGTCGAAGGCCGCGACGGCCGCGCTGCCTGCGGGGAAGGTGCGCGAGCCGAGCCAGACGCACTCGTGCGCGAACGCGGCGTCGAAGCCGAACGGATCGGCGGGGTCGAGCGCCGCGAGCGCGGCCGCCACGGGCGCGCGCGCGCGGGCGTCGAGCCGCGTCTCCTGCGCGATGTGCCCGAGCGCCGCCTGCGCGTCGCGCGCGGCCTGCTGGGCGGCGAGCGCGTGCGCGTAGGTCTCCTCGGACGCGAGGTGGCCGGCGATTCGCAGCGTCGCAGCGACCGCCTCGACCGCCGACGGCGCATGCGCGGGCCTTTCGCCGCCGATGAGCGCGTCTGCGATGAGGACGCGCGCCGCGCCGTTGATGCCGAGCGTCGCGGCGCGCACGAGTCCGCCGCCCGCGGCGCTCGCCGGTCGGTCGGGAAGCGTGCATCTGCTGCACGCGCTGCCCGTGAGGAGCGGCGCGATCACTTCGTCGCGCACGGTCTCGATCGCCTGCCGTGCGATCGCGATGGTCGCCGCAGGCGCGCGCTCGCCGAGCGTCGCCGCCTCGAGGATCGCCTCCTGGTCGCGCGCCGACATGCGCGCGGCGGCCTGCGCGGCACGCATGTAGAAGTGCCCCGCGTCGGCGCGCGCGGTCGGCGAGAGCGAGCCGTCCGCGAGCCGCGCGAGCGTCTCCGCCTGTCCCGCGAGCTGCGCGTCGACGCGGTGCATGCCGTCGAGGATCGGCAGCGCCGTGGGCGCAAGCGCCTTGAGGATCTCGCCGAACTCGCCGAGCGAGAGCCGCCCCTCGAGATCGACGGCCTTCGCGCGCGTCTCGGCGTCGCTCCGCGCCGCGATGAGCTCGGCGAAGCTCTCGAGGTAGAGGCCGGCGGCATGGCGCGCGGTCAGCACCGCGTGGTCGTCGAGGCCGACGGGCACCGGGATCCGCAGGCCCGCGACCACGGCCGCGCGTTCGTCGATCGGGGTGCGGAAGAGCCTGTCCATCTCGACCTCGATCGCGCGCGCCTCGAGCGCAGCCGCCGCGATCGCGCCGAAGTCGGGCATCAGCGACAGCGGCCTGCGCAGCGCGACGATCGCGTCCGCGGCCGCGCCGTCGACCGCGCCGCGTTCGAGGAGCTCCGACACGGACCGCACATGCGTCTCCACGATGGCGATCGCGGCGAGCGAAGACGCCAGCGTCGATTCGCTTGCGGCGCATCGAGCGAGCATGACCTGCGTCTCGAGGAGCGTGAGCACGGCCGCACCATCGCCGCGGATCGCCGCGTCCTGCACGAGAACCGCGAGGGAGTGCGCCGCGGCGCGCATCGGGGCGAGGTGGATCTGCCCGACGACGACGCCCTCCTCGGGGTCGATGTGACGGCGGTATCCCGCGTCGCGGAGCCGCGCGAGGTCGGCCGCGAGCCTGCGCGCCGTGACGAGCCACTGCTCCATCCGCGCATCGGGCGTGCCCGTGGCGAGATACGCGGCCTGCGGGTCGTCCGCATCGATGGCGAGGTCCGCGAACGCGCGCGCGTCGAGCACGCGGAACTCCTCGCCGAGCCTGTCGATCGCGGCGACCGCGTCGGCCGGCCGCTGCGGAGATGCGTGCGTCGACGCGGGCGGCGCGATGCCGACAAGGACCGCCGCCGCAATGGCGGCGAGGCGCGCGCGCGAGGAGACAACTCGACTGCCGCGGGCAGCTTGCGTCATGGCCTGAACATCGGATCGATGCGCAGCGGCCGCGAAGGCGGATCCGTGATCGCCGCGGTTCCATGCGATTCCGCATCGCGCGACCCGCAGGGTCGGCGCCAAGCGAACGAGCGCGCGCCGCTGCGCATGAACGGGCGCGCGGGGCGACAGTTCGCGTGATTTCGAGACCTGCCGCTTCGAACGGATCGGAATCGGGGGTAGAGTCACCGAGCCGCGCCCGGCGCGTCCGTGCCCCGTCCGACCCATCGTGGAGATCCAGCGTGCAACTTGCTGCGAAGACCGAGAATTCCGTGCCCACGCGTTCCCCGGCCCTGGTCGCCTCGGCTGCCTCGTTCGCCTCGCGCACGCGCGTGTCGCTCCTCCTCTCGACGCTCGTCGTGGCCGCGGCGCCCGCATCGGCGCAGCAGTTCCTCGACCAGACCTCCACGCGTTTCCCCGTCCAGGCCGAGTACTCGAACCAGTGCACGCTCGTCGACCTCGACGGCGACGGCGACAGCGACATCGTGTTCGCGAACGGCCAGGGCTACTCGAGCCTCGGCGCGCTCCTCAAGCCGCGGATGTACATCAACAACGGGTCCGGCGTCTTCTCCGACCAGACCGACGCGCGCGCCGCGGGAATCACGGGCTGCTTCCGCGGCGTCGAGGCGGGCGACGTCGACCGCGACGGCGACTGGGACCTCCTGCTCGCGCAGGACTTCAACCGCAGGCCGCTGCTGCTCATCAACGACGGCGCGGGCGTCTTCTCCGACCAGACCGCGACGCGCATGCCCAACATCGCGATGGGCTCCGCGCGCGGGCAGTTCGGCGATGTCGACAACGACGGCGATCTCGACATCGTGCTCTGCAACTCGGGCACGAACCGCTTCGCATCGACGGGCCGGCCGCGGCTCTTCCTCAACGACGGCACGGGCGTGTTCACCGACGCTCCGGCGGCGCAGTTCCCGACGACCGCGCTGTCGCAGCAGATGGACATCATCTTCGGCGACTTCGACAACGACCTCGACCTCGACCTCCACATCGGCACGCGCGCGAGCGGCACGGGCTCGAGCCAGCTGTGGAAGAACGACGGCGCGGGAAACTTCACGCGCATCACGCCGTTCGTCACAGACGCCTCGTGCTACTCGTACGACTTCGGCGACCTCGACGGCGACGGCGACCTCGACCTGATCGGCGTCAACGCGGGCGTGTCGAACGCCGAGCTTCTCCTGCGCAACAACGCCGCGGGCGAGTCGTGGACCAACATCTCGTCGCAGATCACGCCGAACCCGACCTCGGACGACAACGACTCGAAGTTCATCGACTACGACAACGACGGCGACCTCGATCTCGTGATCGCGGCGCTCGGCGGGCCCGACCGCATGTACCGCAACAACGGCGCGGGCGTGTTCGCGCAGGTGACGGGAATCCTGCCCACGCTCTCCGACAGCTCGCTTGACATCAAGGCGGGCGATCTCGATGGCGATGGCAAGCCCGATCTCGTGACCGCACAGGGCGAGTCGGGGCAGTTCCAGAACCGCATCTACATCAACACGGGCCCTGCGGACACGAAGGCGCCGAACATCAAGCTCGTGGAGCAGGTTCCCTCGCGCACGGCGGGCCCGTTCGTCGTGCGCACCGAGGTCTTCGACGGCGTCACGAGCGACCGGGGCTACGACGACGACGGCGTCTTCCTCGTCTACTCGGTCGCGGGCGGCAAGCCGCAGACGGTGGAGATGGCGTGGTCGGGCAACAGCCTCTGGCGCGGCGTGATCCCAGCGCAGGATCCGTGCACGACGGTCGAGTACTTCGTGCGGGCGCGCGATGTCTCGGGCAACGAGTCGACGAGCCCCGTCAAGTCGTTCGTCACGGCGGGTTCGTGCGGGGTGGTGGGTGACCTCAACGGCGATGGAACCGTGAACGCGTCGGACCTCGCCATCCTGCTGAACGCATGGGGCGGAGGCGGAGCGGCCGACCTCAACGGCGATGGAACGGTGAACGCGCAGGACATGGCGATCCTTCTCAATGGCTTCAGTTGAGCGCTCGCCGCTTGCGGCGGCTCGCTTTGGCGGTCAGGCCTTGGAGTGAATCCAAGGCCTGCCTGGATCGCGTGCGGTGATCGACGCGCGTTCGCGGCGGCTCGCTTTGGCGGTCTCAACAACCCGCCGCTATCCTGCGCCGCGTGATGCATTCTCCATTCTCGCTTGAAGGCAGGACTGCGGTCGTGTGCGGCGCGACGCAGGGCATCGGGCGTGCCACCGCGCTCGAGTTCGCGCGTGCGGGAGCGCGCGTCGTGATCGTCGGGCGCAACGAAGACGGGCTCGCGAAGGTGCTTGGGGAGCTTCAGGCCGCATCGCAGGCGGCGCACGAGGCGGTGAAGGCCGATTTCGGCGATCTCGACGGCACCGAGAGGATCGCGCACGAGACGGCGCAGCGGCTTGGCGCCGTGCACATCCTCGTCAACAACACGGGCGGGCCCGCGGCGGGCACCGCGATCGAGGCGAAGCCGCGGGACTATCTCGCGGCGATGTCGATGCACCTCGGCTGCGCGCAGGCGTGGACGCAGGCGTGCGCGCCCTCGATGCGCGAGGCGGGCTACGGCCGCATCATCAACATCACCAGCACCTCGGTCTTCACGCCGATCAAGGGGCTCGGCGTCTCGAACACCGTGCGCGCGGCGATGGCGAACTGGACGAAGACGCTCGCGAGCGAGCTCGGCCGCTTCGGCATCACCGTGAACAATGTGATGCCCGGGTTCACCAAGACCGCCCGACTCGAGGCGCTCTTCAAGGGCAAGGCCTCGCGCGGCGGCATGACGGTCGAGGAGGTCGAGGAGGGCGCGGTCGCGACGATTCCCGCAGGTCGCCTCGGCGATGCGCGTGAACTGGCGCTCGCCATCCTGTTCCTCGCGTCGCCCGCCGCAAGCTATGTGAACGGCGTGAACCTTCCTGTCGACGGAGGGCGCCTCGCGGCGCAGTGAAGCATGCCTGTCCGCGCGGTCGACCATTTCATCGGGGGCGCGTTCGTCCCCGCGGCATCGGGTGGGCGGATCGCGCGCGAGAACCCCGCGACGGGCGAGGCGCTGCGGGTGATCGCCCGCGGCGACGCCGCCGATGTGGCGCGCGCGGCCGACGCCGCGACGCGCGCGTTCGCGCTGTGGGGGCGCATGCCTGCGGCCGAGCGGTCGCGCGTCCTGCTCGGGATCGCGGCGGGCATCGACGCGCGGCTCGAGGAGCTCGCGCTGCTCGAGTGCGAGGACACGGGAAAGCCGCTCGCGCTTGCGCGTTCGCTCGACATTCCGCGCGCGGCCGCGAACTTCCGCTTCTTCGCGACGGCGATCCTGCACGAGGCGAGCGAGAGCTTCGCGACCGAGCGCCCGGCGCGCGCCATCAATTACGTGCTGCG
>CAYMSD010000080.1:0-15796 GCA_964393015.1 uncultured Klebsiella sp.
GCGTCCTCGCTCTACTCATCCCCGCCCTTACTCATCCCCAACCTTACTCATCCCCAACCTTACTCATCCCCAACCTTACTCATCGCCAACCTTACTCATCCTCGGCGTCAAGATCCTCGTCGTCGAGGAAGTCCTCGTCCTCGTCGCCAAAACCGCCGCCCTCGTCACCCTCCTCCTCGTCTTCGTCTTCGTCTTCCTCCTCGTCTTCGTCTTCGTCCTCGTCTTCGTCCTCGTCCTCGTCTTCGTCCTCCTCCTCGTCGTCGTCGTCGTCGAGGTCATCGAAGTCGTCGTCCTCGTCCTCCTCCTCCTCTTCGTCCTCATCGAGCTCGGAATCCTCGTCGCCGAAGTCGTCCTCGTCACCGAAGTCGTCGTCGTCGTCGATCTCGAAGTCCGCATCCTCGTCGTCGTCGCGCGCGAGCACCTCAGTCGATGCCAGGCCACACGACGCGTCGACGGCCGGGAGACCGCTGAAACCCGCCGCATAGAGGTACGACCCGACCCCACCGAATTCTCCGGCGAAGCTGGCAGGCTCCGCCGAGGTCAGGATGAAGGTCGCGGTGTCGAGACGGTCGGTGGGAAGAGATGTCATGGTTGTCTGAATCCTCTGGCAATCCTGGCGGTCGCCCGCCTCAGTTCCCTGCAGCCGCCTCTATCGGACGGAGCCCCCCATTTGCTGAACGGAACGCGATCAAACCGTTCGATCCGTGCCGTGCGCGCACACCACGACGGCATGGACCCATGCCCCGTGCGACCCCTGGCCGAGGTGCGGGGGGAGTTGTCGCGTCCGAGTGGCCGCCTGTCAACCCCTTCCCAGGACCGACCGTCACGAAGGGAGGCGATTGGGGCGGAGCCTATCCGCCATCGGCGGGAAGCGGCACGGCGGTTGTTCCCTGACTTGAGGAAAGGAGAAGCCAGCCGTCCACGACGAGCGCCCTGTCGGCGCGCTGGTTCGGGCAGCGGACCTCGAGCGGCGCCCCGTCGAGCCGAAGCCCCCTGGCCGGGTCGAGCCTCTGCACGAGATAGGAGAAGTCGATGCGGAACGCTCCTGCGGCCGCCCCAGGGACTTGCCGCCCGCCGAGCCCGTTGAACTGGAGCAGCGCGTCGCGCGTGGGGAGCACGAAGGTGAAGTTGCGCTCGCCCGCGGTCGAGTCGACGCCGACGATGCTTCCGTCGTGCCCGAGGAGGATGCAGCGGTGCTCGAGGTGGATGAGGAGGCCCTGCGGGAGCGGGAGCAGCCCGCGGAGCGAGAGGGACGGACCGAACTCGTCGGGCAGCGCGGGCTCGGGTTCCTCGACGGCGACGATCGGCCCCTCGAAGAGCGGCAGGAGGAGCGGCCTGTCGTTGCGGTCGAGGACGACGAGGCGCGCGCCGAGGAGGATCGGTGCGTCCGTCGCGGCGGCGTCGTTCACGGAGGTGGCCAGTTCGGCCCGCGGCACGCCGTCCGCGCCCGTCACCCAGCGCTCGATCCCTGCGGCGGTTCCCACGAAGAGTTCGCCGAGGGCGCTCGCACGGGCCCAGCGGACCTCCTGCCCGCTGAGGGGTTCGATCGACTGGAGCGGCTCGAGCGAGCGCGCGTCGAGGAAGAGCGCCTGCGGCCGCGGGTCGCTGCGCTGCCCGCCCCGACCGCCGAGCGCGAGGATGCCGTCGTCGAGCGATGCGCAGAAGACCTGCTGCAGGGCGCCGCGCACGAGCCGCGGGGCCTCGCGCGGCCCGCCCACGGCGAAGCGCGCGAGATCGCCGTTGCGGCGGACGAGCGCGAGCGTCTCGCCGTCGCAGAACGGAAGCACCTGCGCGGAGATGAACGCGCCGCCGTCCGGATTCGTGACGGCGCCGGGCCGTTCCGCGCCGCCTTCGCCCGCCGCCCAGAGTTCAGCGGTGCGCGGCGTCGACAGCTCGACCACCCCGCTCGCCGGGTCGATCACCATGGCCGATTCGGTGACGCCGGGAAGCGACTGCCAGAGCACGATCCGCGTGCCCGCATGGAGGACGGTCGGGTCGCGGTCGTCAAGGCGAAGCCGCCACATGGGCTCGAGCGCACCCCTGCGGTCACCCCCGCCCTCGCCTGCGCCCTCGCCTGCGCGCCGACGGGCGTCGAGCCGCATGAGCGCGCCGTCGCCGACCGCAAGCACCATCGAGGGGTCGCGGGAGAGGAACGCGCTTCCCGTGAGGCGGACGAGCCTGCTTCGGAGGTCGAGGCCCGCGCCCGGCTCCGTGCCGACCACGGGGAAGCGCTGCGTGCGCGCGCCGAGGAGCGGCGACTCGCGGCCACTGGCGACGAGGAGTTCCGCGGCACGGCGACGGATCGCGTTGGCAGTGGGTGCATCGGGTGCACGGCGGGCGAGTTCCTCGACGAGCCCCTCGACGAGGTCGATCCGGGCGGGAGGGACGAGGCAGTCGTGGAGTGCGGCCTGCAGCGCGGCCTCGCCGACGCGCGGCGCTGCGCGCGACGCGATCGTGCGGGCGGCCTCGAACGCGGCGGATGTGCGCGGCCTGTCGCGCACGAACTCCGCGAGGCGGGCGTCCGCGGCGCCCGCCGCGACGAGCGCGGCGAGGTCCCGCGCCGCCGCCTCGTCGAGTGCGGCCGTCGCCTCGACATCGCGTGCGGTTGCGCGGGCGATGCGGCGAAGGACATCGGTGCGCGCGCTGCGGGCGACGCCCTCCTCGTCCACGAACTCGCGCGAGAGGATGGGGTCCGCCGCGAGCGCCGACCAGCCGCGGATCGCCTCCGCCACGCGGCCTGTCCCGCGCAGGAACTCGCCGCGCGCCAGCGCCAGTCGGACGCGCAGCGCGGGCGTGTCGGACAACTGGTCCGCAAGCGCGAAGAGCTCCTCGCCGAGATCGGGCTTCTCCACGGCGAGATCGATGAGCTGGTCGAGGAGCGCCCTGCGGATCGCCTCGCCGCCGAACCCCCTGCCGACCGCGGAGACGCCCGCGCGCGCGGCGTCGAGCGCGAGCGCCGTCCGCCCCGTCGCCCGCGCGAGTTCGACGAGGGCGAGCGCAGCGCCTGGGTCGTCGGGCGATGCGGCGAGCCGCGCGCGCAGGATCGACTCGGCGCGGTCGCTCGGCATGAGGATGCGCAGCGCGTCGTCCCCCGCTGCGACGATGCGGTCCTCGAGGAGCACCGCGTTCGCTGGGCGCTGCCCCTCGATGCGCGCGCGCAGCGCGCCCGTCTCGAGCGAGAGCACGAGGAAGTCGTCGACGCCCGGAACGAGCACCGTGTCGCCCGCCACGCTGACGCGGCCGCGCACGCCCGAGCGGTTCTCGACGCCCGTGCGCGCGACGCCGCCCGCGCGCAGCGCGTCGGACAGCGCCCAGAGCCGTCGGCCGAGGTCGCGCGGGTCGTAGGCCACGATGTCGCCGCCGATCCCGAGGACGATGCGCCGCGCCGCCGCGTCGCCCGCGCCCGAGGGCGCCACGGTCGCGGCGAGCAGGTAGCGCGGCGCCTCCCAGCCAGAGCCAAGACCCGCAGGACGCGCCTCGACGAGCCTTCCCGTGGCGCCATCGAGCGCGTGGACCTCGGACTCGTCGGGCGAGAGCACGATCACGCGGTCGCCCGCGACGACGGGGCCGCCGAACTCCCACGGCTCGGTCGAGCCACGCGTCTCGCGCAGCGGCACCGGCACCCTTCGCAGCCATTCGATCGAGCCGTCGTCCGCGCGGATGCGGGCCGTCACGCCGAGCGGGCTCGAGACGACGACCGCGTCGCCATCGCGCGCGAGGCCCGCGTGGCGACGCGCGGCGGTCATGCGCGTGCTCGGCGCACCCGCGACCGTGCTCGCCCAGCGCACGGAGCCATCGGCCCTGTCGAGCGCCACGATCCAGTCGACCTGCTCGAGGCGCTGCGTCGACTTCCGCGCGGCGATGACGACGACCTCGGGAAGGAGGAGCGGCGCACCGACGGGGTAGAGGCCCTCGAAGTCGCTGCGGCGCTCGTGTCCGTCGAGGTCGACCGACCACCGCACGGCGCCGTCCGCCGGCTCGAGGCACCACACGCGCGCGGGGCCGCTGCGGGCGTTCGGGAAGGCATGGCCGCCGAAGACGACGAGCGCGCCCTCGTCGACGGCGATCGCGGAGAGGTCGACCGCCCCGCCGACATCGCGCTCGACGCCGACCCCGCCGAGCGGACGCGACCAACGCTCGTCGCGCGAGTCGACATCCACCGCGCGCACGCGCTGCCCTTCGCAGAGATACACCGTGCGGCCGAGCACGGTCGGAACCGCCGTCATCCAGTTCGCGTCCTGGCGGGCGCGCTCGATGGTGCGCGCGCCGACCGCCGAGGCGGCGCCGTCGAAGATGCGGCGGAAGAGCGTCGCGTCGAGCTCGATCGACCAGATCTCGCGCCAGTCGGAGCTGGGGACCTCCGCCACGCCGCCTGCGACGAGCGGGCTCCGCGCCGTCGCGCCCGCGGCGCGTGCGGCGGTTCGCTCGATCTGCGCGCGCGCACGGTCGATCTCCGCGACGAGTTCGGGCGCGGCGCCGTCGCGAAGTCCCTCGAGCCTTCGCCGTGCGGCGTCCGCCGACGCCATGTCGCCGATCCGTCGCGCGGCCATCGCGCCGAGGGCCTCGAAGGCAACGCGCTCGCGTCCGGACAGATCCGGGTGCGACGCCACGCGCGAGAGGATCGCCCGCGCCTCGTCTGGCGCGTCGCGCAGGAGCGCGCGCTCCGCAAGCGCGAGCGACGCCACCAGCCCCGCCCGCGTGAGCCTGCGCGACGCAGCGGTCGCGCGAGCGCCCTCCGACTCGAGCAGCCGCTCGGCGGCGCGCCCCTCCGCGGCGCGGAAGCGCGCGAGGACCTCTGGGTTCGCGAGCAGCAGCCGCTCCGCCTCGTCCGCGACGCTCGCGAAGCGCTCGTCCGGGTCGCGCGCCACGCGCAGCACCTGCCCGCGATACTCGTCGAGCAGCCGTCGCACGAGGCGGGCCGCCTCCGCGGGGTTTCCCGCCGCCTGCGACACGGCGTCGTCGAAGAGGGTCTGCGCGGTCGGCGAGTCCGCGATCGCGGGCACCGTCTCCTGTGCGGACGCCGCGCGCTGCAACGGCGCCGTCGCGAGCGCCACCGCCACGGCCGCCACGAGGATTCCCGCGCCGCACCGAACCGCCCGCGCGGGCTCTTCGGCGCGCATCGCGCGGGAATCGTGGCGCATCCCTGGCATGTCGCGAAGCGTAGCGGTTCCACGACATGTCGGAGGTTCCCCGCTACAGTGCGCCGCGATGACAGCGACCTTCGAAACAGGGAGCCGTTCCGTCCTGCGCACCGCAGCGCTGCCCGTCGCCACGGCCGCGCTCTTCGCGGCCGGCTGCGGCATCGTGCGCCCGACCGTCTCCGCATCGGAGCTCCGGCTCGGCAAGGCGACGGCCGACGCGACCGAGGTGGGCATCGTGCTCGAGCTCGTGAACCCCGGCCGCGACGAGGTCGAGCTCGTGCGCTACGACTACTCGGTCATCCTCGACGACGGCGCGCGCTACGACGGCGTGTGGTCGGCGCAGCGCGCGCTCCCCCCGGGCCGCCCTGTCGAGGCGGTGATCCCCGCCGTGCTTCCCTCCGCGAGCGTCGCAGGCGCGCCGGGCGGCGCCGGGGCACGGGGGTGGCGTGTCGAGGGGACGCTCCGATACCGCGATCCGCAGTCGTTCGCCCGCATCCTCTACGAGGCGGGCATCCTGAGGACCGAGGTGGGCTTCTCGGGCGCGGGGGCTGTGCCGACCGCAGCCGCGGCAGCGCCCTGACGCGCGGGCCAACCCCTGCGCGGGCGTCGCAACCCGCACAGACCGCACAGACCTCCCCTTCCGCGCCCGCCGCGCAATCGGCGCCGCACGCACGGCGACCGCCGCATTTGGGAACCGCCCTCTCCACGGGCTCACCGCCACGCGGCGCTCGGCCGATCTCCTCCACGCCTCGTCGGCGGTCCATCGATCGTGGTGGGAGGGTCTTTCCGTGGCGGAATCGAACGAACTCAACGACATCCTGCGGTGCGCGCACGAGCTCGATGCCTCCGACATCCACCTCGTCGCCGACATGTCGCCGATGGTGCGCTGCCGCACGGTGATCCAGGCGCTTCCGCTCGAGCCGGTCGACGCGGACGGCATGCGCCGCATCCTCGCCGAGATCGTCACCAGGCACCAGTTCGAGACCTTCGAGCGCGAGCTCGACCTCGACTTCTCCTATGAGGTCAAGGGCCTTCGCCGCTACCGCGTGAACGCGCACCTCCAGCGCGGCAAGGTGGCGCTCGCCATGCGCGCGATCCGCACGGGCGTCCCCGCGCTCTCGAGCCTGAGCCTGCCCGACGTGATCACGCGCCTCACCTATCTGCCGCGCGGCCTCGTCCTGGTGACGGGCGACACGGGCTCGGGCAAGTCGACCACGCTCGCCGCCATGATCCAGGCGATGAACGAGCGCTACAAGAAGCACATCATCACGCTCGAGGATCCCGTCGAGTACACCTTCGAGAGCGAGCGCTGCCTCATCGAGCAGCGCGAGCTCGGCACCGACATGCCCACCTTCGCGAGCGGCCTCAAGCACGCGCTGCGGCAGGACCCCGACATCATCCTCGTCGGCGAGATGCGCGACCTCGAGACCGCCGCCCTCGCCATCACCGCGGCCGAGACGGGGCACCTCGTCCTCTCGACGCTGCACACCGTGAACGCGGCGCAGACGGTCGAGCGCATCGTCGACATGTATCCGACGGGGCAGCAGAACCAGATCCGCACCATGCTCGCGAACACGCTGCAGGCCGTGCTCTCGCAGACCCTCTTCCGCCGCGCGGACGGCAAGGGCATGGTGCCCGCGGTCGAGGTCCTCCTGTGCACGCCCGCCGTGCGCAACATCATCCGCGAGGCGCGCACCTACGAGATCGCCAACGTGATCCAGACGAGCCGCGCGCTCGGCATGCGCTCGCTCGACACCGCGATCGCGGAGCTCTACCTCAACGGACTCATCACGAAGGACGACGCCGTGGCGCAGGCCGCGGCGCCGGAGAAGCTCGAGCGCATGCTCGCGGCCTGACGCCCGCGCCGCGAACGACGAACGACCACGCCACGAACCATGCCCGTCCAGCAGTACCGCTTCCAGGTTCGCAACGCCCGCGGGGAGACCGTGGGCGGCGTGCTTGCCGCGGAGAGCGTGGCCAGCGCCGCGCAGACGCTGCGCGGCCGCGGCGACCACATCCTGCAGCTTGCGCCCGCCGCGGGCGGCGAGAGCGCGTGGAAGCGCCTCAACGAGTCGCTCTCGTTCTCCGCAGGCCCGTCGCAGAAGGACATCCTCGACTTCACCACGCAGCTCGCGGTGATGATCCGCGCGGGCATCTCCATCCGCTCCGCGCTCGAGGGGATCGCGGAGCAGGTGGCGAACGCGAAGTTCAAGCGGATCCTCATGCAGATCAAGGGCGATGTCGAGAGCGGCCGGCAGTTCAGCGAGGCGATCGCGCGCCATCCGAAGCTCTTCGGCCCGCTCTACGTGAGCATGGTGCGCGCCTCCGAGATGTCGGGCTCGTTCGGACGCATGCTCGACCGCATCGCGAACTACCTCGCGCAGGAGGCGGAGACGCGGCGCATGGTCGTGGGCGCGAGCATCTACCCCGGCATCATCGCCCTCATGGCGATCGGCACCACGGTGTTCCTCCTCACCTTCGTGCTCCCGAGCTTCGCGGGGGTCTTCAAGGGCAAGGAGGAGGCGCTGCCCGGGCCGACGATCTTCCTCCTCGGCCTCTCGAAGTTCATGATCGAGTACTGGTGGCTGATCCTCGCGGGCGTCGCGGCGACGGCGATCGGGTTCCTCAGCTTCATCCGCACAGAGTTCGGCGGCTTCTGGTGGGACCGCTTCAAGATCTCGGCGCCCGTCCTCAAGCGCATGTTCCGCGCGCTCTACCTGAGCCGCTCGCTGCAGACGATGGGCGAGCTCCTCAACGCGGGCGTCCCCATGCTCGACACGCTGGCGATCACGGGCGATGTCGCGGGAAACCGCCACTACAGGCGGCTCTGGCGCTCGGTGCACAGCTCCGTCAAGCAGGGCAAGCAGCTGCAGACGCAGCTTGCGCGCAGCCCGCTCCTGCCGCGCTCCGTGGTGCAGATGATCTCGGCGGGCGAGGAGTCGGGCCGCCTCGGCGAGGTGCTCGACGAGATCTCCGGCTACTACGCCAAGGCGCTGCGCGACGCCATCAAGGCCGTGACGGGCATGATCGAGCCGATCATGATCGTCCTCATGGGCTCGATCGTCGGCTTCATCGCCATGGCGATCATCCTCCCGATCTTCAAGATGTCGAACCTCGCGTCGGGGAAGTAGGCGATGCACGCGATGACCACGGGCGCGACACGGCCAACCTCGACGAAGCCAGCCCGACGCACGCCGCGCCGCGCGAGGGGCTTCACGCTCATCGAGGCCGCGCTCGCGACGATGGTGCTCGGCACGGGCATGGTCGCGATGATCGTGGCGCAGCGCGCGTTCATCGCGCAGAACGAGTGGTCGACGCTCTCGAGCGCGGCGCAGCGGCTCGGGAACGAGCTGCGCGAGCTCACGATGCGCATGCCCGCGACGGACCCTGTCACCGGCGACGATGTCTGGGGCGCCGAGACGGGCGAGGACGGCGTCGCCGACTTCGACGACCTCGACGACTTCGACGGCGCGGTGTTCTCGTGGCTCGACGGCTCGGGCCCGATCTCCGCGCTCGGCGCGCCGATCGCGGACATGGACGGATGGACGCAGCGCGTCGCGGTCGAGTTCGTGGACGACTTCGACCTGACCGAGGTCGTCGACGCTGGCGCGAGCGACATGGTGCGGGTCACGGTCGTCGTCGAGTTCACGGCGCCGGGCGAGGAGGACGCGCGCGAGATGGCGCGCGTGACCTGGCTTGCGCCCCGATGAGCGAGCCGAGGGTGAGGGCGAGGGTGCGGGCGAGGGCGAGACTCTGAACGACGGGAGCGCGCGGAAGCGATGACCAAGCGGACGAACCGAGGCACGACCATGCGAACGATGCGGCGCGCGGGCAGAGGCGCGGGCGCGCGGTCGTCGCGCCGCGGCATGGCGAGCATCCTCGCCATGCTCTTTCTCGCGGTCTTCGGCGCGCTCGCGGCGGCCATGGCCGTCGTGTCGCAGGGCAATGTCCGCGCCGCGGACAGCGCGCTGCGCGTGATGCGCGCGCAGGGCGCGGCCGAGAGCGGCCTCGTCTTCGCAGCGAAGCGGCTCGAGCGCGAGTCGCGGCGCTTCGTCGTGTCGCGCGGCGTCATCGACGCAAGCTTCGCGGACAGGCTCTGGAGCGGCACCTGGTCGCTCGCGGACGGCACGGTCACCGTGGAGGCCGCGCAGGGCTACACCGAGGATGGAGCGCCCGCGGGGCTGGCGGGCGCGCTTCGCAACGCGCACGACGCAGACGGCAGCGCGTTCGCGCCGCTCGTTGAGCACGAGCTGCTTCCGCTCCTCGCGAACGGCCGCCTCGTCACACGGCCGCTGCGCCTCGAGGCGGGCGTCGACACCTCGTGGTTCCAGCTCGTCTACGAGCGCGTGGCGGGGACGCCCAACATCCGCGTCACGAGCATCGGCGCCGACCTCGACGTGCGCCGCTCCATCTCGATGGAGTTCCGCATGGGAAAGCGCATCGAGTACGCGGTCCTCAGCGCGAACCGCGTGATGATCGGCAAGAACGTGCTCGTCGAGGGCCCGCTCGGCACGCGCTACGGCACGGAGGAGGGCGAACTCACCGCGGAGAACGGCGACCCGCTGCGCATGCGCAGCGACTTCCGCTTCCTCTCGACGGCGCTCACGACGCGGATCGATCTCTTCGCCGAGCGCGTGGCGGCGAACGACGCGGACGGCGACGGTCGTCTGCGCCCCGGCCACTCGAGCGAGAGCGCCGGGCTCGGCACCGACTTCACCGACAACGACGGCGACGGCTTCGTCGACGAGTTCGACCTCTTCCTCGACGAGTACGACCTCAACAGCGACGCCCGCGTGGTGTGGGACGCGGACCGCGCTGCGGCCGCCGGCCTCGGAGGCCTCGCGGTCGAGTTCGGCGGCGTCGACGACCAGCTGGCGCGACTCATCGACCTCGCGGTCCCCGACCGCGACGGCGACGGCGTCGTCGACGCGCGCGATGTCGCCATGGGCTTCTCCGACGGAGTCCTCGACCGGCTCGACCGATACGGCAAGGTGCACGGCACCCTCGGGTTCGCCGTGAGCCGCGACGGCTGGGAGGCCGTGGCGGGCGAGTCGTGGCAGCGCATCGCACAGGGGCCGATTCGCCCCGCGCCCGACACGCCGCCCGTGCGCTTCGAGGTTCCCGCCAACGAGCTGCGGGAGATCACGACGGCGGACTTCGCGGATTCCGCCGCATGGTTCTCGACGAACGTGACGGGAAACTTCGCGTCCGCGGTCACCGCGGGCATCACGAACGGCGGCACCTTCACGCCCGCGGCGAGCGCGCCGTTCGAGCCTGTTCCGTTCGGCTCGACGACCGCGTACGACTTCTACCAGCGTCCGATCTACGAGGACATGACCTTCACCAATGTGCGGATCCCGACGGGCACGAACGCGCTCTTCAGGAACTGCACCTTCATCGGGACGGTCTACATCCAGACCGAGAGCGCCTGCACCGACATGAACTGGAACTACGCGGGCTCGCTCAAGCAGACGGGAAGCGGCCCGAGCGCGAGCTACGCGCTGCGCTTCCCGTCCGTCACGGCGTCGTTCGGCGCGAACACGCTCACAGACACGCGCACGCACTCGAACTCGATCCGCTTCGACGGATGCACCTTCCTCGGCGCGATCGCAGGCGACACGCCGCAGCAGTACACGCACTGGCGCAACAAGATCCAGATCACGGGGTCGACGCGGTTCTTCAGCGATCCAAACGACCCCGAGATCGACCTCCAGCCCGATGGCGCCACGCTGCGCGCGCAGCTCCTCACGCTCGGCGCGGACATGCTCGACCGCGTGCAGCGGAGCTCGATCATGCTGCCGGGATGGTCGGTCGATGTCGGCAACTTCTCGAACGAGGTCGACGCGGATCCCGACCTCACGGCGCGCGTCCGCCTGCGCGGGACGATCATCGGCGGAATCATCGACATCCGAGGCACGGCCGATGTCGTGGGCACGCTCCTCACGACCTTCCGGCCCGTTGCGGGCGAGGGGCCGCTCTCCTACAACGGGCAGCCCGAGGCGTTCAACACGACGATCGGCTACTTCGGCGCGGCAGACGGCGACGGCGAGGGCGCCCTCCCGGGCGATGCGGGATTCACGGGCTTCGGCGAGATCCGGCTCCGCTACGACCCCGAGGCGCGGCTTCCCGACGGCGTGCCGTGGCCGATCTTCGTCGAGCCGCTTCCCAACAGCTATCGCGAAGGGGGTGCGGCATGAACGCGCGCGGCCGACGGGTGCGCGCCCGAAGCGCGCGCCGCGCGTTCACGCTCGTCGAGATGCTGCTCGCGCTCGCGATCTCGGCCGCGATCCTCGCGGCGACGATCCTCGCGCTGCAGGCGAGCTTCCGCACCTACCAGGCGACCGTCGAGCAGGCGTCGACGCATGTCGTGGGCCGCATGGTGATGCAGCGCACGCTCACGCTCGTGCGCACCGGCGTCGCCTTCGGGCCGATTCCGACGAACCCGCTCGACCGCTTCGTGCAGACCGACGAGTTCAGCATCACCGACGCCGCAGGCACGGTGCTGACGCTGCGGCTCGACCGCGAGGAGGAGCTGCTCCTCATCCGCGCAGGCGACGGCGACGAGCGCGTGCTCCTCGACGGGGCGCGCGGTCCTGTCGACGGCGAGGGCAACCCCGTCGGGATGTTCACGCTCGAGTACGAGAACGGCTGGATCCTCCGCCGCGCGCACCTCGACTTCACGCTGCTCGCCGACGACGACGCGACGCTGTCGATCGAGGGCGACGAGGTGATCCCGCTGCGGCTCGTCGGCACGGCGGCACCGCGCCGCGCGGTGTGGTAGCGGCGAAGTCGGAGCGGTCGCGGCTGCGGTGGCGTCCTCTGGCGGCACCGAAGGGCCGGGTGGCCGCCTCCGACGATCCGAACCGTGCGACTCCGAAATCCCGGGTGCCCGCATGCTTCAGCATGCGGAACGGATGATGTCAGCCGTCGACTCCGACGCGAACGGTTCCGCAGACTCGCGTCTGCGGGCACTCATGGCCTGCCGACCCCACACGCCCGTAATCCACGCCAGAGGGAGCCGCCGCAGCGGCGACCGCTCAAACCACGACCGCCCAAGCCACGACCGCGCCGTCAAGCCGCGCCGATGCCCGCCTCGTCTGCGCGTCTCTTCATCTCGAGCGCGTCCAGCATCAACAGCTGGTGCGTGCCGAGGAGCGCGGCGTCGTCGCCCACCGCATGCACGGCGTCGGGGTCTGCGAGCGTGTACGCGCCGTCGGCGCGCATCTCCCAGCGCTGGCGCCTGTCGGTGAGATGGAGCTGCAGGATCCGCCAGAGCCGCTCGCGGTGCGCGCGCTGCTCGATCGGCGCCGCGCACTCGACGCGCGTGTTGAGGTTGCGGTACATCCAGTCGGCGCTCCCGATGTAGAAGTCGCCGTCGAGCGGGTCGGCCTTCCCGTTCCCGAACCAGAAGATGCGGCTGTGCTCGAGGAAGCGTCCGATCGTGGAGGTCACGCGGATGTTCTCGCTCAGCCCCGGCACGCCCGGACGGATGCAGCAGAACCCGCGCACGACGAGGTCGATGCGCGCGCCGTCCATCGCGGCGCGGTAGAGCGCGTCCGTCACGCTGCGGTCCTCGAGCTGGTTCATCTTGGCGACGATGCGGCCCTTGCCGCCCGAGCGCGCGATGGCGCCCTCGCGCTCGATCAGCTCGATGAAGCGCCGCTTCATGGCGACGGGCGCGACGAGCAGCTTCTGGTACTCGGTCTGGCGGCTGCGGCCCGTCATGTAGTTGAAGAGCCCGACGAGGTCCTCCGTGATCGCGGAATCGCAGGTGAAGAGGCCGAGGTCCTCGTAGAGCCGTGCGGTCTTCGAGTTGTAGTTGCCCGTGCCGATGTGCGCGTAGGAGCGGAGCCCGCCCTGCTCCTGCCGCACCACGAGCGCGACCTTGGTGTGCGTCTTGTAGCCGACGACGCCGTAGGCCACGTGCACGCCCGCGTCCTCGAGCTTGCGCGCCCACAGGATGTTGCGCGCCTCGTCGAAGCGTGCACGCAGCTCGACGAGCACGGCGACCTGCTTCCCGCTCTCCGCCGCGCGGATGAGGCTCGGGATGAACGGCGAGTCGCCGCTCGTCCGGTAGAGCGCCTGCTTGATCGCGACCACCTTCGGATCGGCCGCGGCCTGCTCGATGAAGTGCTCGACCGAGTGGTCGAAGCTCTCGTAGGGATGCTGCACGAGGAGGTCGCCCGCGCGGATCATCGCGAAGATGTCGGCGTCGTCGTCCTCGAGCCCATGCGGCGCGATGGGCGTCCACTTCGACCAGCGCTGCTCGGGCATCTCGAGGTCGGCGATCTCGCCGAGCGTGCCCCAGTCGAGCGTGCCGTCTGTCTCGTAGATGTCGTCCTCGCCGAGCTGGAGCTCGTCCTCGAGGAAGCGCATGATGCGCTCGCTCGGGCGCGCGCCGATCTCGAGGCGCACCACGCGCGCGAAGCGCCGCTCGCGGAGCTGCTGCTGGATCTGCTCGAGCAGGTCCTCGGCGTCCTCGTTGTCGCGCTCCGTCTCCGCGTTGCGCGTCACGCGGAAGGGAAGGACCTCCGAGATCTCCATCCCGGGGAAGAGGTCGTCGAGGTTGTGGGCGATGATCTCCTGCAGCGACACGAAGCGCCGCGACGAGCCGAAGCGGTAGAGCTTGCCGCCGATCTCGGGCACCTTGACGCGCGCGAAGAGCGCCTCGCTCTCTCCGGGGCGGCGCAGCAGGACGCCGAGCGAGATCGACATGTTCGAGATGAACGGAAACCTGTGCCCCGGGTCGACCGCGAGCGGCGTGAGGATCGGGAAGATGTTGCGGCGGTACCAGCGCTCCGCCTCGATGCGCTCGGTCTCCGTGAGCTCGTTCCACCCGAGGAGCTCGACCTTGTGCTCGGCGAGGAGCGGCACCAGCGTCTCGCGGAAGGCGCGCGTCGCGAGCGCCGTCTGCTCGAGCACGCGGCGGCGGATCAGGACGAGCTGCTCGGAGGGCGAGAGCGGCTCCCACGGGGGGCTTCCCACGCCCGCGTCGATCTGCCTGCGCAGGCCGCCCACGCGCTTCATGAAGAACTCGTCGAGGTTCGAGCCGAAGATCGAGAGGAAGCGCACGCGCTCGAGGAGCGGATTGCGCGCATCGATCGCCTGCGCGAGGACGCGGCGGTTGAACTCGAGCCACTGGAGGTCGCGGTTGAGGAAGCGCGCGGGATCCTCGGGGCCGGTGGGCACCACATCGTTGGGCGCTGTCACGCGCGGTGCGTCCTGGTTTCGGGAGGACTTCGTCTGCGGCATGGGCTTCCCTGCGTCTGTCAGGCGCGCGTTCGTGCGCGCGGGTTCAATCCTTCGTGCCGCGCGCAACGGCGACGCAGCCGGGGGCCTCGGTCACGCGCGTCCATTCGACGCGGAGCCTCGGCGAAAGCGTGGAGATCCGCAGCGAGAGCGCGCGCTGCACATGACGCGCGAGCGCCTCGGCGGTCGGGTTGATCCGGTCGAAGGGCGGGGTCTCGTTGAGGTTCCCGTCGCGGAACGGCTCGACCGCCTCGCGGAGGAATCCCTCGACGGCGTGGAAGTCGCAGAGGAGCTCCTCGTGGTCGAGGCCGTCGCCCGCGACGGAGACCTGCACGCGCCAGTTGTGGCCATGGAGACGCTCGCGCACGCCGCCGAGCACGATGGCGTGCGCTGCGGCGAACGAGGTCTCGACCTCGATCGCGTAGTTGGACGGCTCGTGGTTCATCGGGCGGCGCGAGTGTAGCCGCCCCGCCTTCCACGGCGGCGGTGCGCGGCTCTACACTCGCAGCCATGTCCAGCGCCCCCGCCGACGCTCCCCTCATGCTCTCCGTCTCAGGCGCCCGCGGCATCGTCGGGAAGACGATGACCCCCGTGGTCGCGGCGACCTTCGCAGCCGCCTTCGGCTCGCACATCCGCACGCTCGTCGCGGGGCGGCGGCCGAAGCTGGTGGTCGCGCGCGACGGCCGCTTCGGCGGCGAGTCGCTCGCCCGCGCCGTGCAGGGTGCGCTCGCGTCGGTCGGCTGCGATGTCGTCGACATCGGCGTGGCGATGACCCCGACGGTCGGGCTCATGATCCGCGCGCTCGGGGCAGACGGCGGCATGGCGGTCACCGCCAGCCACAACCCGATCGAGTGGAACGGCCTCAAGTGCCTCGATGGCGACGGCCTCGCGCCGCCGAAGCCGGTCGCGGAGGCGATCATCGCGCGCTTCAAGGCGGCCGACATCGCGTTCGCAGAGCCGCTTGGGATCGGCGCGATCTCGACCGACGCAAGCGCCGCGCAGCGCCATGTCGACCGCGTCGTCGAGGTGCTCGGCGGCGCAGGCGGCGCGGCCGCGCGCATCCGCGCGAAGAAGCTGCATGTCGTCCTCGACAGCGTGAACGCGTCGGGCTGCGCGGGCGGGCGCATGATGCTCGACGCGCTCGGCTGCGGCGTCACGCACATCTACGGCGAAATGACGGGGATCTTCGGCCACACGCCCGAGCCGACCGCGGAGAACCTCGGCGACCTCGCCGCGAAGGTGCGCGCCGAGAACGGACGCGCCGCATGCGGCTTCGCGCAGGACCCGGACGCAGACCGCCTCGCGATCGTCGACGAGAACGGCCGCTACATCGGCGAAGAGTACACGCTGGTGCTCGCCGCGCAGCGCATGCTCGAGCTGCGCGGGCCGTTCGCGCTTGCGGCGAA
>CAYMSD010000081.1:0-15664 GCA_964393015.1 uncultured Klebsiella sp.
CGCGTAGATGATGGGGAAGTCGAGCGCATGGTCGTCGGCGCCGAGGTCGACGAGGAGGTCGAACACCTCGTTGACGACCCCCTGCACGCGCGCCTCGGGCTTGTCGCACTTGTTGATGACGACGATCGGCTTCAGGCCGAGCTCGAGCGCCTTCGAGAGGACGAACCGCGTCTGCGGCATCGGGCCCTCGAGCGCATCGACGAGGAGCAGGCAGCCGTCGGCCATGCGGAGGACGCGCTCGACCTCGCCGCCGAAGTCGGCGTGGCCCGGGGTGTCGAGGATGTTGACGCGGTAGACCTCGCCGCGGTGCTTGCCCTCGCGGATCGTGTAGGTCACCGCGCAGTTCTTCGCGAGGATCGTGATGCCACGCTCGCGCTCGAGCGGGTTCGAGTCCATGACGCAGACCTCGCCGCCCTCGCCGAGCGACACCACCCCTGACTGCGAGAGCATGGCGTCGACGAGGGTGGTCTTCCCATGGTCGACATGGGCGATGATGGCGATGTTGCGGAGCGTGGGGTCGGCCATGTGAAATCACCCCGAAAATGGGGAAAGATCACAAGTGTAGCAAGAACCGCCGCGGGATTCTCACACGCCGTCGGAACCCTGCGCACGGCCGCCCGTCAGATCCCGTGGAGAGGCCGCAGCTTGCCCTCGAGGTGGCGCATGAGCGGCTCCGCGGAGAGCGGCTTGCCCGTCACCCGCTCCACGAGTTCAGAAGGCGTGAAGCGTCGCCCATGCGCGTGGATGTTGGAGTTGAGCCACGCCTTGAGCGGCGCGAACTCGCCGCGCGCGAATCCCTCGACGAGCCCGGGGATCTCGGCGCACGCCGCCTCGAAGAACTGCGATGCGTAGAGGTTCCCCAGCGTATAGGTCGGGAAGTAGCCCATCGCGCCCATCGACCAGTGGATGTCCTGCAGGCAGCCGCGTCGGTCGTCGGGCACATCGAGGCCGAGATACTCCTTGTAGAGCCTGTTCCACACGCTCGGGATTCCCGCGACCTCGAGGCTCCCGCCGATGACGGCCCGCTCGATCTCGAAGCGCACCATGATGTGCAGGTTGTAGGTCGCCTCGTCGCTCTCGACGCGGATGAAGCCGGGCTCGACCACGTTCGCGGCTCCGTAGAGCTCGTCGAGCGAGAATCGCGCGCCGTCGGCCCCGATCACCGCGGGGAGCTCGCGGTGGAGCCAGGCCCAGAACGCGCGGCTTCGCCCGACCTGGTTCTCCCACATGCGGCTCTGGCTCTCGTGGATCCCGAGCGACACGGACTCGCCGAGCGGCGTGCCGACGCGGGCGAACGGAAGCCCTTGCTCGTAGATCCCGTGGCCCGCCTCGTGCATGGTCGAGCCGAGCGCGTCGTTCACGCAGGTCTCGTTGTACCGCGTGGTCAGGCGCACGTCGTTGCAATGCGTGCCCGAGCAGAACGGATGCGTCGAGCGGTCGAGTCGACCGCGGTGGAAGTCGAAGCCGATCCTCTCGGCGACGAAGCGCGAGAGCGCCTCCTGCGCGGGAATCGCGACGGCGAACTCATTGAACCCGGAGGGCGGGCGCACGGTCGACGCGGTGAGATCCGCGACGAGGCGCTGGAGCCGTGGGCGCAGCGGTTCGAACACGGCGGACACGCCCTTCGCCGTGCAGCCGGGCTCGTAGAGGTCGGCAAGCGCGTCCC
This sequence comes from uncultured Klebsiella sp., assembly GCA_964393015.1. Taxonomy (GTDB): domain Bacteria; phylum Planctomycetota; class Phycisphaerae; order Phycisphaerales; family SM1A02; genus QWPT01. Next base: position 1,667 of record CAYMSD010000081.1, read on the forward strand.
AGCGCTCGCCGCCCTGCGCGAAGCCGTAGCAGTCGGCCTGCGCGCGGAGAAGACCGACGAGCTTCCCGAGCCATGGCGCGAACCGCGCGAAGTCGCTCTTCTCGCGGGCAAGCGCCCATTCATGCTTCGCCATGCTCGAGGTCTTCGCCATCTCCTCGACAAGCGAGGTCGGGAGCTTCGTGGCCTTCTCGTGGTCGCGGCGCGCCTCGCGCACCATCGCCGCGACGGCCGCATCCGCCATCGCGTCCGCATCCGACTCGACCGCCTCGATGAGGTCGCGGCGCTCGAGCGAGCTGACCCGCTCGTGCACGATGCGCGCAAGGAGCGCCTGCTGGCGCGCGCGCCACTCGAGCCCGCCTGCGGGCATCGTGGTCTCCTGATCCCAGTCGAGGAGCGCGTTCGAGGAGGCCAGCAGAGACGCCTCCTGAAGGTGCGTGACAAGGGCCGCGACGGCGGGCGATTCGGACAAGGACACGGCTTCGGTGGAGGCGAGGGTGCTCATGAGGGCTCCTGTCGTGTTCGGAGTGCGGGCATGCAGTGTAGATCAACCGCGGAAACGGACGACGGCGCGCCCGGGGGACGCGCCGTCGTCGTGATGTGCATCTGCCGCCGGCTCGTCCCCGCTCAGGGCTTGGCTGCGGCGCCCTTGCCCTTCCCCGGCTCCGTCACGGATGGCGCGGGGCTGACGGGCTTGAGCAGCTCGATGAGCTTGCTCTTGTCACCGGTGGTGCGCGCCATCGCATGATCGAGGGCCGTCCAGTTGCGGAGATCCGTGGCGGCGGGGTCGACCCCCGCGGCAAGCAGGATCGCGACCTTCTCCGCCACCCCGCTCTGCGCGGCGAGGTGAAGCGCGGTCTGGTTGTTCTTGTTGCGCGCGGCGAGGTCCGGCTTCGCGTCGACGATGAACTTGAGGTTCTCGATCTTGCCCGTGCGCGCCGCGCGGAGGAGCGGCGTGTCGCCCGTCTGCTTGTCCGCCACATCGAGCGCGGCGCCCGCATCGAGGAGAACCTTCACGCTCTCGGGCTGGCCGAGGCCGGCCGCCCAGATGAGCGCGGACCAGCCGTTGTCGTCGACCGTCTTGATGTCGGCGCCCTTCTCGAGGAGGAAGCGCACGGTGTCGGCCGAGCCGAACCCCGCGGCCCAGAGCAGCGGCGTCGACTTCATCGTGTCGCGCTTCGCGAGATCGCCGCCGTGGTCCGCGATGAAGCGCAAGGCGTCGACGCCGAACTCGACCGCCGCCCACACGCTCGTGCGACCGCTGCGGTCGGCGAGATTCGGATCGGCGCCCGCGTCGACGAGCATCTGCATGGCCTTCATGTTGCCCGCACGCGTCGCCCAGTAGAGCGCCGTGCGGCTTCCGGCGTTGTCGATCTCGTTCACGTCCGCGCCACCCGCGATGAGCGTGCTCACCTTGTCGAGGTCGCCTGCGCGCACCGCGGTGATCAGGTCGGTCGTTCCGAGGTTCGCGGCGGCGCGGGTCGGCGCGGTCGGCGCCGTGGGTCCGTCCTTCGCGAGCGCGCGGCGCACCACGGTCGTGAGACGCGCGGCCTTCGGGTTGTCGGTGTTGAAGGTGACGCGCATCTGGCGACCGGTCTCGCGCCAGGTCGCCCAGTCGAACTCGAGCACATGGCGCGTGGCCGGCTCGGTCGGCAGGTTCTTGATGACGGGAGGAGCCACCGAGGTGACGAGGAAGGCGGCGCCGTCGGTCGACTCGAGGACGACTTCCGTCTTCTCCGCGGCGGCGCCCTCGGCGGGCTCGTTCAGCATGTCAGGCGCGATCGTCACGAACGCGATCACATCGCCCTCGACCTTCAGGGTCGCCGGCGGATGGTTCTCGAACTGGAAGGTCACCTGCTTGCTCATGCGGATCCCCGCCTTCTCGCCAGGCTTCATCGAGACCTCGATGTCGCCAGTCGCGCCGGGCGCGATCGGATCCTTCGGCCACGAGGGGGTGGTGCAGCCGCAGTTGGCGATCGCCTTCGTGATGCGGATCGGATCCTTCGAGATGTTGCGGATCTTCACGGTCATCGTCTGTGCGACGCCGGCGATCATCTCGCCCATGTCCGCGATCGGCGGATCGAACTCCACCGCCGGCGGCTGGTTCGGGTCGAAGGTCGGAGCGGGAGCCGCGCCGCCGCGCGTCGCGGCGTCCTGTGAGGGCGAGAGGCTTGGCGGAGGCGCCTTCGACGCCGTGTCGGCCTGAAGCTTGCCGTCGTCCGCCACGGTCACCGCGTCCGTCGTGCCGGTCGCGCCTCCGCGTGCGGGCAGCGTGTTGGTCGGTCGCTGCGCGGGCTTCGCCGGGGCGGCCTGCTTGGCGGGCTGCTCAGCCGCCGCGGGCTTGGTGGGAACCGCAGGCTTGTCCTGAGCGGCGGCGGCCGCGAAGGCGGGAACGCCGAGCGAGAAGACAATGCACGAGGCTGCGATCGCAGCGGTGCGGAAGCCGAGGCATGAACGGTCGAGTCTCATGGTGATGTTCCTTCAGAATTGCAGTCGCGCGCGCATCGGGCGTTCGAGCCGCCCGCCGAGGAAGGCAGACGCGGCTCCGTGCATCGTCTCGCCGAGGTCCCTCCTCGGCCGCCCCGCGAGTCCCGCACGGCACGCGCCGTGACGGCACCGACAGGACAACCCACTCTGCGGAGTGGGTGTATCGGACGGCATACCGAGCCCCTTTGGCCCGCGTTGCCAAGTTTCCGATTCTAACCGTCACTTGCAGAGCGGCGGCCGCCGAGAAGGTTCGCCGCGGATACACTCGCGTCCCCGAGTTTCTGCGCCTGCGCAGGCCGATCCGCGGGATCAGAGCCTGCACCGCCGCCGGGCGGCCTCAACGAACTTCCCGGCGTCCACCACAAGAGTCTCCCATGTCGAGCAGCACCCTTCCAGAGCATCTCCAGCGCCCCGCCCTCCGCCGCATCCATCCCGTGCCGCTCCAGAAGGACAACCAGCTGTTTCTCGGACTTCAGGATCCCTTGATGCTCCAGGGACAGATGATGGTGGTGCCGCCGCCCGCCTTCCAGGTGATGCAGCTCTTCAACGGCGAGCGCACGCTCGACGAGATCCTCACGACCATCAAGGCCACGGACCCGAAGCCGCTGCAGGAGCTCGTCGCGAAGCTCGACGAGTTCGGTCTCATCTGGGGTCCGACCTGCGAGGCGCTCGAGGAGAAGAAGAAGCAGGAACTCGCGGCTTCAGGCGCCTTTCCGATCGGCGCGACGCGCATGCTCGGCGAAGACGCCGCCGCGATCCGCGCGCAGCTCGAGAAGTGGATCGACGAGGCCGAGGACGCGGAGATCGACGAGCCGATCGCGGGGCTTGTCGCCTGCCACCTCGACTACGCTCGAGGCCACCCGATCTACGCCGCGAGCTACCGCACGATCGCGAAGCGGCCGAAGCCCGATCGCGTCGTGATCCTCGGCAGCAACCATTTCGGACTCGGCGACGGCGTCGTGGTGTCCGACCTCGCGTTCGACACGCCGCTCGGGCGCGTGCCCGTGGACGCCGACATCGTCTCGAGGCTGCGCGCCGCGTCGGGAGACAAGCTCTTCAAGGATGTGCTCGACCTCCTTCCCGAGCACTCGATCCAGCTGCAGCTCCCTTGGATCCAGCATCTGTTCGGCGATGTTCCCGTGGTCGCCGCGCTGATCCCCGACCCGAACGCGGGACTGTTCATGGAGGACGGCGCACGCATGGGCTTCGACGAGTTCGTCGAGGTGCTCGGCGCCGCGCTCGCGGCCGCGGGCGGGACGACGCTCTTCATCGCAAGCGCCGATCTGTCCCACGCGGGGCCTGCCTTCGGGGAACCGGCCGCCGTGAGCGACCAGAGGCGACGCGAGGTCGAGTCGCATGACCGCGCCATGATGAAGTCGTACATCGCCGACGCGGGCTCGCTCGTCGCCCAGATGCGCGAACTCCGCAACCCGACCCGATGGACCTCGGTCGGCGCACTCGTCGCGGCGGCGCGTCTTGCGAGGCCGTCTGCGATCGAACTCGTCGACTACCGCCAGGCCGTCGACGAGCAGGGCAACGCGCTCGTCTCGGGTGCCTCCATGGCGATGCTCGCGTAGACGCGCCACCCCGCGTTCGCCCGCTTTCCGCGCTCGAAGCGCCGAGGTCCCCGCCATGATCGCCGTCGTGCAGCGCTGCTCCCGTGGAGAAGTGCGCGTCGCGGGAGAGACCGTCGGCGCGCTCGGAGGTCGCGGTGGCCTCGTCGTCCTCGTCGGCGTGGAGACGGACGACTCGGCGGATCACGCGCGGAAGCTCGGGGAGAGGATCGCGAGGCTCCGGATCTTCGAGGACGATGCGGGCAAGATGAACCGCTCGGTGCAGGATGTCGGCGGCTCGGTCCTCCTGATCAGCCAGTTCACGCTCGCGGGCGACTGCTCCGGCGGCAACAGGCCGAGCTTCATTCGCGCGGCAAGGCCCGAGGCGGCCGAACCGCTCTTCGAGGCGGTCGTTGCGGCCGTCCGGTCGACGGGGCTCGAGGTCTCGACCGGCCGCTTCCGCACCGAGATGGAGGTCGACATCCTCAACAACGGCCCCGTCACCCTCATCCTGCGGGTTCCGGAGCGGCATCACGGGTGATGCCCACCCTGCCCCGGTGCTCCGCTCAGCCGCGCGAGGCTTCGTCGGCGCGCTTCTTCGCGGGCCGGGGAAGACCGAGCAGGTCGATGACCTGCAGGAGGTCGCTCCAGACCTGTCCGCGCACCTCGGCTGTGTAGTTGCGCAGGAGATAGGCGGGATGGAAGGTCGGCATCACGGGCACCTCGAATGGAGCGCCTGCTGCAGCGCCGAGCGTGACCTTCGCCACCACCCCGCGCAGCCTCGTGATCCCAAGTTCCGTCGAGAGCAGAAGCTTTGATGCGGGCCCGCCAAGCGTCACGATTGCGCGCGGCCTGATGATGGCGAGCTGGGCGAGCAGATACGGGCCGCATCGCTCGACCTCGTGCGCGAGAGGCGTTCGGTTCCCGGGAGGCCTCGTCTTGAGGACATTGGCGATGTAGACCTGGCCGCGGGCGAGGCCCATCGCGGCGATCATCCCATCGAGCTTCTCCCCCGCGGGTCCGACGAAGGGTCGCCCGGTCAGATCCTCGGTCTCGCCGGGCGCCTCGCCCACGAACACCAGCGCGGCTTCGGGGTCGCCCTCGCCGAACACGATGCTTCTATGGCCGGTGGCGGTCGTGCAGTGCGGGCACTCGCGCGCATGATGCTCCGCAAGGAGGCGAAGTCGCTCGGCCTTCGACGGGCCGTCCGGAGGAACGATGTGGTCGATCAGCGGTGCCGATGAGGGCACCGGAGGCTCGGCCCCCTTCCGCTGCGCCCCATCGGGCTGCGGCGATCGCTCGGCGACGGGCGCAGAGTTTCTCTCCGCATCGGCCACGCCGCCAGAGGCCGCGCGCGAGGGCGAGAACAGCTCCGCCTCGAATCGCCTTCCGCCGATCGCTTCGGAAGTCGGTTGCGGCACGGTCGCGCCCACGCCCTCCGATTCGGGCATCTCGGGCAAGAGCACATCCTCGACTCCCAGAAGGAGGTCGGTCTCGACTTCGACGCGGCCGTGTCGGAACTGAAGCGCCATCACACGCTCTCCCTTGCGCGCCGTCCGCCATCTGCGCGCACGGGCGCAGCGCCCCGCAGCAGACGACCCGGCGATGGCCACGCGCAGCGCGGCCACCGCCCGGGTCCACCTCGACGATCAGCGTCGCCGCGATCCCGCGTCGCGGCGCGGGTCTGACTTCCTGGACTCGGTGCGCGTGCTCTTCGCGGGCTTCACCGGCACGACCTGGACCATCGACTGCGTGCGGAGCACCAGGCCGCAATCGGATCGGAGGTGATAGCCCTGCACATGCACCTCGGTGCGGAAGTGCTGCACATCGATCAGCGAGAGATTCGGCTTGCCCGCGGCATCGGTCCATGCCGCGAACAGCGAGTCGTTCTCGCGCGCGTGCTGCATCATCTCCTTGTAGGTTCCGAGGTACAGATGGTCGGAGAGCGTCTCAGTCTGCATGGTCGTCATGTAGACGAGGTTCTCCGCGACCTTCTCCTCGAAGTCGCGCTCGCCCGCGCACGGGAGCGCAGCGATCAGTCCGCGATCGGGGATCTGGTCGACATGCTCGACCACGACCTCGCTCATGCAGAATCCGTGGAGCTGGAAGCGAAGGCTGTGGCCGCCGCGGAAGATCCAGGCCTCCGTCTCGTACTCGCCATGCTGCACGCGCTGGCGACCCTCGATTCCGAAGAACTCGGGGTGGAGCGCCTTGCGGAAGGCGAGCATGTGGTAGTTCTGAAGACTGGTGACCTTGGACATCGCGCCTCCGCCCGGCTGCACGCCTGGCTGTGTGGCGCCCGCCCGATCAAGCCCCGAGGGCCTGTCGAGACTTGATGCGCCGTGACTGTTGCCGCCTGACGAGCCGCCGAACGCGGCGCCCGATCCGTTTGAGCCGACGCCGTGCTGCTCGTTTCCGTTCTGTTCGTTCGAGTGGTTCTGCATGGCTTTCTGACTGCTTCCTGCACTTTGCTCGGTCCCGCGTACCTTCCGCTCGGCCGCTCGGATGCGGTCCGACCGAAACGCGCGGCGCCCGATGAAGGCCTGACTTCCCCGCACCTGAAGGGGTGCGCGGGACGCCGAGAAACGCATATCCCGAAAAGCATATCCCTCTGCCGCTCTCCCGAAGGCCGTGCTCGAGGGCGGACAGGAGAACCCGGGATGCCCCAGCAACGCCGCGACCGTGCGACGCTGCGGGCCGCGCCTCCGATTCCGCCCCAAGGGCGACCCGGCCATGCCGGGGGGAGGACGCGTCTGCACGCTCCCGCGACCAACAAGGCCGCGGGCCACCTGCAGGGCCGTATCTTCGCGAGTCGTGGCAGAAAGACAAGCAAAAATCCCGAAGTTGTCGAACGGCGTCGCAATTGCCCCAACGGCGATTCGAGCCCATCGCGTCCGAGATTTGCCAGTCGCGCCGCGTGGCGCCGGAAAGGCGGGTGGCCCGGCCTCTTCGGCTCGGGCCACCCATCGCTGCATGCATCGATAAGCCGAGTTCTGTTCCGGTTGCCCGGTGGCGACCATTTCTCTGGGCCCTCGGTCGCCCGAGGGCTCGAGCGCGCGACCCGCTTCACGGCCCGCGGACAGCGGGTGCCCGACTGGGTCGGGCGGAAGCTGCTTGCACTTGCACGCGGTGGGGTTTGCCGTGCCCCGCTGGTCACCCAGCGGGCGGTGCGCTCTTACCGCACCGTTTCACCCTTACCGACGGCCGAAGCCGCAGGCGGTCTGTTCTCTGTGGCACTGTCCCTGGCCCCGCAGCGGGCCGGTGGGCGTTACCCACCACCGTGTCCTGTCGTGCTCGGACTTTCCTCCCGCGGCGGAAGACCCGCCCCGAGCGGCCGCCTCGATGCTCGGGAAGTGTAGCCGCTCCCGAGGCGCCCCCCAGCCACTTGTACGGAGCGGTGGATGCGCTATGATTGTCGCTTCCCCCAAAGGGGCCCCATAGGGCCCAGGATGCACTCTCATGTACGCGATCATCGAAGACAGCGGCACCCAGATCAAGGTTCAGAAGGGCGATCTCGTGGACATCGACCTCCGTGAGGTCGAGGACGGCGCCACCATCACCTTCGACAAGGTGCTCGCAGTGGGCGATGTCGCGGGCGGAAGCGCCGCCAAGATCGGCATGCCCTACCTCGCCGGCGCCACCGTGACCGCGAAGGTCCTCGGCGAGGCGGACGGCCCGAAGGTGCTCGTCGGCAAGTACAAGCGCCGCAAGGGCTATCGCAAGACGATCGGCCACCGCCAGCACTACACGCGCATCGAAGTGCTCTCGGTCAACGCCTGATCGGCGCGGCGGGCCTCGTCTGACCGTAGTCTTCGACTTCGTGACTTCGTCTCGGACGAGGCGGTCTGTCGCGTTTTCATCGCGAGCGAAGTTCGTCGGGGTCGACTCCGTAGCCGCGCAGCAAGGCCTCCACGCTTTCGGAGTGGCCCGTTCGTGCCGAGAGCGCGATCGCCTCGACCACCACGGCGGCGCGCACGCGCATGCGGCGGCTCTGCTCGTCAGGCGGCATGCGTGCGCCGCCGGCGTCGCTCGGCCTCTCCGCCTCGAGGATCGCTCCGATCGTCGGCTCGTCTCCATCGGGCTCGAGGCGGGTCTCCTCGACGAGCGAACCATCGCTGCGATGCCAGCAGGCGATTCCGGGCGCGACCGTGGCGAGCCCGCCGTCGCCGACGAGCGCGAAGCTGCATGACTCGCCGCCACGGGCGATCGCGATCGTGCCGAAGCCTCGCTCGCCGACGACGGTCGCCGTGATCGTGCCCGCGCGCGCGCCCAGCGCCGTCACGGCGTCGATCGGGCCAAGGACCGCGAGTGCAGCCGAGGCCGCCAGCCTCATGCCCTCGCCGAACCGATCCTCGTCGGGCACCGCCACCGTCGCCTGAAAGACCCCGACGCGGCCGAACGCCTCCACGATGCTCAGGAGCGTGCGGCCCACGGCCATGCGTCGGAAGCTCGGGGCCGTGACGCACTGCGGCACCGAGAGCAGGAACGAGAGGCTGCACGCCCCGGCCACAAGACCGATGTCCTCGGTTCCGAGGGCGGAGACATCGGCCTCGTCGAGCGGCATGGCGCGATCGATCCAGAGCGCTGAATCGGACTGCAGGGCCAGTTGCCGAAGGTCGTCGAAGGGTTCTGCACCGAAGCGATCGGCCAACGCGCGTCGCGCGGCTGGATCCGGACTGCCGACGCGCACGGGCTGAAGTCGGGGATCCGCGAGCACGCGCATGGCGCGGTCGAGGCGCCTTGGCTCGATCCAGGCGGAGATGGGCGACGGTTCGAATGGCGACGGCATGTTCACCCCCGCTGTCGTTCCGCGCGGGCGCGCGCGGCCTCATTGGTCACGCATCGCGCCTCGGCGCCGCACCGAGAAAGCGCTCCGCGTAGTCCTTGAGCCGGACGAGCGCGGCGTCGATCGTCTCCATGCGCTTGCAGAACGCGAAGCGCACGAGCGGCTTCGCGTGCTGACGGTTCACATAGAAGGCACCGGGCGGAATCGCGGCCACGCGGCCGTGCTCGACGAGATGTCGGCAGAACGCGAAGTCGTCGTCGAAGCCGAACGCGGAGTGGTCGGCGAGCGCGAAGTAGCTGCCTTCGGGGAGCTCGCAGCGGAATCCACACTGGAGGAGCCCCTCCACCATGCGGTCGCGTCGGGCGCGGTACTCGGAGCGGAACTCGGTGAAGTACGAGTCGTCGGCGGCCAGCGCGAGGGCGGCGGCGGCCTGGAGCGGCGTCGGCGCGCAGAAGGTGGCGAACTGATGCGCGCTGCGCACGGCCTGCGCGAGCGGTGTGGGCGCGATGGCCCAGCCGACCTTCCAGCCCGTGAAGCTGAAGCTCTTGCCGAGGCTGCCGAGCACGATCGTCCGTTCCTCCATGCCGGGCTCGATGGCGAGCGTCCGGTGCGGCGCGCCGTACCAGAGCTCCTCGTAGACCTCGTCGCTGATCACGATGAGATCCTTCTCGAGCGCCACCTTGACGACGGCGGCGCGCTCCGCGTCGTCGAGCACCCGCCCGCTCGGGTTGTGCGGGCTGTTCACGAGGATCATGCGCGTCTTCGGCCCGACCGCCGCGCGAAGCGCCTCCTCCTCGATTCGGAACGCGGGCGCGTGCAGCGTGACGACCTTCGCCACGCCCCCCGCCATTGCAACGCTCGCGAGATAGGAGTCGTAGAACGGTTCGAAGAGCACGACCTCGTCGCCCGGCTCGAGGAGCCCGAGCATGCAGTCGAGGATCGCCTCCGTCGCGCCGCAGGTGACGACGACATCCCGCTCGGGGTCTCGGACGAGGCCGCTCGTCCTCGCGAATCGATCGGCGATCGCCTTCGTGAGCTCGGGAAGGCCCGTCATCCGCGCGTACTGGCCCCTGCCATCGCGGATCGCCTTGACCGCCGCCTCCTTGACGAACTCAGGGCCGTCGAAATCAGGCGCGCCCTGCCCGAGGTTCACGGCGCCATGCTTCACGGCAAGCGCGGTCATCTCGGCGAAGATGGTCGCGCCGAAGGGCTTCAGACGGGAGTTCACTCCGAGGGTGCGCATGGCGCGATCGTACCGCGCGGCGCGCGAACGGTAGAGTGCGGACGTGCCGCAGCCGACGCCGAATCCCCGCATCAGGCTCGAGATCGTCCACGAGGACGCCCGCATCGCCGTCGCGAACAAGGCGCCCGGCCTCGTGACCGAGCCTGGGAAGTCCCACGCAACCGACAGCCTGCTGAACGCCCTGGTGTCCCGTTTCGGCGGCAAGCTGCTGCAGCTCGGCGAGCGGCGGGACTACGGGCTCCTGCACCGCCTCGACCGCCAGACGAGCGGATGCGTGGCGGTCGCGCTCGACCCCGAGGCCTACGACCATGTCCGCGCGCAGTTCGAGGCGCGCACCGTCGACAAGACCTACCTCGCCGTCGTGAAGGGGCGCATGCGCAGCGGGACGCAGACGGTCGAGCGCAATCTCGAGGAGAGGCGCATCCCGTCGAACGAAGGGACACGGCTCGTGAGCGTGGTGGCGAAGGAAGGAAAGCCCGCGCGAACCGATGTCGAGACGCTTGCGACGAGCGCGACGCACACGCTCGTCGCCTGCAGCCCCCACAGCGGCCGCCTGCACCAGATCCGCGTCCACATGGCGTACCTCGGCTTTCCCGTCGCGGGCGACCCGCTCTACGCCGCGGGCGCGCGCATCAGCCCTGCGGGAAGGTCCGACGACCGGACGCTCGGGCTTCATGCGTGGCGCCTCGCATTCGACCACCCGTCGGGCGGCCGCGTGGAGGCGACCGCGGCGCCGAGCCGAAGGTTCCTCGAGCTTGCGCGCGAGGTCGGGCTGTCGCACGAGTCGCTCTCCCTCGGCGCATGAAACGAAACGGGCCGCCCTTTCGGGCGGCCCGTCGAAGTCAGGTCTTCGCGACTCAGCCGAGGACGGGGATCACTTCGTCTTCGCGTCGACGGGAATGCGCATGCCGTAGAAGCTGCGCCACACGAAGAAGCAGGCGATCAGGCTGCACCCGACGCCGATCGGGATGCGGAGGTCGCTGTCCTCCATCTTGATCGCGATCGCGACGGCAAGCAGGCCGAACAGCGTCGTGAACTTGATGACGGGGTTCAGCGCCACCGACGAGGTGTCCTTGAACGGGTCGCCCACGGTGTCGCCGACGACGGTCGCCGCGTGCAGGTCGGTGCCCTTCGCGCGCATCTCGACCTCGACGATCTTCTTCGCGTTGTCCCAGGCGCCGCCGGCGTTGGCCATGAAGATGGCCTGGAAGAGACCGAAGAACGAGATCGCGATGAGGTAGCCGACGAAGAAGTACGGGTCGAAGAACGGCAGGCCGAGCGCGAAGAAGAAGACCACCATGAAGATGTTGGTCATGCCCTTCTGCGCATACACCGTGCAGATGCGGACGACTTCCTTCGCGTCCTCGATGCTGGCCTCGGCCTTGTCGAGGTTGATGTTCTTCTTGATGAACACCACCGCGCCGTAGGCGCCCGTGACGACGGCCTGGGTGGCCGCGCCCGTGAACCAGTAGATCACAGAACCGCCGATGAGGAGACCAAGGAGGATCGCGGGCTCGACGATCGAGAGCTTCTCGACGACGGCCTTCGACGCCTGGGCAATCGCGACCTCGGGAGCGAGGTCCGTCAGCTTCTGGCTGTTCGCCTTGATCAGCTCGAGGATGATGCTGAACACCATCGTGGTCGCTCCGACGACGGCCGTGCCGATGAGCACGGGCTTCGCGGTGGCCTTGAAGGTGTTGCCGGCTCCGTCGCCCTTCTCAAGGGTGTACTTGGCGCTGTCGAAGTCGGGATCGAAGCCGAAGTCGCGCTTGATCTCCTCCTTGATGCCGGGCTGCGCCTCGATGCGCGAGAGCTCGTAGACGGACTGGGCGTTGTCGGTCACCGGGCCGAAGCTGTCGACCGCGATGGTGACGGGACCCATGCCGAGGAAGCCGAACGCGATGAGGCCGAACGCGAAGATCGGGCCCGCGAAGGTGTAGGTCCTCGCGATCACCTCGTCCGCGCCCGAGAGGGTCGACGCCCACCAGCCGATGCCCATCAGGCCGGCGATGACGAGGCCCTTCCAGAACGCCGAGTAGTTGCCCGCGACGAAGCCCGACAGGATGTTGAGCGACGCGCCGCCCTGCGCGGACGCCGTGACGACTTCCTTGACGTGGCCCGAGGTCGTCGAGGTGAAGACCTTGGTGAACTCGGGGATGACGGCGCCTGCGATGGTGCCGCAGCTGATGATGACGCTGAGCGCCCACCAGAGATTGGGCATCGCGATGTCGCCGACCTGGGCATCCTTCAGCAGCACGTAGCTCGCGGCGAAGGTGACCACGATCGAGAGGATCGAGGTGATCCACACGAGCCAGGTGAGCGGCGCCTCCTCGTGGAAGTCCTTCGCGGTCGCGTACTTCGCCTTCGAGATCGCCTCGTTGATGAAGTACGACACGAGCGAGGTGACGATCATGAGCGCGCGCATCGCGAAGAGCCACACGATGAGCTTGGCGCCGAACTCGCCCTCGACGCCCGAGATGCCGAGCGTGAGCGCGATGAACACGATGAGCGCGACGCCGGTGACGCCGTAGGTCTCGAAGCCGTCGGCGGTCGGGCCGACCGAGTCGCCCGCGTTGTCGCCGGTGCAGTCCGCGATGACGCCCGGGTTCTTCGGGTCGTCCTCAGGCAGCTTGAAGACGATCTTCATGAGGTCGGCGCCGATGTCGGCGATCTTGGTGAAGATGCCGCCGCAGATGCGGAGGGCCGACGCGCCGAGCGACTCGCCGATGGCGAAGCCGATGAACGACGGTCCGACGAGGTCCTTCGGGAGGAAGCACAGGATGCAGATCATGAAGAAGAGCTCGACCGACACGAGCAGCATGCCGATCGACATGCCCGACTTGAGCGGGATGCCGAGCACGGGCAGCGGGTAGCCCTTCAGCGACGCAAACGCCGCGCGCGAGTTCGCCTGCGTGTTGATGCGGATGCCGAACCACGCGACGCCGTAGCTTCCGAGGATGCCGAGGATCGAGGCGAGGAGCACCACGACGACCGCGACCCACTTGTTGATCGGGGTCTCCCCCGCGGGCACATTCTGGCCGATCGGGCTCAGGATGCCGAAGTAGCCGACGATCGCGACGGCGATGAGCAGCCACAGCACCGAGAGATACTTGCCCTGCTGGATGATGTAGCTCTTGCAGGTCTCCCAGATGATGTTGGAGACCGCGAGCATCGACTTGTGCGCGGGCAGGGCGACGGTCTGCTTGTACTGAAGCAGGCCGAAGAGCATGCCGACGACGGTGATGCCGAGGCCGATCATCATGATCGTCCATCCGTTGAGGCCGTAGGCGAACTCGGCGCCGGCCACATCGGGAAGCTTGATGTCCGCCTCGCCCGCGAACGCAGCGGTGGCGAGGAAGGCAGGAACGATCGCGGCAAGCGCGCGCATCGGTCGAGCGAAGGCAGTCTGCATATGGGCTGTCTTCCAAGTGCGTGGAGCCTCTGCTCCACTGGGACTCTGAACAGTGAACTGGAAATCGGTCGGCGGCCTCGCCGAGGAACGATTCTGGACGGGAACCACCGCACCGCGGGCTCTTCCTTCCGCGGGGCGCCCCGTTGAACCGTCTCGGCGCAGGGGGCGGACAGGATACCGAACTTGCCCCGCGCCGTCTCGCAGGGAAAAGCGGCCTCCCCGCGCACCCGACTCCGCCGCGGTATAGTCTCGGCCCCGCTGCGGGCGTAGCTCAGCGGTAGAGCGTCAGCCTTCCAAGCTGAATGTCGAGGGTTCGATCCCCTTCGCCCGCTTCACACAATGGAGCGCTCGCCGCGTGCGGCGGCTCGCTCTGGTGCTTTCGATGGCGAGTTGGAGCGCTCGCCGCGTGCGGCGGCTCGCTCTGGTGCTTTCAGGTGCCTGTTGTTTCGGCGCACGGCGGAAATTGGCTACACCATCCGCGCCGTGACATGGAATACATGCCACCACTTGTCGCGGCCCC
>CAYMSD010000082.1:0-15030 GCA_964393015.1 uncultured Klebsiella sp.
CGCAGCGTGATGTGGCCGTCCTGCGGCACATAGCGCTCGGCGATGTTCATGCCCGCCATGATCTTGATGCGGCCGATGAGCGCCGCCTGCAGGTGCTTCGGCGGCTGCGGCTGCGAGACCAGCACGCCGTCGATCCTGTACTTGACGCGCAGCTCGCTCTCGAACGGCTCGACATGGACGTCCGACGCGCGGCCCTGGATCGCCTCGAGCAGGATGAGGTTCACCAGGTTGATGAGCGTCGGCTGCTCCGCCATCCGGTGGACGTCGTCCGCCTCGATGGCGTCGAGGTTGTGCTCTGCATCGCTCGTCGTCGCGAGACCGTCGTCCGACGCGAGCGTCTCCGCCATGCGCGCCGCCGTCGTGCCGTAGCGGTCGCGCATCAGCTCGCGGAACGCGGCGCCGTCGAGCCCGATGCGGCGGATGGCGCGCGCCGTGACGGTGGCGATCTCGTCGACCGCCGCCGTGTCGAGCGGGTCGAGCATCGCGACGAGGAGCCGACTGCCCTCCATCGCGATCGGAACGGCTCCGAGACGCACCGCGAGCTCGGGCGCCAGCAGTTCGGCGGCCGCCGGGTCGGACACGGGCGCCTTCTCGAGCCACTCGATGCCGAGCAGCGCGCACCGCTCGCGTGCGGCGGCTTCCTGTCCCGCGGCGGCTGCCACGGGCTTCAGGTCGCGCGTGGCGGCCGCGATGGTCGTGGTGCCCGTGGTTCCGTTCGTTCCGGTCTGCAAGCTTTCCTCTTCTCGGAAGGTATCCGTCGTCCGCGCCTTCGTCCTCGTGGATCGGCGCCCGCTCAGTCCGCGCGCTTCGGGGCTCCGCCGCCGGGCGAAGTGCCGAAGCCCTCGGTCGCCGGGTTCGCGGGATTGGCAGGCTTTCCGCCGGCGCCCTTCCCGCCCTTGCCGCCCTCGACATGCTCGACGAGGTCGCCATCAGGCACCTGGCCTTCGCTCAGCTTCTGCTCGCGGCCCGGAACAGGCTTGCGTTGAGCCTCGGCGTCGGCCTTCACGAGACCAGGGACCGCCTGCTTCTGCTCGGCCGTGAGGATCTCCGTGATGCGGAGGCGGTACTTCGTGAACAGATCCTCGCGCGCGCCCTTCGCCTGCTCGACCGCCGGCGGGTCGGTGAGGCGCGTCTGCTCGCCCGCGGCGCGGCGCTTGGCGAGCTCCGTTCGGCGGCGCGGCTCCTGGGGCTCGGTCTCGCGATACGCGGCGACGAGCTGCCCACGAACGCCGTCGAACTCCGTGGTGAACTCCTGCGACAGCGTCTCGAGCTGCGCGCGCTGCGCGTCGGTCAGGTCGGGCAGCGCCATCGCGCCCTCGAGGAGCGGCGTGACGGGGTCGGGACGGTAGACCATCGGGAACGCCTTCTGCATGGCGCGGCGCTCGAAGTCCGGCCCGTACTCCTCGCCGAGGGCGGCGCGGATCGCGGAGATGCCGGCGTCCTGTGCGTTCCGCACCTCGATGCGCCACTGCATGATCCGCTCCTGAGACGCGACGCCGCTGCCCGTGTCGCCCGCGGACATCGCCTTGAGGAGCGGAGCGATCGACGCATCGAGCTCCGCGTCGCGCGAGGCGAGCGCAGCGTCGAGCGCCACTTCGTAGGCCTCGATCGCATCGCCGGCCATCTCGAGCGCCGACATCGGTGCGCGGAGCTCGCGAACCACGACGGTGAGGTCGAGCGATTCGCCCGAGAGCTCGCCGAGCGGAAGGCTCTTCTCGCGACGCAGCGCGCGCTCGAGGCGCGGCCACTGCTCGGCCTGGTCGTTGGCGAGGGTGCCGCGCACGCTCTCGAGGAAGTCGTCGCGCAGGCGGCGCTTCTCCGCGGCCCAGTTCACGAGCGGCTGGCTGATCAGCTCGACCACGCGCTCGGGGTTCGCGCCCGCCGCGACATCGCGGAACTGGCTCATGCCCGAGCGGACGCCGTCCGCCGCGGTGTTGAAGTTCGTCTCGTAGTCCTCGAGAAGCGCCTCGAGGATGGGCTTCTGCCATTCCTCGAGTCCAAGCGCCTCGACGAAGACGGGCAGGTCGCGGCCGAGAAAGTCGGGCGTGAAGAGCGATGCCATGCCGCTCTTGCCGCCGAACTGCGCCTCTGCGGCGGGAACGGCTGTCCACGCAGCGCCGAGCGCAAGCGCGAGGGCGGCGAGACGGGTGCGGAGCGGGCGGTTCGACGGCTGGTTCAAGCGGCGATTCACGGGCATCTCCTTCAGAACACCCCCGAGGACTGCGCGGGGCGGCGCGTTCAGTCGAGCGGGGATTGTTCCATCTTCAGGCTGGCTGCGTTGCCCATTTGCGTGGGCGTGAACGAACTCATGAGGTTCTTGATGCACGGGCGGCCCCAAGCCGCCGCACGATCAAGTCTCGCTCGCCGATCGGGCGAAGTCCCTCATTGATCGACTGTTCAGGACCGCGCCTCTAGTTCGCGTGATGGCCCGAGGTTGAAGTCCGCGGGCTGAAGTCCGCGTGAGCCATCCTCGGCTTGTCGGTCTCGACCGATGGAATCCGAGGGGCTTCGGTTGAACCTCAAGGAGTCCTATAAAAAACGGTTTGAGCGACAGTGATCGGCGCCATCCATTATCCGCGAGGCCGCACCGTGCGCTGCTCAATGCGCTTTTCTGACTTCGTGACGACGACGCGGTCCACAAAGATGCCAGGGGTATGGATGTGGTCGGGGTCGAGCGAGCCCGTCGGAACGAGTTCCTCGACCTCCGCGACGCAGACGCGACCGCACATCGCCACCATCGGGTTGAAGTTCCGCGCCGTCTTGCGGTAGACGAGGTTGCCCGACTCGTCCGCCTTCCACGCCTTGACGAGGGAGAGGTCCGCACGGATTCCCCGCTCGAGGACGAAGGTCTCGCCGTCGAACTCCATGGTGGGCTTGCCCTCGGCGACGACGGTTCCGACGCCCGTACGGGTGTAGAAGCCCGCGATCCCCGCGCCACCCGCCCGCATGCGCTCGGCGAGCGTGCCCTGAGGGTTGAACTCGAGCTCGAGCTCCCCCGACATGAACTGCCGCTCGAACTCCGCGTTCTCACCGACATAGCTCGAGACCATCTTGCGGATCTGCCTCGTCTCGAGGAGGAGGCCAAGGCCCCAGCCGTCGACCCCCGCGTTGTTGCTGACGGCGGTCAGGCCGCGCACGCCCGAGTCGCGGAGCGCGAGGATCAGCTGCTCGGGGATCCCGCACAGGCCGAAGCCGCCGACCGCCACGGTGATTCCGTCGCGAACGAGGCCATCGAGGGCCGCTGCGGGCGAGGCAAAGACTTTCGAGGGAGCCGCCGCGCGGCCGCCGTGGGTCTGGGGGAGTGACATGGGCGTCGAGTGTAGCGGTGCGCGGCGGTGCGCTGCGGGCGGCGGGAACACCGCAGGCGCCTGCGGTCCACCGTGGATCGCGCAGGCGCCTGCGGGAGTCTTTGGGTTGGTCGAGGCGTCGAGACGACGGCGAGCCCGTCAGTTCGAGGAGGCGGGGGCCCGGCCCTCGCGGGCCGCGATGTCCGCCGCCATCTCGGTCGCGGCGTCGGGGTTTGCCGCCTGCAGCGCCGAGCGGATCTTCTCGAGCGCCTTGTTCTGGATCTGGCGCACCCGCTCCTTGGTGACGCCGATCACCTGGCCGACCTGCTCGAGGGTGAGCGGCTGCGCGCCCTCCGTCGCCTCGGGCGTCCTCGCACCCGACTCCGCGGAGCCGAGAGCCGCCAGCGCCGTGGAGGCGTCGATTCCGAACCGATGGCTGATGACCTTGATCTCGATCTCCGAGAGGTCGGCCTTGTTCGCGGTGACGATGTGCTTGACCTCGTCCGCGCACTCGCGCTCATGCGTCGCACGCACCGTCTCGAGATGGTTCGACCGCTCGAAGGCTGGGTCGTACTCGGCGCCGAAGCGGCGGTTGTGCGTGGTCACCTTGATGCCGTGCCGGCTGAACGCCTTGAGGATCGCGCGGCAGGCGTAGGTGGAGAACTTGAAGCCGCGGCCGCAGTCGAACTTGTCGACCGAGCGCATCAGGGCCATGTTGCCCTCGCCGATGAGGTCCGCGAAGTCCACCTCGGAGAGGCGGACGCGCTTGGCCATGGCGAGGACGAGCGCGAGGTTCGTCTCGGCGATCTGCTCGCGGTACTTGTGCGCGATTCCGTGCCAACGGAGGAGCTGGCGGGCCTCCTCGAGAGTGACGGGCCGCGACGCCGCGCGCTTCTGGATCTCCGAGATGCTGAAGCGCGCGAAGTTGTACTTCATGAACAGGATGCGCTCCTGCGCGCCCGTCAGCAGGATGGTGGACTGCGACTTGGGCGATCGCACGGTGCGGCTGCGCGCCGCGATGAAGTCGTCCATCAGCGGGCGGTACCAGGTGACATCGGGCCGCTCGATCTCGGCGATGCCATAGATGCGCTGCTCCGCGTCGGGCAGCTGGAAGTCAGGGTGGTCGATGTAGTCCATCGGCTCCGCGAGGATCGCCTTCAGCGTCCGCTCCTCGGCGGGGCTCAGCGGCTCGAGGACGGGAGCGGCCGCCGGCTGCTTCGCTGCAGCTCCGACGGCGGCTGCCTCGCCTGCAACGGGCGAAGCGGAACGGGAGCGACGCGCGGCCGGCCCGACGGTTGGCCGCACGGACAGGCCGTTGCGCTTCCGCGCACGCGCCAGAGGCGACTCGCCGGGCGAGGGTTCGGTTGGGGTTCGGTTGGTCATCGGTCGCATGCCACGCACCCTCCACTTGTTGCGGGGCGCGCTCCCTGTCGGGTGCGCCCCAGGTTGTCCGACTCAGAACGAGATTCGAACGAGTTCAATTCCCTAAAGATCACGACAATTTCGCTACTTTTCGGTGTTTTTCCCGTCTCTTGGGATCTTCGCGGTGCTCGGCGCCCCAATCTGGAGAGTCCCAAGCCTGAGAATCCCGCGTGGTTCCTTTCGTTTCTCCACCCTCCGCCGCACCTCTCGAGCGTGCCTGAGGGCCGTCAGCGGGTGCGTGACGCAATCCGCAGGCCAGCAGATGGGCCATCACATCAGAGCCGGGGCGGGGCCGATAGCGGGAAACTGCCGCCAAAGTGTCGGAACCCGACTGCCAGCCCTGCCAGATGCGACCCAAACGGGTTGCTGCCCCCGCCAACGCACAGCGTGGCATCGGGGTTCAGCGTTTCCAATCCACCACCGATCTTGCCAGACAGCCGCGTCGCGCTCCGATGCGCGACCCCACCTGTACGGCTCAGGATGTCCGCCGTGGCACAAAAAGAAGGTTCGGACGCTGTCGTCGCCCTGCAGATCCGCCAGACGCGGCCTCGTGCCGCGATCCGCGCGCCCCTTCGCCGCTCGCGGGTTTCCGTTTCATCCATGCATCAGAACACCCGCCGATCGACCCGAAAGTCGTCGTGCGGGTGCGAGTGATGTCCGCGGAACACCCGTTCCGTCGGGCAAATGCCCAAAAAGGCGCGAAGCGCGCGGCGTCGCCGCGTCGCCAACGGCTTACTCGGGCTTGCCCGAGGAGCTGTCGTAGACCCAGCGGTCCGACGCGCGCGGGAAGTCGAGGACTTCGCCGGCCTTGAAGAAGAGGCCGAGCTCGCGCTCCGCGGCCTCGGGGCTGTCCGAGCCGTGGATCAGGTTGAAGGAGTTCGACACGCCGAAGTCGCCACGGATCGTTCCCGCGGCCGCCTTCGAGCCGAAGGTCGCACCCATCATGCTGCGGCAGATGGAGATCGCGCCGATGCCGCGGACGGCCATCACGAGGACGGGCGAGCTCGTCATGAAGCCGACGAGGCCGTTGTAGAAGCCCTTGCCCTGGTGGTCCTTGTAGTGCGTGGCCGCGAGCTCGGGGGAGATCTGCATCAGCTTGGCGCCGACGATCTGGAGCCCCTTGTCTTCGAAGCGGGTGATGATGCGGCCCATGAGGCCACGCTGGACGGCGTCGGGCTTGAGGATGATGAGGGTGGTTTCCATGTGGATTCTCGGGTTCGGGGGTTCGATTGAAGGGCGGAGAGTGTAGCGGAAACCGCGGCGGATGGTCGAAATCATGCGGAATCCACGCGCCGCCGCCGCGGTGCGCGCGGTTCGGATAATGTCGGGATCCGGCATCGCCGGAAGCCGAGCGGCGAAGGAACGCCGGGAGCCAACACGATGGAGAGCGCAGTGAAGGAACGGTCCGCGCAGGGAGGCACCAAGCGTCGAGGCGCCACGGCCGAGGAGATGTCGGCGCGGCAGAAGGAGGTCTCGGTCAGCGAGTTCTTCGTGAAGAACCGCCACCTCCTCGGCTTCGACAACGCCCGCAAGGCGCTCCTGACCACGGTCAAGGAGGCGGTCGACAACTCGCTCGATGCGTGCGAGGAGGCGGGCATCATGCCCGACATCGCCGTCATCATCGAGGACCTCGAGCCCAAGCGGCCGGCGACGGCGAAGCAGTCGCGCTACCGCGTGACCATCGTCGACAACGGCCCCGGCATCGTGCGCAAGCAGGTGGAGAACATCTTCGGGCGGCTGCTGTACGGCTCGAAGTTCCACCGACTGAAGATGTCGCGCGGCCAGCAGGGCATCGGCATCTCCGCGGCGGGCATGAACGGCCTCATCACGACCGGCCGTCCGATGCTCATCTACACGAAGCCGAACGCCAAGCAGCCAGCGCACCACATCGAGCTGGCGATGAACACGAAGACGAACCGCGCCGAGGTCACGCTCGACAAGGAGACGAAGGACTTCCCGCCCGAGCGGTTCCGAACGCTGTCGGCCGGCACCAAGCAGCTGTCGCAGGAAGGCGTGTTCCTCTCGCCCGAGGTGTTCGCGACCGGAACGAGCGTGTCGATCGAGCTCGAGGGCAAGTACCAGAAGGGCCGCGGCTCGGTCGACGAGTTCCTCGAGCTGACCGCGATCGCGAACCCGCACGCGCGCATCGTCTTCGTGCCGCCCTCGCGCGTGGCGCAGGAGGAGGTCGACGACCTGCTCCCGGGAACGAGCGCGGCGGCCGCGGAGAAGGGGAAGGCCGACGCGCCCGCTCACACCACGGAGACCGGCGGCGTGACGGTGTATCCGCGCGGCGTGACCGAGCTTCCGCCGGAGACGAAGGAGATCCAGCCGCATCCGAAGGGGATCGAGCTCGGCATCCTGCTTCAGATGCTGAAGGACTACGAGGCGAGCGAGAAGGGAAGCCTCTACGACTTCCTGCAGACGCGCTTCTGCCGCGTGTCCGCGAACACCGCGAGCAAGTTCTGCAGCGCGATCGGGGCGACGAGCCGCACCAAGGCGGGCGATGTCGAGCCGCAGCAGGTCGAGAGGCTCTTCAAGGTCTTCGAGGACGAGAAGCTCGCTCCGCCGCCGACCGACTGCCTTGCGCCGATCGGCGTGCGGCAGCTCCTCGCCGGTCTCCTCAAGGGCGTGAAGGCCGAGTTCTACGCGGCGTCGACGCGCGACGCGGCCGTGTACCGCGGGCGTCCGTTCCAGATCGAGGCCGCGATCGCGTTCGGCGGCGACCTTCCGGGCGACCAGGCCGCGCGGGTGATCCGCTTCGCGAACCGCGTGCCGCTCCTCTTCCAGCAGAGCGCCTGCTCGAGCTTCAAGGCCGTCGAGGAGACGCCGTGGAGGAACTACGCGATGCAGCAGCCGCGCGGAAGCCTTCCGGTCGGGCCGCTCGTCGTCATGATCCACATGGCGAGCGTGTGGGTGCCGTTCACGAGCGAGTCGAAGGAGGCGATCGCCGACTACGACGAGATCCGCAAGGAGATGCGCCTTGCGCTCATGGAGTGCGGGCGCAAGCTCGGCACCTACCTTCGCAAGCGGCAGAAGATGCGCCGCGAGGGCGAGCGCCGCGATGTCTTCGAGCGCTACATCGGCGAGATCGCGAAGGCGCTCAACGCCATCACCGGCGAGGACGCGAAGCGGATCTACGACGCGCTGCTCGAGCAGGCGCGCAGGAAGACCGCCGTCGCGGACCAGCAGCTTGACGAAGACGGCAAGGTCGTGAAGGACGAGGATGAGGAGGACTTCGGCGAGGGCGTGATCGTGGTGCCGACGGCCATCGCGCCCGTCGAGACCGCGGCGCCGATCTCGCCGCCTGTGTTCGATGCGCCGAAGCCGAAGGGCGCGAAGGAGTCGAGGCCCGCGAAGACCGAGAAGGCTGCGAAGGGCGAGAAGGCTGCGCCTGCGGCGAAGCCCGCGATCGTGACCAAGAAGGACCTCTCCTCGCGCGTCGCGACCGAGCCGAAGCCTGCGCCGGGGAAGAAGCCGTTCAGCGACGACGATCCGCGGCTCTTCTGACATTGATGGACGAGACCCGCGCGATCTGCGCGAAGGAAGCGAACCATGGCCAAGAAGACGACTGAACAGGGTGGCGGCCGCGGGCCGACCGCGCGCATGAAGGAGCGCGATGTTGCGACGCAGAAGAAGATCCTCGCGCTCGCCGAGGAGATCGCGCAGCGCTCGCTGAAGGGCCGCGAGCCGATCGTCGAGATCCCGACGCGCACCAAGTCGAACACGATCTGGAACAGGAAGAAGGGCATCCTCGAGATGGGCGGCGCGACCGCCGAGCGCCCGCTCTTCGACCTGAAGACCGCGAAGCAGTTCATGCAGACGATGCTGCACGCGAGCACGATCAAGGACCTGATCGACGCGCAGAAGACAAGCAGCCTCCGTGGCGTCTTCTACAAGGCGAAGCACACCGTCGCGGGAACGAAGGAGAACACCTTCGACACGCAGGACGAGTCGGACCCGATCCTCGAGGACCTCGAGGTCGCGCTCGGCGCGCTGCGCGAGGAGCTGCATGTCTTCGCCGAGAACCGTGGCTCGATGGTCGGCAACATCACGATCGTCGACAAGGGCGACGAGATCGACTGCCGCCGCATGGGCTCGGGCGGCTACGCGCTGCCGTCGATCGTCGAGCCCGACATCATCCAGTTCAAGAAGTGCGAGGCGAAGTTCGTCCTCCATGTCGAGAAGGGCACGGTCTGGAACCGCTTCAACGAGGACCGGTTCTGGGAGAAGAACAACTGCATCCTCACGCACGGCGCGGGCCAGCCGCCGCGCGGATGCCGGCGCCTGCTGCAGCGGCTCAACCAGGAGCTGAAGCTGCCGATCATCTGCGTGCTCGACAACGATCCGTGGGGGCACTACATCTACAGCGTCATCAAGCAGGGCTCGATCTCGCTGGCGTTCGAGAGCACGCGCCTCGCGATCCCCGACGCGAAGTTCCTCGGCATCCGCGCCAAGGACTTCCGCGAGTGCGGCCTCGACGACGCCGTGAAGATCGACCTCACCGACAACGACATCAAGCGCGCGAAGGAGATCGCCGCCTATCCGTGGTTCGAGGCGCACCGCGGCTGGCAGAAGGAGATCAACGCGCTGCTCTCCAACGGCTTCAAGATGGAGGTCGAGTCGTTGATCACCAAGGACATCTCGTATGTGACCGAAACCTATGTGCCCGAGCGTTTGAAGGCGCGGGACTGGCTCGAATGAACGCCCGCGAGGGCTGAGACGCTTTCCGGAACGCCGCGCGATTCACCCGCGCGGCGTTCGTCCAGAGGGAGCGGCCGCAGCCGCGACCGCTCAAGCTCGCCGCTCGGCGCGCGTGAACAGGCGGTCGAGCACCGTCTTGCGGGCGTCGTCGTCGTCGGCTGCGCGCGAGAGGTCCGCGGGCCCCTCGATGGGAAGACGCACCACGAAGTCGCTGCCCTTGCCCGGCTCGCTGAAGAGGTCGATGCGTCCACCGTGCTCCTCGACGATGCGCCGGGTGACCGCGAGCCCGAGGCCGGAGCCTCCCTTCCGGCCCGTCACGTACGGGCGGAAGATCTCCGCATGCTTCTCGGCGGGAATGCCCGGCCCCGTGTCGATCACATGGATCGCGACCTCGCGCGGGGCGTCGGCCCGCGCGCCGCGCGCAGGCATGCCTTCGGCGGTCCGCAGGCGGATCATGAGTTCCCGCGTGCCCGAGTCCTGCGCGGCCATCACCTGCGTGGCGTTGATGAGCAGGTTCAGGAGCGCCTGCTTCACGAGCGCCGGGTCGACGCGGGCGACGACAGGGGCGGCGGGGAGGTCCGCGCGGAGCACGACGCGGTGCAGGTCGCACTGAGGCCTGTAGAAGTCGACGAGCTCCTCGACGACGGCGAGGAGATCCGCCTCGACGGGCGCGAGCTTGATGCGTCCCGCGAACCGGAGGAAGTCGTTCAGGATGTTGGCGAGACGGGTGGACTCGCGCTCGACCGTCTCCACGCGGCGCACGAGGCTCGCCTTCTCATCCTCGGGAAGGTTCGAGTCGGCGATCGCCTCGCTGGCGAGCTGCACATTGAGGCCGATGGTCGAGAGGGGGTTCTTGATCTCGTGCGCGAGACCGCCCGTCAGGGCCCCGAGTTCAGCAAGGCGCTCCTGGCGCTGGGCGCGCTCCTCGGCCCTGCGGAGGCGGGCGAGCCTCCGTCCGAGGAAGAGCGCGGCCGCGAGAAGGGCGGACCCCGCCCCGATGGCGGCTGCAAGAATGAGATGCACCCAGTCCATGCGCGGCGGAGCGTATCAGGGCGACAAGAAGCCGCTCGATCGCGAGCAGGCCCGACCGGCCTCACGGGTGCCTTGCGGCGGAGAGGGACTCAGCTCGACGCGCGTGAGCGCGATCCAGGACGCTCCGCGGGCGGCACGCGGGAGCCCAAGGACTTCGCCTTGGTCGCGGACCAGCCCTTGTCGCCGTCGGTGGCCGAGTAGAGGACGCGCTCCCCATCGCGAAGCGCGCGGAATCCTTCGGACTGCTCGATCACCGAGAAGTGCACGAAGATGTCCTGTCCTTCGGGGCCGACGATGAAGCCGAAGCCCTTTCGGGCGTCGAACCACTTGACGACGCCTTCCATGTCGTTGAGTGCCTGCGCATCCGCCATCATCGGGCTCCCGTGGGATCAAGGCCAAGCAGACCGGGAATCAAGCCTTCGCTCCCCAGCCTGGGGGACGGAGGCTGCTGCCGCGGGGACGAACCCGCCCGAGCATTGTGAACCCTGAACCGTTGAGGTGCAAGCACAACCGATTCTTCAAGGAGCATTCCCGTAAAAATGAACGCGGGGGACGGCGGAATTCGCCGTCCCCCGCGGGGTCAGACCCGTTCAGGCGTCTCGAGGTCGAACAGACTCGATTGCCGCCCGTGCGCTCAGTTCTTGGCAGCCGCTGCCTCTGGCGCGGGCAGCATGGCCTTGCGCGAGAGCTTGATGCGGCCGTTGTCGTCGATGTTGATGACCTTCACGGTCACCGTGTCGCCGACCTTCACCTGCTCGGCCACATTCTTGACATAGCCGTGCGCGAGCTCGCTGACATGGACCATGCCGTCCGTGCCGGGGGCGAGCTCGACGAAGCAGCCGAAGTCCTTGATGGCGACGACCTTGCCCGTGTAGACCGCGCCGACCTTGATCTCGGCGCCGAGCGCCTCGACCGCGGCGCGCGCCTGGGCCGACTTCGCGGCGTCCGAGCACGCGATGAAGACGGTGCCGTCCTCCTCGACGTTGATCGTGGCGCCGGTCATCTCCTGGATGCCGCGGATCGTCTTGCCGCCCGGGCCGATGAGCTTGCCGATCTTCTCCGGGTCGATCTTGACGATCGTGATGCGCGGAGCGAGCGGCGAGATGTCGGCGCGAGGCTTGGCGATGACCTTCTCCATCTCGGCGATGATGTGGAGGCGGCCGACCTTCGCCTGCTCGAAGATCGTCTCGATCTCCTCGACCGACAGGCCGCGGGCCTTGAGGTCGAGCTGGATGCCGGTGATGCCCTCGCGGGTGCCCGACACCTTGAAGTCCATCTCGCCGAAGAAGTCTTCCTCACCGATGATGTCGGTGACATGCGTCACCTTGCCGTCGGTGTCGGTGAACCGACCGACCGAGATGCCGGCGCAGGTGTTGCGGATGGGGACGCCCGCGTCCATGAGCGCAAGGCAGCCGCCGCAGACGCTCGCCATCGACGACGAGCCGTTCGACTCGGTGATGTCGCTGACGAGGCGGATGGTGTAGGGGAAGTCCTCGCTCGTCGGCAGGATGCCGAGGAGCGAACGCTCGGCGAGCGCGCCGTGGCCGATCTCGCGGCGGCCGGGGCCCATGATGCGGCCGGCCTCGCCCGTGCAGAACGGCGGGAAGTTGTAGTGGAGGTAGAACTTCTTCGCGTACTCGGCGAGGAGGCCGTCGACGATCTGCTCGTCCTTGACGGTGCCGAGGGTGCAGGTGACGAGCGACTGCGTCTCGCCACGCTGGAAGAACGCCGAGCCGTGGGTGCGCGGGAAGACCTCGACCGCCATGTCGAGCTGGCGGATCTCGTCGAGCTTGCGGCCGTCGGCGCGGATCGAGTGCTGCGCGACCAGGTAGTGCGTGATCTTCTTCTCGAGAAGACGGAGCGCTTCCTTGGCCTGCTTCTGCTTCTTCTCCGCCTCGATGTGATCGGAGTACGGGATGCCGGCGGGGATGGAGAAGTGGGTCTTGAGGACCTCGCTCTTGATCGCATCGACCGCGTCGTTGCGCTCCTTCTTGCTCTTGATCTTGCGGGCCTCGACCAGACGGTCGTAGGCCGCTTCCTTGCACTTCTTCATGACCTCGTCGCTCGGCGTGTTGAGCTCGCCCATGCGGACGGCGGGGGCGCCGCACTTCGTGCGGAGCTCCTCCATCAGCTCGAGGATGGGCTTGATGCCTTCCTCGAGGCCGAACTTGATCGCGGCGACCATGGTGGCCTCCGAGACCTCGGCGGCGCCGACTTCGATCATGTTGATGCCGTCCTTGTGGCCGGAGAGCACGAGATCGAGGTCGCTGAACTCAAGCTGCGCCTGGGTCGGGTTGAGCACGAAGCGCTCGCCCTGCTCGGTGATGATGCGGCCGACGCGGACGGTCGCGACCGGTCCGAGGTAGGGGGCGTCGGTGATGTAGAGCGCGGCCGACGCAGCGGTGCACGCGAGGACATCGGAGTCGTTCTGGCCGTCGTGCGACATGACCCACGCCTGGAGCTGGATCTCGTCGCAGAAACCCTCGGGGAAGAGCGGACGGATCGGGCGATCCATCATGCGCATCGTGAGGACTTCCTTCTCGTTCGGCTGGCCCTCGCGCTTGCGGAAGCCGCCGGGGAACTTGCCCGCGGCGCCGGTCTTCTCGCGGTAGTCGCAGGTGAGCGGGAAGAAGTCGATGCCCGCGCGGGGGTTGGCGCGGACGCAGGTCGCGAGGACCCAGGTGTCGGCGTAGCTGGCGATGACGGCGCCGCTGGCGAGCTTGGCCACGCGGCCCGTCTCGAAGCGGAGCGTGCGTCCGCCGATGACCTTCTCAACGATGGTGACTGCCATGATTCTGAATCTCCTGATGCCGCTTCTGAATCGCGGCAGTTTCGGGCGCCCTGCGCCCTGTCTGGAATGAAAAGAGGATTGTGGAGCGCCGTGCTGCGCGGTCCCGACGGGGGAATGCGACAGCACCGGCGCGATGCGCCGCGAGTGCGGAAAAGACGCGGGGCCGAGTTGGCTCGCCCTCGGGCGAAACGCAGGCACCAGCGCCACGCCGCGGTCGCGGCGCGCGAACGGTTACTTGCGGAGGCCGAGGCGCTTGATGAGCGAGAGGTAGCTCTCGCGGTCGGTCGAAGCGAGGTACTTCAGCAGGCGATTGCGCTTGCCGACGAGGAGGAGAAGGCCGCGACGCGAGGCGTGGTCCTTCTTGTGGGCCTTGAAGTGGTCCTGCAGCTCGTTGATGCGAGCGGTGATGGCAGCGACCTGGACCTCGGTGGATCCGGTGTCCTTGGCGTGGTGGCGGCTGGCTTCGACGGTGGCGTTGCTCATGGAGTTTCCTGCTATCTCGACGGCATTCCCGCCGTCCTGAGTCCTTCGAATGTTGAAGAGGGAAGAGGATACAGGAAGCCGCGCCCGCTCTGCAAGGGCTTCGGGGCCGCGAAGGACGCTGCGGGGTTCTCGGACGGGATTTCGGCGGGGCTGGACCGTCGAATCACCTATTCTCCGCGCTCCCGACCAGACCGCGAGCCCCGAGGAACGCATGACCGCGACCAAGACGCCCATCGAGACCGCCACGGCAGAGTACCTCGCGGAGGCTGCGAAGATCGAGGAGGGCGGCGGTGCGTCGGGAATCGAGCGCCAGCACCGAAACGGCCGCCTCACCGCGCGCGAGCGGCTTGCGCTCCTCGCCGACAAGGGAACGCGCTCGATGGAGTGCGGGCTCTTCAGCGCGTGGCGGATGTACAAGGAGTACGGCGGCGCGCCGGCCGCGGGCGTCGTGACGACGATCGCGGAGGTCGACGGGCGCCTTGCGATGGTGATCGCGAACGACGCCACCGTGAAGGCGGGCGCGTTCTTCCCGATGACCTGCAAGAAGATCATCCGCGCGCAGGGAATCGCCGAGCGCGCGCGGCTGCCGCTGATCTACCTCGTCGACAGCGCGGGCGTGTTCCTCCCGCTGCAGGAGGATGTGTTCCCCGACACAGACGACTTCGGCCGCATCTTCCGGAACAACGCCGTCATCAGCGCGCAGGGGATCCCCCAGATCGCCGCGATCATGGGCAACTGCGTCGCGGGCGGCGGGTACCTGCCCGTGCTCTGCGACACGCTCTTGATGACCGAGGGCAGCGGCCTCTATCTCGCGGGCCCAGCGCTCGTGAAGGCCGCGATCGGACAGGAAGTCTCGAGCGAGGAACTCGGCGGCGCAGAGATGCACGCGCAGATCTCGGGCACGATCGACTTCCGCGAGAAGGACGACCCTGCGTGCATCGAGCGCCTGCGCCGCGTGTTCAGCGCGGTGCGCACCGCGCCCGCGAAGGCGCGGGCGCCGTTCGCGGCGGTGGCGCCCGCGCGCGGCGCCGACGAGATCACGAAGGTCTTCCGCAGCGAGCCGGGTGCGCAGTACGACATGGTCGAGCTGCTCTCGTGCTTCGTCGACCGCGACAGTTTCGATGAATACCGCGCGGAATACGGGCGTTCGCTCGTCTGCGGCTACGCGCGCATCGGCGGGTTCCCGTGCGGCATCGTGGCGAACCAGAAGAAGCTGACGCAGCGCAAGATGCCGGGCGGCAAGGCGGGCCCGTCGAGCGCGACCAACATGCCGGCCGTGATCTACGACGACAGCGCCGACAAGAGCGCCCGCTT
>CAYMSD010000083.1:0-14980 GCA_964393015.1 uncultured Klebsiella sp.
CCGAGCGTGGGGGCGGGAGACTCGATGGAGCGTCGGCCCGTAGACAAAGGTGCCTAGACATAGGTGCCTGGCACGTGCCAACCAGTGCCAGGCACGTGCCAACCAGAGCCAGGCACCTCACGGCACGTGCCAGGCACCTGTGCCAGCGCGTCCTCTGAAATGCGCAAGTCTCTGCGAAACGGAGCTTTGCGAGCCGCACGCCGGCGGCGCTCCCGCGTGCCTGGCACGTGCCAACCAGTGCCAGGCACCTCACGGCACGTGCCAGGCACCGTTTCCGAGGGCTTGCATAGGCCTCAAATACGGATATACTGGTAAATGTTTCCATGAGAGCCGTCCCAAATGGCTTCGCGAAGTCCGCGGCGCCAACCCGTCCGTCGCGGCGGCTCGTTGGAACCACCTGAACTCGGCCGGCGCATTCCGTCGCGCAAGTCACCGTCCGTCAACCGCATCCACCTCCACAGGAGAACCCACATGGCCCGTTCCACCATCCACGAAGTCGAAGGCGACATCCTCCTCACGCACGCCCAGGCCATCGCCCACGGCGTCGCCCCGAACGATCACTTCGACCACGGCCTCGCGCTCGCCCTCCGCGAACGCTGGCCGTCGATGGCGAAGGACTTCCGCCACTACGCGCACCAGTCGCACCCGAAGCCAGGCGAGGTCTGGATGTGGGGCGGCACGGGCGGCGCGCGCATCTTCAACCTGATGACGCAGGAAGGCGAGCTCACGAACGGCGCGAAGCCCGGCAAGGCGTCGCTTGCGAACGTGAACCACTGCCTGCGCCATCTGCGCCAGGCGATCGAGAAGGAGGGCATCACGAGCCTCGCCCTCCCGAAGCTCGCGACGGGCGTCGGCGGCCTCGACTGGGACAGCGTGCGCCCGCTCATCGCCCAGCACCTCGGCGACCTCGGCATCCCGATCTACCTCTACACGACCTACCGCAAGGGCCACGCCGCTGCGGAGCCCGGGCTTGCGGTCACCGCGGGCGCATGACACCCGCATGACCCCTGCATGAACAGCAAGACTTGCGTGCGAGTTTAGCATTGCTATACTCCGCGGCCGCGTTCCGCGCCCCGCCACGCATGTCGCTCGTCCACCTGCGCCCCGACCCCGCCCTCTCGCTGCGCGACCCCGAGTCCACGGAGCTCGGCCGGTCGGTGCTCGAGGGCGGGCTGTCGCTGATGAACGCCATCGGGCTCGAGGCGTTCACCTTCCGCAAGCTTGCCGCCGAGATCGGAAGCACGGAGGTCACGCTCTACAAGTACTTCCCCAACAAGCAGCGGCTGCTTCAGTACTACTTCCAGCTCTACTGGCTGTGGCTCAGGCAGGTCTGCGGGCGGGAGGTCGAGCGGTCGCGCGACCCGCAGGAGGCGCTGAGGCGCTCGGTCGAGGCGATCTGCGGCGTGTGGCCGAAGGACGCGCCGCCGCTTCAGCTTGATCCAGAGGCTCTGCGCCTCCTCGTGATCGAGGAGGGCATGAAGAGCTATCTCCACAAGCAGGTCGACGAGGACAACGCGCGGAGGCTCTTCGCGCCCTACAAGGAGCTCAGCGCCTTCCTCGCGGAGCGCATCAAGGCCTGCCGCCGCGATGTCCCGATGCCGCGCTCCTTCGCGACCACCGTCATCGAGATGGCGCACTCGCTTCCCTTCGCGATGGAACACCTGCCGTCGCTCACGGAACTGAGCAGCCGCAAGGACCTGAAGCAGCTCGCGCGGCATCTCCTGCATCGGACCGTCACCTACATCGAGCACGCAAGGCCCCCGAAGAACTCACGGCGAGACTCACGGCGAGACTCACGGCGAAACGCATGACGACACTCATGACGAACCACATGAAGCCCACCAGCCACACCATCACCGTCGCCAAGGGCGACGGCATCGGCCCCGAGATCACCGACGCCGTGCTGCGCATCCTCGACGCCGCGCAGTGCGGCCTTTCCTACGACTTCATCGAGGTCGGCGAGAAGGTCTACCTCTCGGGCAACTCGAGCGGCATTCCCGCGGAGGCGTGGGCGACGCTGCGCCGGAACCCCGTGTTCCTGAAGGGGCCGATCACGACGCCGCAGGGCTCTGGATACAAGAGCCTCAACGTCACGATTCGCAAGACGCTCGGCCTCTTCGCGAACGTGCGTCCGTGCCGCAGCTACCACCCGTTCGTGCGCACGATGCACCCCGACATGGATGTCGTCGTCGTGCGTGAGAACGAGGAGGACCTGTACGCGGGCATCGAGCACCGCCAGACCACCGATGTCTTCCAGTGCCTGAAGGTCCTGAGCCTGCCTGGAACCGAGAAGATCATCCGCTACGCGTTCGAGTACGCACGCGCGAACGGCCGCAGCAAGGTCACCTGCCTCGTGAAGGACAACATCATGAAGGTGACCGACGGCATGTTCGCGGACATGTTCCGCCGCGTCGGCAAGGAGTATCCGACGATTGCCCAGGAGACGCAGATCATCGACATCGGCACAGCGCGCGTGGCCACGCAGCCGACCCGATACGACGTGATCGTCACGCTGAACCTCTACGGCGACATCATCAGCGATGTGACGGCCGAGCTGACGGGAAGCGTCGGCATGGCGGGCAGCGCCAACATCGGCGACAGGATCAGCATGTTCGAGGCGATCCACGGCAGCGCGCCCGACATCGCGGGCAAGGGCCTCGCGAACCCGAGCGCGATGTTGAACGCCGCGTGCATGATGCTCGTCCACATGGGCATGCCCGCGAAGGCCGAGGCGATCCAGAACGCGTGGCTCTCGACGCTCGAGGACGGGCTCCACACGGGCGATGTGTTCCAGGAAGGGCTCTCGAAGAAGCGCGTCGGCACGGTCGAGTTCGCCGATGCGGTGATCGAGCGGCTCGGCCGCAAGCCCACGACGCTCAAGAGCGTCGAGATGAAGTCGGGCACAGACCTCAAGTTCGTCTACCACCGCCCCGCGGTGAAGCGCGAGCTGTGCGGCGTCGACTTCTTCGTGTGCGATCCGAACACGACCGCGGACGAACTCGCCGCGAAGCTCGACCGGGCGACCGACGGCGTGATCAAGCTCAAGCTCATCACGAATCGCGGCGTCAAGGTCTGGCCCGAGGGCTTCCCCGAGACCTTCTGCACCGACCACTGGCGCTGCCGGTTCGTCGCGCCCACGATCGACATCCACGACGCGCGCGCGACCTACACGCCGATCGAGCCGACGCGCATCGTCGAGGCGCTCCGCCGCGCAGGCGAGGCGGGCATCGAGGTCGTCAAGACGGAGAACCTCTACCTCTTCGACGGGGTGCGCGGCTTCTCGCTCGGGCAAGGCGAGTAGGCTCACCCTCCCGCGCAACGGCGCGCCTGTTGGCATTACCATCGCGACATGCCCACAGCGCAGTCGATCGAGACGAAGCCGACGCCCCGCACGCCCGCCTACTGGGAGACCGCTTCGCCAGCGGAGCGCACGCCGACGCGCGTCTTCGCGCGCGCGAAGGAAGTCTCCGCCACCGTCGCCCGCGAGATCGCAGACCTCATTCGCGCGAAGGCCGCGAAGGGCGAGCGCTGCGTGCTCGGCCTCGCGACGGGCTCGACGCCCACGGGCGTCTACGACGAGCTCGTGCGGCTCCACCGCGAGGAAGGCCTCTCGTTCGCGAATGTCGTCACCTTCAACCTCGACGAGTACTGGCCGATGCAGCCGCACGAGCTGCAGAGCTACCACCGCTTCATGCGCGAGCATCTCTTCGACAGGATCGACATCGACCCCGCGAACACGCACATCCCCGACGGCACGGCGGGCGAGGACGAGGTGCGCGCGATGTGCGACGCCTACGAGCGTGCGATCCGTGCCGCGGGCGGCATCGACCTGCAGCTTCTCGGCATCGGCCGCACGGGCCACATCGGCTTCAACGAGCCTGGCTCGGGACGATCGAGCCGCACGCGACTGATCACGCTCGACCGCGTCACGCGCAAGGACGCCGCGAGCGACTTCTTCGGCGAGGAGAATGTGCCGACGCGCGCGGTGACGATGGGCGTCGGCACCATCCTCGAGGCGAAGCGCGTGGTGATGATGGCGTTCGGCGAAGGCAAGGCGCCCGTCGTCGCGCGCGCGATCGAGGGCGGTGTGACCAACTCGATCGCCGCCAGCTTTCTGCAGGAGCACGCGAACGCGCAGGTCTACCTCGATCTCGCCGCAGCCGCCGAGCTCGAGCGCTGCAAGGCGCCGTGGGCGAGCGCGAATCACGACCTCGAGTGGGACGACGCCCTCACGCGCAAGGCCGTGATCTGGCTTGCGCGCACGACGAAGAAGGCGATCCTCAAGCTGACCGCGGAGGACTACAACGAGCATCACCTGCAGGACCTCCTCGCGGGCCGCGGCAAGGCGTACGACCTCAACATCTCCGTCTTCCGCGAGCTGCAGCGCTCGATCACAGGCTGGCCCGGCGGCAAGCCGGAGTCGCGCAAGCAGGCGGGCGACATCGACCGCCCCGGCGACGAGATCTTCCCGAAGCGCGTGCTCGTCTTCAGCCCGCACCCCGACGACGATGTCATCTCGATGGGCGGCACGCTCATCCGCCTCGTCGACCAGGGCCACGAGGTGCATGTCGCGTACCAGACCTCGGGCAACATCGCGGTGTTCGACGCCGAGGCGCTGCGCTTCCTCGACTTCGCGTCGGACTTCAACGGCATGTTCGGCTTCGAAGGCGCGAAGACAGAGCGCATGGAGCACGACATCGCGCGCAAGCTCAAGTCGAAGCGCCCGGGCGAGGTCGACCCGCCCGAGGTGCAGCGGTTGAAGGCGCTCATCCGCCGCGGCGAGGCGAAGGCCGCGGGCATCTACTGCGGCGTGCCCGAGGAACGCCTGCATTTCCTCGACATGCCGTTCTACGAGACGGGCCGCGTGCGCAAGAGGCCGCTCGGCGCCGAGGACATCGAGATCGTGAAGGCGCTTCTGCGCGGCGTGAAGCCGCACCTTGTCTATGCCGCGGGCGACCTGAGCGACCCGCACGGCACGCACCGCGTGTGCCTTGCCGCGATCTTCCGCGCGCTGCGCGAGTGCGCGGCGGACGAGTGGATGAAGCAGTGCACGACCTGGCTCTACCGCGGCGCGTGGCAGGAGTGGGATGTCGAGCAGACGGAGATGGCCGTGCCGCTCTCGCCCGACGAGGTCGCGCGCAAGCGCGCCGCGATCTTCAAGCACCAGTCGCAGAAGGACCGCGCGCTCTTCCCCGGCGCCGACGAGCGCGAGTTCTGGCAGCGCGCCGAGCAGCGCAACGCGCAGACCGCGAAGCTCTACGACCAGCTCGGCCTGCAGGAGTACGAGGCGATCGAGGCGTTCGTGCGGTGGGACGGCCGCCCGCTCGACTGAGCGCGGCCATCCCTGCGTCCTGGAGAGGACGGCCGGACCTCGACGCGATCGATGGCCGCGCGGAAGCCGTGCAAGCCAGAACGGCGCAGGAAGCAGGCAGCAACCATCGACGCGGTGAGTGCCGACAGCGCGAGCCCGAGCGTGGTCGGGTCGCCAGCCACAATCCAGGGAGTTCGATGCCTTGTCAGCACGCTGCGCTGGGTATCGTGTGCCGACGGAGCCCGCGCAATGCAATTCGAGCCCAACGACCTCGCGATTCTTCAGTCGATCCTCGCTGAACTCAACGCCGACAGCGGCACCGTGCACGCGAGCGGCCCCGATGGCGCGCTGCACCTGCGCGCCGCGATCGGCATTCCCGAGCCCGTGCTTCAGATCGTGAAGATCGTGCCCGTCGGCAAGGGGATGGCGGGCCTCGCCGCCGAGCGGAAGTGCGCCGTCAACAGCTGCAACATCCAGCAGGACACGAGCGGCGATGTCCGCCCAGGCGCGCGCGCCACGGGCCTCGCGGGCAGCGTGGCCGTGCCCGTCCTCGCCGCCGACGGCCGCGTGCTCGGCGTGGTCGGCGTCGCGACCCGCGCCGAGCGCACCTTCACCGTCGAGGACGAGCGGCGAATCGCAGCGCGGGCCAGCGCCTTCTTCGCCTGAACGGAGGTCGCGGTGGTGCCATCGTTCTTCCTCGACGGCTGGTTCAATCCGTTCACCATGGCGGAGATCGGTGGCATCGTGGCCATCGCCGCGCTCATCGCCGCTGCGGTGTCGCTGCTCGCGCGCAGGCGCGTGGCGGAGCGCTGCCGCCGCTGCCACTTCGATCTTCGCGGCGCGCAGCATGGCGCCTGCCCCGAGTGCGGGCTCTCGCTTGCGTCGAAGCGCAGCCGCTCCGCATGGGCGTGGGCGCCACGACGCAGGCTGGTCGCGGTGAACGCGACGATCGCCCTCGGGGCGTGGCTCTTCGTGCTGTACC
The DNA here is from genome assembly GCA_964393015.1 of uncultured Klebsiella sp. GTDB lineage: Bacteria > Planctomycetota > Phycisphaerae > Phycisphaerales > SM1A02 > QWPT01. Next base: position 6,294 of record CAYMSD010000083.1, read on the forward strand.
CAGACCCGATCGTGCGCGCGCTGAAGGACGGCGCCGCGCGCGGGCTCACCGACCGCGAGATGGTCGAGCGCACGCTCGGTGTCGACGGGAACGAGGTGCTCGGCTACCACGACGCGCGCACCCGCGCGATCTCGCAGGGATTGCGCAAGCCCGATGGAACCCTCGCGGACTTCGCCGCGCTGCGCGACGCGATCGACCGTGCGTCGCTCGCGGCGACGGAGGACGCCCTCGCAGGCCAGCTGCTGGCGGCCGACAGGGCGGGGGTGTTCGCGCTGCAGACGAGCCATCTGCTGGTGTCGGACCGAGATGCGCTGGCGCGTCAGATCGCGGTCGAGGTGCTCGACCCGAGCAAGCTCTCGACGGGCGTCGCCGATGTGCGCCGCGCGCAGGCGATGCGCGCGTGCGTCCAGTCCGACGCTGAGGTGCGGCTCTCGCTCATCGCCAACGAGTCGTTCCTTGCGCGCGCGAAGATGATCTTCCACGCGCGGCGCGGGCCGACGGGCAGGGGAGCCGATCCGTCGCGGGTCTATCTCGTCGCGGGCAATCCCGAGCTCGCTGCGAGCGGGATCGACACGCTTCTCTCCGCGCGCGTCCGCACGGTGGCGCTGCGCCTCGAGGACGGCTCCACGCGGGCCGTCGCGTTCCGCGCCGATCCGGGGACGGCGGCGCACCGGCAGTTCGTCGAGATCGAGCGACCCGAGGGCGTCGACGCGGGCACGCTCGTCTTCACGGTCGAGGTCGAGGCGCACACCCCGGGCGCGCTGCGCACGGGCGAGACGGAGCGACCGCTCGCGACCTGCGTCGCGGAGCTCGAGACGCCGTACTCTGCGAAGTGACGAAGCGTGGCTGCATCACTCCGCGAGCCACACGAGCTCGGGCGGCGTCGACGCGTCGGTGTAGCGCAGTTCGAACGGCTCGGCGATGTAGCGGAAGGAGACGGGCTGTTCCGCAAGTGCGAAGGCGGGGTCCGGCGTGTACCGAAGCGTCCGCGGGTAGATCGTGTCCGCGTCCTTGCCGACGGTGAAGGACATGCTCGTGGCCTGCGGCCCGAGCACCACGATCGAAGGTGCGACGGGTGCGATCAGCGCGCCCGATGCGCGCAGCTCGAAGTGGCCGGCGAGAAGCGCCGTACGCCCTGGCGTCGCCGCCGCCGCTTCGCTCGCTCCTGAAGCCGATGCGGGTGCGCCGCTCGAGACGGCGCCGAAGGGGATCATGACCTCGGCTGTGTCAGGCGAGCTCGGAAAACGGCCCATTCGCGACGAACGGGCGAGCCTGCCCACCGACTCGCCGACGATCTCACGAGCCTCCTCGCTCGCGACGGCCGTTGCGACGGTCGGGGTGTCGTCGAGCGGCTCCGCCACGACCTCGGGCGTGGCGGCTGCGTTCGCGAACCGAAGCGTGAAGCGCGCCCACAGCAACTCGATCCTGGCGCCCTGCGTCGGCAGCGCCTGATTCAAGCGCGTCCCATCGCTCGGATACTCGAGCGGGTCGAGCACGAGTTCGAACGGCTGGGCGGAATCGACAGAGTTCGGCAGCGATCCGCCCGACATCCCTCTGCCGCCCCCCAAGCCATACATGCTTCCGAGGCGGTGCGTCTTCTCGCCCTGCCGTACGCTGAGGGCGAAGCGATAGCCCGGCCCACTCAGGCCGCCCATGCGGTCGCGTGGTGCCGACGCGAGCTCGAACGACTTGTTGGATCCGCCGCGCACCTCGAAGCGGGACCCCTTGAGCCGCGTGGTGAAGGCTTCGACCGCGCCCTGCTCCGACAGGCGAACGAACGGCGCGGGCGCTGCGCTGCGCTCGCCGACCTCGAGGGTGATCGTCTCGTCGATCACGCGCGCGCCATCGAGCTTGGCCGCATCCGCAAGAGAGATCGCTGCGACGGTCTGGCCGCCCCACAGATTGCGCGTTGGAACAAGCGCCGTGCGCGCGACGACGCCCTTGATGCGGAGGCGATAGCGCCCTGGCGCGAGATCCGCGATGAGCGGGGGAACATCGAGACTCGGAGATGAGAATCGGCCGAAGTCCGCGGACGGGCGAAGCACAACGGGCGCTGCAGCCGCGGAACCCGGTCCCTCTGCTTCAGGAGTCGCCTCGGCCGACTCGATGAGGATCGTGTCGGGGTTGCGGCCATACGGTCCGAAGTTGCGGCGCAGCGAGTCGAGCGGCCCCTGCAGCGCGATCTGCACGAGGCCGCCTGTCGAGACGGTCCCTTCGACGGAGACCCGCGATGCAAGCGCCGCGCGCCCTTCCTCGGTCGTGCGCAGGCGGTCCGCGATCCGATCGAGAAGTCCGCCCTCGAAGGCCCCGTCAAACCTGTCGATCGTCGCCGCGCAGCGCGCGAGGTCCGTGGTTGCGCCACGGCTCGCGATCATCTCATCGGCCGCGAGCTCGACGAGCCGCGCGCGCTCCGCATCGTCGAGCCGCCGCAGCAACTGCCCTGCTGCACCATCGATCACGGCCGCGAGCGGGGTGCGGCCGGGTTCGCCCGCACGCGCGAGCGCCTTCGTCAGCGCATCGAGCAGTTCGCCCGATGGAATCGAACGCTGTGCGCCCTGTTGGTTCCATCCGCCGAGCCGCGAGTCAATCGCGCTGGCCGCGAGCTGCTGGGTCGCGCGGTCGCCGAGACCCGAGACGACGAGATCGACGAGCTGGTCGAGCGGCATCGACCCGATGAGATCCGTGCGCCATCGGTAGACGCGCGTGGGCGTGACCCACCAGACGGCGCCGCCCGCGAGCGCGGCGGCGAGGACGGCGGCCACGATCGGGCCGGCGCGCCGCACGCTGCCGCCCGTGCGCACGGCGGCAGGTCGCGAGAGGTCCGCGCCGCACTCGGGGCATGTGCCCTTCGACGGGTCGACGGTGCGCAGGTCGTGCTTGCAGCGGCGGCAGACGGGCTGCCAGCCGACGGGCGTGCCGCGCGCGGCGCGCGCGATGAGGAAGCCCGCGACGAGCGAGAGCACGGCGCCTGCGTAGGTGAGCGCGGTCCACGCTTCGGGCGGTATCGAGAGCCAGTTCATGCTGTGGGTCACTCCTGATCGGTTGCGGTCGAGCGGTGCGCGCGCCCGCCCCCGCGGGCTTGAAGTCTACAGTCGACGCCTGCCACGACAGAGCGGATACGCACGGAATCACTCGATGTGCGGGTATCTTGAGACCTGGAGACGCGCACGATGGCGGAGTTCTTTCTCAGCGGCGACCTGTCGGCGGCGGATCTCCGCAGGGTTGCGGGGGCGCTCGCCGCGCTGAGCCTCGTCGCGGCCGCCGCGATCCTCCTGTGGAGGCGCGCGCGGCCCGGCCACTGCGCGCGATGCGGCCATGATCTTCGTGGCATCGCGAGCGGGCGATGCCCAGAGTGTGGAAGCGAGTGTGGACACGCGCGTCAAGTCACGCCCAGCGCTGCACCGCGCCTGCGCCTCGAGCGATTTCGCGGGCGCGCCGCCGCAACGCTTCTTGCGTTCGGCCTCGGCCTCGCCGCTCTCGGGTGGTTCGCAGCACCCGTCACGGCGTGGATCAAGTCGCGCGCAGCGGAGAGCTTGAGCGACCGCGAGCTGGGTGCGTACGCCATGAAGCCAGACGGCGGCGACGCGCGCGCGGCGCTCACGGACCGCGCACGCGCGATCGCGTCGGGAACACGCGCTTTCGACGGGTCGCTCGCCGACGCCGATGCATTGAGATCGGTGCTGGACGCGCCGATGGTGAACCCCATTCTGATCACAGAGCCCATCACCGGGTTCTCGAGCGCGCTGGAGGAAGAGTTCCGCGGCCGCTTCAGCGCGGTAGCCGACATGCCCGCTCTCCTTCAGGACAAGCTGAGTGTCGCGCGCGAACTCATCCTCGACAAAGGAAGCGACGACCGCGACCCCATGGGCATCGTCACGGAGGAGCAGATCCTCTCGACGCTTCTCCAAGACCAAGCCGTCTTGTCCGCGCTGGCGGAGGAGAGTCTCGCGCATTCGGTCTTTCGGTTCTCGCCGAGGGCGATGGTGTTGCGCGAAGGCACGATCGTGCGCTGGCTGCTTGGTCCCGAGGATCCTCTCTGGATTCGGGGTTTCACCGTGTTTTCAAGCGTTTTCGTGCGATCCGCCCGGATGCGCTGCGCGGGCGGCGAAGGCCGCGTGATCGAGCTCGAGCTCGTCGTCGCCATGCAGCCAGTGCCGGGCGGGATGATCCCGTTCATCGAGCTGATGGTTCCCGAAGGCGTCTGCGACGAAGGCGAGTTCATCCTCGAGCTCGAGCTGACGCCTGCGTCCGTGCACGGCGCTGCCGATGGGTCGTCGAGCCTCGTCATCGAGACCATCGTTCCCTTCGGCTACGACAGCCCGCGCATTCCCGCATCGCGGTGAGGCGACGCGACGCGAGGCTATCGCACGATCCGCATCACGGCATGGTCGACGGGGTCGCCGTCTGAGTAGTTGAAGCCCTGCAGGTCGCCGACGACCGTGGCGATGGATTCGAACTCCGCAGCCGATGCGCGCGGAACGAGGAGATACGCCCCTCGGTTCTCCGCGGCCCACGCGAGGATCGCGTCGCGGTTCGTCTCGTCGACCGCGTCGCCGAAGCGCACGAGTCGACCGCGCGTCGCCCACATGAGCGAATCCTCCTGGTAGCCGACGCCCGCGATCTTCGGGAAGCCGTCGTCGGGCGGAAGCAGCCCCGCGTCGGCCGCGACGATGCCGACGACGCGCGGCGTGTTCCAGATCCAGCGCGTGTTGGGAATCCACACGCCGAAGAGCGCCATCTCCGCGAGCACGGTCGCCGGGATCGCAAGCGCCATCGCGCGCGCGAATCGCGCGAGAAGCGCTGCGCGCCACGCGAGCACGATGAGCACGACCGCGCCGAGCGACGCGAGCGACGCGAAGGCGAACGCGCGCAGCGAGGCATCCTCGAGCGGAGGCCACGCTGGAAGCGGCATCGCGGTCTTCCCGAGCGCCGCAAGCGTGAAGTAGAGCGCCGGCCCCGCGAGCGCGAGCACGCATCCGACCACCATCCAGATGCCGTAGCCGAAGCGGTCGCCCGCGTTGAGGGGCTTCGGCAGCGCGCGCAGACCACCAAGCACGCAGCGCGCCGTGAAGAGCGCGATCGCGGGGTAGATCGGCAGGATGTAGTGGGGGAACTTCGTCACGACGAGCTCGAACGCGAGCCATGTCGGAACGGCCCAGAAGAAGAGGAAGACCTCTGCGTCGCGGCCGCGCGTGCTCGCGAAGCGCCCACGCATGCGCGCGAGGAACCCCGCGCCAGGTGCCGCGCGCGCTGCGAACGCACGCACGACGAGGCGACCGAAGGCAAGACCCGTGAGGAGCGACCCTGGGAAGAAGAACGCGACCAGCGTGACGAGGTAGTAGCCCGGCGGCGCGGCGTGGCCTTCCGCGCCCTCGCGCGCGCGCTGGAGGACTTCCTTCTCGAACGCCGCCTTCAGCGTGTCCCAGCCGACCTCGCGCGCGGCGAGCCAGACCCACGGCGTCGCGAGCGCCGCAAGCAGGACGAACCCGAAGATGGGCCGCAGCCGCCAGATGAACCGCCACTCGCGGCGCGCGGCTGCGGCACCGACGGCGCAGGTCGCGGCGACGAAGGGCGTGATCGGCCCCTTCGCGAGGATGCCGAGGCCGACGGCGAGCCAGAGAAGGGCGACCGAGCCGAGCGGAAGCCCGCTCCGCGCGCTCGGGTCGGCTCGATGCATGCGCCAGAGCCGCCACAGCGCGCACATGGCGAGTGTGGTCGTGAAGAGCAGAACCTCGTCGGCGCGCGCCATGTGCGCGTCGGTCGCGAGGACGGGCGACACCACGAGCATCGATGCGGCGAGCAGCCCCACGCGGCCGCCGAACATCGAGCGACCGAGCCAGAGCGTCAGGAGCCCCGCGCCGAACGCTGCGATCGCGCTCGGCAGGCGATACATCCAGATCGCGTCGCGCGACGGGTCGCCGCCCGTGATCGCAAGCACCGTCGGCGCCTGCACCCAGTAGATGAGCGGCGGCTTCTTGAGGCGGATCTCCTCGCCGACGCGCGGGATCACCCAATCCGCGAGGCGTTCGCTCTCCGCCATCTGCCGCGACGCCTGCGCGAAGCGCGGCTCGTCGCGGTCCGTGGTGGGCACGGCCGCGATGCCGACGAGGTAGGCGCACGCGGCGAGGACCGCCACGATGAGCGCCTGCACGAGCGGCCTGTCGAGCCACGGCGCGTCCGCGCGCGCGCTCGGCGACGCATCGCTCGCGGGTGTGGAAGCGCGGGCTCGCATCGCACGATGGTACCTTTCCCGCCATGAACCAGTTGATCGACGCCATGCTCGTCTGGCCGTCGCCCGTGGTGGTGCTGTTCGTCACGGGAGTGTGGGCGCTCATCGCCTTCGTGATCCACCGCTTCGTCGTGCCGCTGATCTGCGGCGCGGACGGCCGCAAGCTCGGCCGCTTCGAGGCGGAGGTGACCTCGCAGGTCGCGCTTGCGTTCGGGCTCCTCATCTCCTTCAACGCCGTCTGGCTGTGGGACCGCAACGAGCGCGTGCAGGGTGCGGTGGTCGACGAGGCCGCGGCGCTCTCGTCGATCATCGACGAAGCCGAGGATCTGCCGCCCGAGCAGCGCGCCGTGATCCGCGAACGCGTCGAGGACTACGCGCGGCATCTCGTCGACATCGAGTGGCCGACGCTCGCGGAGTCGGCCACGGACCGCAACAGGCCGCCGCAGCTCGTCGCGCTGCGGAGCGCCGTGCGCGCGACGGGCGTCGACGAACTGAAGGAACTGTGGAAGGCGGCGGACGACGCGCGCGACCTCCGCGTCCGCGACGGGCTGCGCTTCATGACGCCGCCGCGATGGGGCGTCGTCATCATCCTCGCGACGCTGCTCCTCGTGTCGATCGGCGCGCTGCACGGCGAGTCGCATCGCGGGCGCGTGGTCGCGATGACGCTCGTCACGCTGGCCATCTCCGCGTGCTTCGGCGTGATCGCGATCCAGGCGCGGCCGTTCGCGGGCGCGTTCCGCATCGAGCCGACCGAGCTGCGCGAGGTTCTCGGTCGGCTCGACGGCGATTCGTCGCGATCGTGACCTGTTATGCCGCAGTGCGTTGCGTTCGAACTCTCGGCGATCTCGGGAATGATGCACCGCGTCGCGGGGCCCGCTTGTACATTTGCGCTCCGCGCCTTTTCGCGCCCGTCGGGCGTGCATGCAGCGCGGTGAAGTCCCCACGACACAGTCCCAGCGACAAAGTCCCAGCAAGAAGGAGCTTGATGATGATGAAGACCCGTTGCGCGCGCCTCGCCCCGATGGCCGCAGTGCTTGGTGCCATGGCTGTTTCCCTCACCGCCACGGCGGGCGACGAGTGCGTGCCCGGATGGATTCCGGATGTCGGCCCGATCGGCCCTGATTCGGGCCTCGCCGGCGGCATGGCCTACCACGACGACGGCAACGGCGCCCAGGTCTTCATCGGCGGCAGCTTCACCACGATCGGCGGCGCGGCCGCACCGCGCATCGTGAAGGTGCAGCGCAACAAGCTCGACGAGTTGGAGTTCATCCCGCTCGGCTCGGGCCTCAGCAACGCCGAGTGCTACGCACTCGCCAGCTTCCAGGGCAGCCTCTACGCGGCGGGGTACTTCGATCTCGCTGGCGGCGTGCCCGGCACCGCGAAGCTCGCGCGCTGGGACGGTCAGGCATGGAACTCGATCGGCGCGCAGCTCGAGCTCTTCTCGAACCAGCTGTGGGGCCTCACGGTGTGGAACTCGGGCCAGGGCGACAACCTCTACATCGCCGGCAACTTCCAGAACATCGGCGGCACCAACGCGAGCTACATCGCGCGCTACGACGGCAAGAGCTTCCATGCGCTCGGCTCCGCGCCGATCGCGGGCAATGTGCCGCTCATCATCTTCACGAGCCATGTGCATGACGACGGCACCGGCCCCGCGCTCTATGTCGGCGGTCGCTTCACCTCGATCGACGGCGTTCCCGCAAGCCGCATCGCGCGCTGGAACGGCACGAGCTGGTCGGCGGTCGGCTCGGGCGTCACGGGCTCGGGCGTGAGCCCGTCCATCAACACGATGGTGACCTTCGACGACGGAACGGGCCCCGCGCTCTATGTCGCCGGACAGTCCTTCGTCACCGCGGGTGGCGTTCCTGCGAACCGCGTGGCCAAGTGGGACGGCAAGAACTGGTCTGCCGTCGGCGACGGCTTCGCGAACGGCATCGTGTGGAAGCTCGCGGTCTACAACGACGGCACGGGCGACGCGCTCTACGCGTTCGGCACCTTCACCGCGTCTGGCGCGACGCCCATCAACCGCATGGCGAAGTGGAACGGCACGAGCTGGGAGCAGTGGGGCGGCGGCGCGAACGGCACCGTCTTCAATGCGCTGCGCATCGCAGATCCGGTCGGCGACGTTCTCGCGGTCGCGGGGCAGTTCACGGCCATCGGCACCGACACGCGCAACCGCATCGCAGCGTTCGAGGGTTGCCCTGAAGTCGTGTCGACGCCCGGCGACCTCGACGGCGACGGCGTCGTGAATGCCGCAGATCTCTCGATCCTGCTCTCCGCCTGGGGCAGCGCTGACCCGAACGCCGACATCGACGGCAACGGCGTGGTGGGCGCGGCCGATCTCTCGGTGCTGCTCGGCAACTGGAGCTGAGCGACGGCGAATCGACGACAACCGGACAGGGCGAGGCCGCGAGGGCGGGGCCATGCTCGGTGCTGGGTTTGGTGTGGGTGGGAGGCG
>CAYMSD010000084.1:0-1161 GCA_964393015.1 uncultured Klebsiella sp.
TCAGGGGTGCCCGCAGGTTTCAACCTGCGGAACCGTTCGCGTCGGAGTCGACGGCCGACACCACCCGTTCCGCAGTCTGACGGGCACTTGTGATTTCGGACTCCGATGGCGTGGATCTCGCCCATCGGAGTCGAAGCCGACTTCGTCACGACCAAGGGCGCCGCCGCCGACGCGACCGCTCGAATGCAGCCGCGCCCGCGCGAATCACGACTCCGCGTCGCGGAACAGGCCGTAGAGCTCGGTGGCGTTCTGCGCGGCGTAGGCGCGCTGCCTGAACTCGGGGCTCGTCATGATCTTCGAGATCTTGCCAAGCGCCTGGATGTGCTCGTCCTTCTTGTCGGGCGGCGACACGAGGAGCACCACGAGCTGCACTGGCTTCTTGTCGATCGATCCGAACTCGAGCGGCTGCGCGGGCTTTCCGATCGCGAGCACGAGACCCGGCATCGCGGCGCACTTGCCGTGCGGAATCGCGAGACCCTCGCCGATCCCCGTCGAGCGCTGCACTTCGCGGTCCCACACGGCCGTCTTCACGGCGGCAGGGTCGGGGCAGAGCCCGTTCTGCGACAGGAGGTCGACGAGTTCGTCGAGGACCGCATGCTTGTCCGTCGAGTGGAGCGGAACGCGGATCGAACTCGGTGAAAGAATGTCGAGAATGCGCATGACGCTCGCCCGTCGGTGGCCCCGCGGCGGCACAGGCGTCGTCGCTGGGGAACGCGCGATGGTACCACCCTGCGCAGCGCGTTGGCGGCATGGGCGCGGGGATGGCGCCCCAATCACGCGCGAACTTCACGCACCGCGCACGAGGAGCGCGTGGTATCCGCCGTCGCGGTAGCGGCTTGGCGGGTCGCCGGGCACGCCCGCGGGAAGGATCGTGCGCTCGACCACCGTCGAGAGCCCGAAGTTCGCGGCGAGGCGCCTGACCTGCGCCTCGTTCTCGCCGCGTTCGATCGAGCAGGTCGCGTAGATCACGGCGCCCTTCGGCGCGACGAGCCCGATGGCGGGGTCCGCGATCTTCTGCTGGAGCTCGAGCACGCTCTTCGTGCGCGCCTTGTTGAAGCGGTAGCGCGCCTCGGGGCGCCGCGCGAGGACGCCCGAGTTCGAGCAGGGCACATCGAGGAGGACGAGGTCCGCGCGCGCCGCCGCCTCGCGGAAGAGCGCCTC
>CAYMSD010000084.1:1261-14838 GCA_964393015.1 uncultured Klebsiella sp.
TGGGTTCCCGCCCACACGCCGAAGCCGCGTTCGTCGTGCGGGGTCGCGTTCGCGGCAAGCGGCGCGTCGCCCGCGTCGAACGGCGTGATGATGATCGGGGCCTCGACGAGCCCGTGCGCCGCAAGGCGCGTCGCCTCCGCGAAGCCGAACGCGCCGACCCAGTGGAGGACGAGGTCGCGCGCGTGGCTCGTCTTCTCCGCGAGGCCCTGCGCGGCGTCCTCGCTGAACGCCTCGACCGAGAGCCGCAGCGCGGAGCCGTCGGCAAGCGGCACGAGATCGCGCCGCGCATGCGAGCACGCCTCGAGCGCCGCACCCGGGACGCGCTCGACCACGCTTCCCGCGACCTTGCGCAGCACGGCGTTCACAAGCCCGCCCGCACCTGGGCGCACGCGGCGCTTGGTCCACTCGACGCTCGCGTCGACCGCAGCCGCGGCAGGCACGCGGTCGAGGAAGAGGATCTGCGCGGCACCGCCGAGGAGCGCCGCCTGCACGGGCTTCTCGAGGAGCGGCCAGTTCTTCGAGAGGTGCGGCCGCACGCACGCGATCAGCGTGAGATACCGCCGCACGACGGCGTGCTCGATCGCGCGCGCGAGCGCTGCGTCGCGGGCGTCGATCGCGCCGCGAACCTCGAAAGGCGCGATGTCCAAATCGGGAAAGCGCAGCGCCTGCGCGAGGATGCGCTCGAGCGCAGCCTCACGCGCGGCGTAGCCGACGGGTGTCTCCGCGTTCAAGCGTTCGCCAGCTCCGGCGAGCGGCGCTTACCACCCGCAGAGGCAACGCCCTTCTTCGGCGCGCTGACGGCCTTGCCCGCACCCTTCTTGAGCGCCGACGCGATGTCGGTCTTCTCCCAGGTGAAGGTGCCCTTGCCGCCCTCGCCCGGCTCGCGGCCGAAGTGGCCGTGGCTCGAGGTCGACGAGTAGATCGGCGCGCGCAGCTTCAGCATCTCGATGAGGCCGAACGGCGTGAGGTCGAAGTGCTCGCGCACGAGCTTCGAGAGGATCTCGTCGCCCACGGTGCCCGTGCCCTGCGAGTCGACGAGCACCGAGACGGGCTCCGCGACGCCGATCGCGTAGGCGACCTGCACCTCGCACACGCGCGCGAGCTTCGCGGCGACGATGTTCTTCGCGATGTAGCGCGCCATGTAGGCGGCGCTGCGGTCGACCTTCGACGGATCCTTGCCGCTGAACGCGCCACCGCCGTGACGGCCGCGGCCGCCGTAGGTGTCGACGATGATCTTGCGTCCCGTGAGGCCGCAGTCGCCGTGCGGGCCGCCGATCTCGAACTGCCCCGTCGGGTTGACGAACACCTTCACGCCAGGGTGCCACCAGCTGCCGAGGACGGGCTTGATGATCGCCTCCGTGACGGCGCGGCGAAGCTCCGCCTGCTTCTTCTCGCCGTTCCATTCGGGCGCGTGCTGCGTCGAGAGGACGACCGCGTCGACCTTCCTCGGCTCGAGTCCGTCGTATTCGATCGTGACCTGGCTCTTCGCGTCGGGGCGGATGCCCGAGACGATGCCCTTGCGGCGCACCTCGGCCTGACGCTCGACGAGGCGGTGCGAGAGGTTGATCGGAAGCGGCATGAGACGGTCGGTCTCGTCGCACGCGAAGCCGAACATCATGCCCTGGTCGCCTGCGCCCTGGTCCTTCTTCGCCTTGCGCACGACGCCGCGCGCGATGTCGGCCGACTGCTCGTGCAGCAGGTTGATCACGCCGCAGCCGTTTCCGTCGAAGCCCATCGCAGCGTCGTCGTAGCCGATCCTCAGGATCGCATCGCGCACGGTCTGCTGGACATCGAACTTCTTCCTCGGGTTCTGCGCGAACTTGATCTCGCCCGCAACCACGGCCTGCGCGGTCGTCACCAGCGTCTCGCACGCGCAGCGGCCCCACGCATCGTGGTCGAGGATGAGGTCGAGCACGGCGTCCGAGATCGCGTCGGAGACCTTGTCGGGGTGACCCATCGAGACGCTTTCCGAGGTGAAGAGGTGGCGTGCGGTGCTCATGTGCGGGGGGGCTTCGTCGTGAGAGGTTCTGCGGGTCCTTCGCGCGCACGGCGCGCGTCCGGCACCCGCGCGGGGCGGATGAAGGGGACGAATATAGCGAAACGCGTGGCGCATCCGCAGCGGCCGCCCGCACAGGCCGCAAATCCCCTCCAGACGGAGCAAAATCGACGGAAGTCGATGCGGCTTCGCGGGAAACGCGGGGTACTCTTGCTCCGCCATGCCTTCGAGAAAGATGAACCTTCGGCCCACGGCCGCGGGCCTGCGCGCGTTCGTCGCCACGGCCGCGGCGCTGCCGCTCTGTCCGGTCGCGGCCGCCCTCCCGCAGGCGCTGCCGCCCGTGCAGCATGGCGCCCCCGTCGCCGAACCCTTCGTCCTCGAGGGCGCGCGGTTCGCGGACTCGCACCTGATCGTCCAGCTCGCCCCGGGCGTCCGCGTGGCGGCCGACCGGAAGGGCGGTCCGTTCCTCCGCTCCGCAGGCCGCGCGGCGCTCGCGCGCGAGTCGAGCCGCGTCCTTCGCGAGTCGGGCGTCGCATCGATCGAGAGCATCTTCGTCGAGCCCCCGCGCGACGCCGCCACCGCGCGCGCGCTCGGCCTCGACCGCTGGCACCGCGTCGAGCTTGCCGCGGGCACAGACCCCGCCGCCGCGATCGCGCGTCTCGTCGCCCTGCGCGGAGCCTTCTCCGCGGTCGAGCTCGACCCAGAGGGCGGCGTCGCGGAGATCCCCAACGATGTCGACTTCGGCATGCAGTGGAACCTGCGCAACATCGGGCAGGTCGTCGGCGGCATGGCGGGCACGCCTGGCTCCGACATCGACATCGTCTCGGTGTGGGATGTCGAGCGCGGCTCCGCCGACCTCGTGATCGCGCTCCTCGACTCGGGCCTCGACGCGCACCGCGAGCTCCTCGGGCGCATCCTTCCCGGGATCAACATCCCCGACGGCAACAACTCGACGGGCGACGAGTGCAACCACGGCACGCATGTCGGCGGCATGATCTCCGCGGCGGGCAACGACACGATCGGCATCGCGGGCATGACCTGGAACACCAAGCTCCTGCCCGTGGTCGTCACCAACGGATGCACGGGATTCGAGTCGAATGTGGCGAGCGGCCTCGTGTGGGCGGTCGACCAGGACGCGCGGCTCGTCAACATGAGCCTGCAGTTCTACGCGGGCTCGGCCGTCTTCCAGCAGGCCGTGCAGTACGCGCACGCGCAGGGCGCGCTGCAGGTCGCCGCGGCGGGAAACAACGGCAACTCGAACATCGCGGCGCCCGCGCGCTGGAACCAGACGATCGCCGTGGCCGCGACCGACAACCGCGACATCCGCGCGACCTTCTCGAACTTCGGCGCGGAGATCGATGTGAGCGCTCCAGGCGTGAATGTCTGGGGCTGCAACATCGGCAGCGGATATGTCTACAAGTCGGGCACGAGCATGGCCGTGCCGCATGTGACGGGGCTCGCCGCGCTCCTCTGGAGCCATCGCCCCTCGCTCACGCGCGACGAGGTGCGCGCGCTCATCGAGCAGGGGGTCGAGGACCTCGGGGTGACGGGGCGCGACGACTTCTACGGCCTCGGGCGCATCAACGCGGCGCGCTCCTTCGAGCTCCTCATTCCGCCCCCGCCCGCGGAGGACCTCAACGGCGACGGCGTGGTGAACGCGGTCGACCTCGCGATCCTCTGCTCGGCGTGGGGCCCGTGCGTCGACTGCGACGGCGGCTGCACGGCGGACCTCGACGGCGACTGCTTCGTCGGCGCATCCGACCTCGCGCGGCTCCTTGCGGCGTGGTAGCGGTCGCCCGCCGAACCACCTTCGCGGAAATCTCCTGCGCGCGCGTCGAACCCCGTCGCGCGCGCCACGCTATCCTCGCCCCGTGACCGACTCCGCGACGGAAGGAAGCGCATGACCGTTCCCATGGAACTCTCCCGGGTGCTGATCCTCGATTCGAGCCCCGAGCAGTTCGTGACGCTCGCGGAGAAGCGCGGCTCGCGCAGCTTCGCCATCAAGATCGGCTCCGCGGAGGCGGTCGCCATCGAGCGACGCCTGCGCGGCGACGCGCCCCCGCGCCCGCAGACGCACGAACTCCTCGACGCCACGATCGACGCGCTCGGCGGCACGCTCGAGAAGGTCGTCATCCACTCGCTCGAGAACGGCACATTCTTCGCGAACCTGGTGATCCGCCAGGACGGGCGCGCCGTCGAGGTCGATGCGCGTCCGAGCGATGCGCTCGCGCTCGCGGTCAAGCACCGCACGCCGATCGAGGTCGAGGAATCCGTCATCGAGGCGGCCGCCGAGGAGCGGCCCGACATCCTGCCGCCCATCGAGGCGGGCGAGGATGACGACGATGAGTGACGACGAGCCTCTCGCACCGACGGCGCTGGCGCCGCGGTCGATCCATCCGTCCGCGGGCATCCTGCTTCCGTCCGACTGGATCACGCTCGGCGAGCCGGTCGAGCGCCCCGACCCGCGGCCAGGTCCGCGCGCGTCGCGCGAGGATGGGATCGGCGGCGTCCTCAAGGAGCGGCCGGAGGACTTCATCGTCGAGGAGATCCCGTCCTACGACCCCTCGGGCGAGGGCGAGCACCTCTATCTCGGCGTCCAGAAGACGAACATGCCGCACACGGAGATGCTGAGCGTGCTGTGCAGGCACTTCGGCGTCGACGAGAGCGCGATCGGCTTCGCGGGGATGAAGGACCGCGTGGCGGTGACGCAGCAGAGCGTGTCGGTGCATCTTCCGAAGGAGAAGCCCGTGGGCGAGCTCCGCCACGAGCGGCTCGCGGTGCTGTGGGCGCGTCGACACACCAACAAGCTGCGGCGCGGGCACCTGCGCGGCAACCGCTTCGTCATCCGCATCCGCCAGGTCGACCCGATGAAGGTGCGCACGGTGAAGCGTCGCCTCGAGGAGCTCGCCGTGCGCGGGATTCCCGACTATTTCGGCGAGCAGCGCTTCGGCTACCGCGTCAACAACCACATGCTCGGGCTCCTCCACGCGCGCGGCGACTGGAAGGCCGCGCTCGACGAACTGCTCGGTGCGCGCGGCTCGCCGTTCCCGCCGCACCAGCTCGAGGCGCGCGAGCGCTACGAGGCGGGCGACCACGAGGGCGCCGCGGAGCGCTGGGGCCGCAACGACCAGGCCGAGCGCATCGCGCTGCGGGCGCTCGGGCGGGGCCGCGACCACGCCGGCGCCGTGCGTGCGATTCCGCCGCATGTGAAGTCGTTCTGGATGAGCGCGCTGCAGGCGGCGATCTACAACGCCACGCTCGGCGCGCGCGTCGCCGACGGAAACTTCGACACCGTGCTCCGCGGCGATGTCGCAGTGCTCGCGGGGAAGTCGTCGCAGTTTCCCGTGCCGCTCGACGCGTCCGACGCGGAGCTCGCCGAGCTCCGCGCGCGCTGCGCGGCGCTCGATCTCTCGCCCGCGGGCCCGATCCACGGGCCCGGGATGATCGAGTCCGCGGGCGAACCGCGCGCCTACGAGGAGGCCGCGCTCGCGCGATACGGCGCGGGCGCCGCGCTCTTCGTGCCGCCCGCGCTCGAGGGCGACGGCGCGCGCCGCCCGCTGCGCATCACGATGCGCGACTGGTCCGTCGACGCGGGCGTCGACGAGCACGGCGGCTACATCCGCCTCGCGTTCGACCTCCCGAAGGGCGCGTTCGCAACGGTGCTCTGCCGCGAGATCATCGGCGGCGCCTGACCGCTCACGCACGCCGCTTGCGCCGCGCGCGGAAGAACTCCGTGAGGAGATCCGCGCAGCGCTTCGCGAGCACGCCGCCGTGCATCTCGACGCGGTGGTTGAGCCGGCGGTCGGTGGGAATCGCGTAGAGCGTCTCGCACGCGCCCGCCTTCGGGTCGCGCGCGCCGTAGACGAGCCGCGCCACGCGTGCGTTCACGATCGCGCCCGCGCACATGGCGCACGGCTCGAGCGTGACGGCGAGCGAGCAGTCGACGAGCCGCCACTGGCCGATGCGCTCGCCCGCGATGCGCATCGCCACGATCTCTGCGTGCCCCGTGGGGTCGGCCGAGCGCTCTCGGTTGTTCGCGGCCTCGCCGAGGATCTCGTCGCCGCGATAGACGACCGCCGCGATCGGAACCTCGCCCGCGTCCCCCGCCGCGCGCGCGAGCTCGATCGCGCGCTCCATCATGCGCACATCGGTCGCGGTCACGCGCCCCCGCGCGGGCGCCGCGCGCCGCCGTCGTCTCCTGATCCGCGCGAACGCCCTGTCCGCCGCGCTCACGGCGGCGGTCCTCCGCCCCAGCGGTCGCCCGAGCCCTCCGCCTCGTCGGGCTCGCGGCTCGAGCGCGACACGGCGAGGATGCGGCCGCGCGCGACGCGGTGGGCGGGCACCAGCACGAGGAGCACGATGCTGAACTCGTAGAGAAGCCAGAGCGGCACGAGGAGGAGCAGCATCGAGGTCACATCGGGCGGCGTCACGATGGCCGCGACGATCGCCATGATGAAGACGGCCCACTTGCGCTTCTCGCGCAGGAACTTCGGGGAGACGAGCCCCGCCCACCCGAGGAGCAGGACGACGAGCGGCATCTGGAACGCCACGATGCTTCCAAGAAGGAGGAGGAGCGCGAAGGAGATGTACTCGCTCAGCCTGTAGACCTGCGCCACGCCGCCGAGCACCGTGAGCGGCACCTCGAGGATGGCGAGCCTTCCTTGGACGGTCGCATCTTCGCCTGACAGAAGCGCCCCCGCCTCGCTTGCGAGCCCGACGACCGCGTTCGGCGACGAATCCTCGAGCGGCACCGCGATGCG
This sequence comes from uncultured Klebsiella sp., assembly GCA_964393015.1. GTDB lineage: Bacteria > Planctomycetota > Phycisphaerae > Phycisphaerales > SM1A02 > QWPT01. The sequence continues at coordinate 8,018 of CAYMSD010000084.1, forward strand.
CAGCGCCTGCGCGGACGGCGAGATCCACGCCTGTCCCGGCTTCGGCCGTTCGGGGTCCTCCGAGAGGACGGGGAACGCGAAGGCAGGCGGGCTCTTCGGCGCCGCCGCGCCCGCAGACCCGGCGTCCGGCTCGGCCGAAGCGGGGGCCGTCCCGTCGGGCGCGACCTCCTCGACGGGGATCGGCAGCATCGTCGGCCGCTGCGCGCCGAAGGAGACGAGGACAAGGAGGGTCAGCGGGAGGAGCACCCAGTAGAAGAGCGCCGCGCCGCAGGCGGTCATCACCCCCGAGAGCGGGGTCAGGAAGTGGATGTAGCGCCGCTCGTGCGCGTAGAGGCCGGGCGAGATGAACTTCCACAGCTGGTAGAGCACCCACGGCGCGCTGACGGCGAGGGCCGCGACCAGCGACAGCTTCAGGTCCGTCGTGATCGTCTCGGCGGGGTTGAGCGCCTGCACCTGGATCGACTGCCTGTTCGCCTTGAGCGCCGCGAAGAGCGGCGCCATGAGGAGCGCGCGGAGGTCGGAGGCGATGAAGAAGAACCCGATCGCGAGCGGCAGCGGCACGATCAGCGCGCGGAACAGCCTCGTCCGGAGCTCCTGGAGGTGGTCTCCGAAGCTCATCGCGCCGAGGTCTGATGCAGGCTGGTCGCTGGGCGACATGGAACGCAAGTGTACGGGAGCGCGGGGAGCGGCCCGTGTCGGTACGCTCCGCGCCGCGCCGTGATCGACACCCACTGCCATCTCACCTTTCCCGAGTACGAAGGGCGGGTCGACGCCGTGCTCGCGGCGGCGCGCGAGGCGGGCGTCGTGGGCGCGATCACCATCTCGACCACGACCGAAAACGCGGTCCGATCCGTGGAACTCGCGCGCGCGCACGCGGGCCTCTGGGCGAGCGCGGGCGTCCACCCGCTCTACGCCGACTCTCCCGCAGACTGGGCGGAGATGCGCGCCGCCGCGCTCGACCCGAAGTGCGTGGCGTGGGGCGAGCTCGGGCTCGACCGCCACTATCAGGATCCGCCCCAATCGCTGCAGCGGCCGCTCCTCGAGGAGCAGCTCGCCCACATCGTGCGCTGGCGCAGCGAGGACCCGCGCCTCGACAAGCCCGTCGTACTTCATTGCCGCGAGGCGTTCGACGAGCTCGTGCCCGTCCTCCGCGCGTCAGGCCTGCCGCCCGAGCGCTTCGTCTTCCATTGCTTCACGGGCGGCGAGCGCGAGATGCGCCTGCTGCTCGACTTCGGCGCGTTCGTCAGCTTCACGGGGGTCGTCACCTTCCGCAACGCCCGCGAGACGCAGGCGGCGGCCCGTCTCGCGCCGCCCGAGCGGGTGATGATCGAGACAGACGCCCCTTTCATGACCCCCGAGCCGCACCGCGCGCTCAGGCCGAACGAGCCGCGCTTCGTTCCCTTGGTCGCCGACGCCCTCGCCGCGCTGTGGGGCAGGGCGCCCGTCGAAGTCCGAGAACAAACCATGGCCACCTCGGTCGCCTTCTTCGGCCTCGGCCCGATATCTCAAGAACCAGTATCGTTGTGCGCTGGCACCACATGACGCGCTCCACACCAGCTCTTCACGCATCGCGACGGCCTCTGCCGATAACGGCGCCACTGGCGGCGCGGTGCGTTGACGCGGTTGTCAGGTCGGCTTACGATGGCCGATTGGACTTCGTGACTTTTGGCACGAAGTCTGGTTCGTTGGTTTTTCGGGCGTCCGTTTCGGCCTCCGCCGTCGATCGCGCGCCTCGTGATCAACGGATCAAGACCGGTGTTTCAGACCTGAGTTCTAGACCTGAGTCCAAGACCTTGGAGCTCCTTCAGAGATGAGCAGGTTTCTCTTCCCTCGCTGGTCGAACCTCTTGCTGCCGACCATCATCGTCGCAGGCGCTGCGGCGCCGATCTACGCTGTCTTTTTCGTGGCGTATGGCCTGAGCCCGAAGACGCTCGAGGTCGGCTATCAGCCAGAGCAACCCGTGCCCTTCAGCCACGCGCTGCACGCGGGCGAGCTCGGCATGGACTGCCGCTACTGCCACACCTCGGTCGAGAAGGCCGCGCACGCGAGCGTGCCCCCGACGCAGACCTGCATGAACTGCCACACGCAGGTGCGCCCGGAGAGCCCCAAGCTTGCGAAGGTCAAGGAGAGCTACGACACCGGCCTGCCCGTCGAGTGGGTGCGCGTCCACAAGCTTCCCGACTTCGCCTACTTCGACCACAGCGCGCATGTCAACCGCGGCGTCGGCTGCGTGAGCTGCCACGGCCGCATCGACACGATGGAGGTCGTCTACCAGAGCTCGCCGCTCTCGATGGGCTGGTGCCTCGACTGCCACCGCGACCCCGTCGACAAGCTGCGCCCCCTCGGCACGATCACCAACCTCGCCTTCGACCCCGTCACCGAGCTCTCGGAGTCCGAGCGCCTGTCGCTCAAGGACAAGTTCCACATCAGCCCGAGCGAGGATTGCTCGACCTGCCACCGCTGATCGGGCCGCCGCGACCGAACGACACGAACGACGCCGACACCTGAAGCACGCGACGACAGAAGCAAGGGACGAAAGCAGCAAGGGACCACGATGCACGACTCACCAATCGGCTGCGAGCAGAAGAACGACGACGCGGGCGCGAAGCTTGCGCGCTCGGAGTACTGGCGCAGCGTCGACGACCTCGAGAAGACCCCCGAGTTCCGTGAGCTGATGGCGCGCGAGTTCGGCCCGAACGCGCAGGAGCTCGCCTCGGGCGAGGACCGCCGCACCTTCATCAAGCTCATGGGCGCCGGCTTCGCGCTCGCAGGCCTCGCGGCGTGCCGCCGCTGGCCCGAGTCGAAGATCGTCGCCTTCTCGCAGGCGCAGGCCGGCCGCCTCGCGGGCGTGCCCGTCGGCTACGCGACCTCCGTCGAGGTGCTCGGCGTGTCGTGGCCCGTGCTCGCGAAGAGCTACGACGGCCGTCCGATCAAGCTCGACGGCAATCCCGCCGTGCCCTTCGCGGGCGCGTCGAACGCCGTGATCCAGTCGCGCGTCCTCGAGCTCTACGACCCCGACCGCAGCCGCGCGATGGCGCGCAAGGGGCAGGCGAGCGACTGGAGCGCCTTCGCGGCGTGGTGCGGCGAGACGGCCACGCGCTTCAAGGCGAACCAGGGCGCTGGCCTCGCCGTGCTCGTCGAGAGCGCGGGCGGCCCGTCGCAGGCCGACATGAAGGCGCGGTTCCTCGCGGCCTACCCGAAGGCGTGGTGGGGCGCGTGGAACGCAGGGTCGTCCGATGGCGCCGTCGCAGGCCTCGCGGCCGCGTTCGGCGCGCCGACGAAGGCGTTCCCCGTCCTCGGCAAGGCCCGCACGATCCTCTCGCTCGACTTCGACTTCCTCGGCTGCCCCGCGACCGGCGTGTATCACAGCGCCGAGTGGGCGAAGGGCCGCCGCGTCGAGGCCGTCGACCCCGCCAAGCAGGAGCTCTCGCGCGTCTACTGCGCGGAGCCGTCGCTCACCGTGACCGGCATGAGCGCCGACGAGCGCTTCGCGCTCTCCCGCAGCGATGTGGCCGTGTTCGCCGCGCTCGTCGCCAAGGAGCTCGGCGTCGGCGGAGTCGATGCGCTCGCCTCGAACGCGCGCGCGGGCTCGATCCTCGACGCCCACGGCAAGGAAGTCTTCGCGCAGCTCGTCGCGGACCTGAAGAGCGCGGGCCGCGACGGCGTCGTCGTCGCGGGCCCGATGCAGGGCGCGGCCACGCACGCGATCGCGGCGGCCATCAACGAGAAGCTCGGCTCCGTCGGCAACGCCGTCGTCTATCTCGACGGCGGCGACGACTCGGGCAGCGCGGCGATCCGCGAGCTCGCGGGCGCGCTCGCCTCTGGCGCGATCGACACGCTTGTCATCCTCGGCGGCAACCCCGCCTACGACGCGCCCGCGGACCTCGATTTCGCGGCCAAGATGTCGAAGGCGGGCGAGGTCGTCCATGTCTCGTTCTACGCGAACGAGACGAGCAAGTCGCCCGCGTGCACCTGGCATCTCCCGTCCGCGCACTCGCTCGAGTGCTGGAGTGACGGACACGCGATCGACGGCACCGTGGCGCTGCAGCAGCCGCTCATCCTTCCGCTGATGGACTCCGCGCAAGGCGGCCGCAACGCGCTCGAGGTGCTCGCGCTCCTCTCGGGCGACGAGGTCTCCTCGAGCTATGAGATCGTCCGCCGCGCGCACATGAAGGTGAGCGGCCTCTCTGGCACCGCCTTCGAGGCGTGGTGGCGCGGCAACATCGAGCGTGGCTTCGTCGAGGGCACGGCCGCGAAGGCCGTGTCGCGCAGCGTCGAGGCGTCCGCGATCGCGGGCCTCTGCGAGAAGGCCGCGTCCTCGGTCGGCGGCTTCGAGCTCGCGTTCCTCATCGATGGAAAGGTCGCGGGCGGCCACTTCGCGAACCTCGGCTGGCTGCAGGAGCTCCCCGACCCCGCGACGAAGATCACCTGGGACAACGCGCTCCTTCTCGCGCCGAAGACGGCGCGCGCAATGGGCATCGAGCCCGGCGACATGCTCAAGGTCACCGCAGGCGGCGCCTCGATCGAGGCGGCGGCATGGCTTCTCCCCGGGCATGCCGAGGACTGCGCCTCGATCGCGCTCGGCTACGGCCGCGGCGACGCGGCGGGCCGCGTGGCGACGGGCGCCGGCTTCAACGCCTATCCGCTCCGCACGACCGAGGCCTTCGGCGCGGTGAAGGCGTCGCTCTCGAAGACGGGCGGCAGCTTCACCTTCGCGCACACCCAGGACCACGGCGCCACCGACGCGCTCATCGCGGGCGTGCCGCAGGACGGCATCCAGCAGCGCCTTCCGAGCCTCGTCCGCGAGACGACGCTCTCCGACTACAAGGCGCACCCCGACTTCGCGCGTCACCGCGCGCATGTCGCGCACCGCCTCTCGCTCTGGGAGGAGACGAACCTCGACGGCGCGAAGTACCGCTGGGCGATGACGATCGACCTCTCGACCTGCACGGGCTGCAGCGCGTGCGTGGTCGCCTGCCAGGCTGAGAACAATGTGCCCGTCGTCGGCAAGGCGATGGTCGCGCGCGGCCGCGAGATGCACTGGATCCGCATCGACCGCTACTTCCGCGGCAAGGATGTGGACCGCCCCGCGGGCTTCATGGTGCAGCCCGTCACCTGCATGCACTGCGAGAACGCGCCGTGCGAGCAGGTCTGCCCCGTCGCCGCCACCGTGCACGACGAGCAGGGCATCAATGTGATGGTCTACAACCGCTGCATCGGCACGCGCTACTGCAGCAACAACTGCCCCTACAAGGTCCGCCGCTTCAACTTCTTCGACTATCAGAAGCGCGCGCCGAGCCGCGAGGAGGGCCTCGTGAAGGTGGAGCCGTCCTACTACAAGGACATGCTCTCGCACGAGTACCCGATCACCGAGAGCCCCGCGGGATGGACGCGCATGCAGTTCAACCCCGAGGTCACGGTGCGCTCGCGCGGCGTGATGGAGAAGTGCTCCTTCTGCATGCAGCGCATCCAGGAGGCCAAGATCCGCGCGAAGAACGCGTGGACGCGTGCGGGCGGCGTCGATTCGGGCAGCGACACCTGGTCGATCCCCGACGGCACCGTGCTCACGGCATGCCAGCAGGCGTGCCCGACGCAGGCGATCGTCTTCGGCGACCTCAATGTGCCCACCTCGCGCGTGTCGCAGCTCACGAAGAGCAAGCTCAGCTACGAGATGCTCGAGGAGCTCCACACGAAGCCGCGCGTCAAGTACCTCGGCCGCGTCCGCAACCCGGGCGTCGACCACTCCCACGACGACCACGGTCACGATCACGGCCACGGGCATGATCACTCGCACGACCACGACCATGCCCACGACCACGCCCACTGATCACGGAACGCATTCATGACGACGCTCACTCCAGAATCGCAGGTCGGACGGATGGTCGACAACACGGTCGACCGCCCGGGCGAACGCGCGCCGCTTGTCCTGAACATGGACACCTTCGCGCAGGTGACCGCAACGGTCTGCCGCGTGAACGAGGCCGAGAAGGCCCCGCTCGCGTGGTACATCGCCTTCGCGGGCTCGCTCGGCCTGCTTGGCCTGCTCGGCATCTGCATCGGCTACCTGATCGTGACGGGCGTCGGCGTGTGGGGCCTCAACAACCCCGTCATGTGGGCCTACGACATCACGAACTTCGTGTTCTGGGTCGGCATCGGCCACGCGGGCACGCTCATCAGCGCAATCCTCTTCCTGTTCCGCCAGAAGTGGCGCACGGGCATCAACCGCTTCGCCGAGGCGATGACGATCTTCGCCGTCATCTGCGCAGGCACCTTCCCCGGCATCCATGTCGGCCGCGTGTGGTTCGCGTACTGGCTCTTCCCGATCCCGAACCAGATGGAGATGTGGCCGCAGTTCCGCTCGCCGCTCCTCTGGGACGTGTTCGCGGTCTCGACCTACTTCACCGTGTCGCTGCTGTTCTGGTACACGGGCATGGTGCCTGACCTCGCGACCCTCCGCGACCGCGCGAAGGGCAAGGTCCAGCAGCTCGCCTACGGCCTCTTCGCCCTCGGCTGGCGCGGCTCGAACCGCCACTGGCACCGCTACGAGCGCGCGTACCTGCTGCTCGCAGCGCTCTCGACCCCGCTCGTCCTCTCGGTGCACTCGGTCGTGTCGTTCGACTTCGCGACCTCGCAGCTCCCCGGCTGGCACACCACGATCTTCCCGCCGTACTTCGTCGCGGGCGCGATCTTCTCCGGCTTCGCGATGGTGGTCACGCTCGCCGTCCCGGCGCGCGAGCTCTTCGGCCTGAAGGACCTCATCACCCTGCGCCACCTCGACAACATGAACAAGATCATCCTGGTGACCGGCTGCATGGTCGGCT
>CAYMSD010000085.1:0-7648 GCA_964393015.1 uncultured Klebsiella sp.
GGAGTCGACGGCTGACATCATCCGTTCCGCATGCTGAAGCATGCGGGCACCCATGATTTTGGTCCCACCAGAGGGAGCCGCCGCGTTCGTATCGCCAAAGGCGGCTGCCGCAAGCCTAGCACCAGAGGGAGCCGCCGCAGCGGCGACCGCTCAAACCTAGTCACACCGCAGCGCGATGCGCAGCTTCAGCGCCCTCACCTCGCGGCCGTGGCGCAGCAGCACGCGACGGCGCACGGCGCGCATGCCCGACACCGTCATCGTGTTCTGCTGGATGCTCGCGAACAGCGAGAAGTCGAGCGCAGCCGAACGCACCCAGTCGATGTCGCGCTCGTAGCCGCTCACGGCGAGCGCGCCCGTCTCCTCGATGAAGCGATGCAGGCGGCGCTGGCTCACGCCGAGCGTCTGGCAGCTTCCGAAGTGGATCACGCGCCCCGCGCACTTGCCGCGCAGCGTCTCCTCGAGGTGGTCGAGCGACACGCGCGCGCCGCGCCGGCGCAGGTCCCCGATCTGAACCTCGCCCTCGATGCCATGGAACGCGAGATAGAGGATCGGGTAGTGCGAATGGGTGCGCTGCGTCCACTTCCTCGTGTAGTAGTCGAGCGCATCGAGCGTGACGACATTCCGATGGACGAACGGTATCGAGAGCGGCGAACTCCTCAGAAGCTCGAGCATCGGCTCGACGCTGGGCGACTTGCGCACCTGCGTCGACCAATCGGTCTCGAGACAGAAGATCCCGCGCACCTTGGTGCGGGCGTGAGCGAGTGTGTAGTCGCGAAGCAGCATGGCAACGACCCCCTGCCTTCCCATCTGTTTCCGTCTTCCTGAAGTATCGAATCCACCGAGGCAGGTATTGTTGCCGTGGCCGCGGGTTCCAGCGGGAAGTACGGCAAAAACTCGCGGAGGTTTGCGCGAACGCCCCCGGACACCCCCCGCCGCAGGTCCCGGACGCGCCAAACCCGCCCGTTCTCGGCGCGGGCGGGCTCGACGGCCCGTCCGAAAAGTCACGGCGGCGGCGGCAAGGGGTGCGGGTACGCCGGGGACGCGCCTGCAATTCTCAACCTATGCACGGGCGTTCCACATCCTGATCACGCGCGTCTCACGCTCGTAACCCAGGATGGAGACGGTCCCCGTCTCAAGCGCCAGGCGCTCCCCGTCCTCGGGAGCGAGGCCGACCCAGAGCGCCGCAAGCACGCGCAGCGCATGACCATGGCCGAACACGGCCGCGTCGCCCCGCGCGGCGGCCAGCCTGTCGATCACGCGGCGCACGCGGGCGCCGACATCCTCGGCGGTCTCTCCCCCGGGTGCGCCGTCGTGGAAGAGGTTCCAGTCGGGGCGCTTGGACCTGATGTCCGGGGTGGTGCGGCCTTCATACTCGCCGTAGTCCCACTCGCGGAGGTCGGGGCTGATCTCGGCCTTCGAGAGAAGCCCGGCGAGCTCGCAGGTGCGCACGGCGCGACCCATCGGGCTCGTGAGGACGAGCGCGAACGGATGCTCGCGGAAGACCCCCGCCAATTGCTCGGCGCGGCGCTCGCCTTCCGCCGAGAGCGGAAGGTCGCTGCGGGAGGTGTGCCGTCCGTCAAGGCTCCATTCGGTCTCGCCGTGTCGGACGAGAAAGATCCGCCGCGAGGGGCCGAAGCCCTTCGCGTCGGGCACGATGGACTCGGAGGAAGAAGGCGCGGTCACGGCGGGAGAATAGCCGAGAGGCGTGAAAAGGCCGTATCATCCGCGCCCATGGAGCAGGCCACGCACCCGAACGAGTCGACCCTCGCTGCGCCTGCGCGCTTCGAGGTGCGCGTGGCGACCGTGGTCTTCCGCGTCGTGCGCGGCGAGCTCTCGGTGGGGCTCCCCTTCCTGCGCGACGCGAACGGCTCCGTCACGCGTTCCGTGCCGACGGCGCTTCCGAATGCTTCCGTCGACGGCCTCGGGCTCGACATGGCGGCTCAGCTTGCCGCCGCCCGCTCAGTGCCGGCACGGGACATCGTGCGCATCGCCCACGCCGGCGTGCGCGCGCTCCGCACGGGTGCCGTCGGAACGCCCTCCGTCATCCACATCGTCTCCTGGGCGATCGCGCGTCCCGTTCTCCAGACGGCGGGCGCGGTCGAGTCGGTCGAGGCGGAGGAGGCTTTCCTCCCGATCGCACGGCTTGGCGAGGAGGGCATGCTCGACGCGGCGGCCCGAGCGCTGGTCTCGTGTGCCTTCGACGCATTCCTCGACGCGACGCTTGCCGACGCCGTGACGCGCCGCCTCCTGCCGCGCCATGTGCTCTTCCGCAAGACAGATGGCTTCGGTGGTCGCAGCCCCTACGAGTCGGTCCTTGGCGACGGGTCTGCTCCAAGTGCCCAGCCGCAGGCCGCGCCCTCGCCGGAACTGCCGCTGTTCGTGGGTCTTCTGCCCGATCCGTTCCCGCTCTCCGCGCTCCGCGAGTTCTACGAGCACCTTCTCGGCGCGCCGCTCGACCGCGGCAACTTCCGCCGGCAGTTCCAGGAGATCATCGCGCAGGGCCCCGTGAAGGCGCTGCCGATCTTCGAGCGCGGCGTCCCGCATCGCGCGGGACAGCTCTTCACCTTCGACAAGGCGGCATGGGTGCGCTTCACGGCGAAGGACCCGGGCAGTGGCCGAAGCAAGGGACGACGCCAGAGCACGCAGCAGGGCCAGAGCGCACAGCACGGGACGCCGTCGGCCTGAGCGCCGCATCGGAGCGTCCCTCGCGACAAAGGTCGGCGTGTGCGGCTCGGAAAAACAAAGGAACCCGGCGGTGGCGCAGAGGAGGCGCGCCGGAGCCCTCCTGTCGCCGCCTTCCGCACATCCCGCAAGCGGGCAGCAGAGGCAGACGCCAGTCGTCTCGAGGTGCCGCGCGGAGGCCGCGCAGCGTGCTCCTTACCGCCGGGTTCCCCCGATGGTGGCCAACGGGCGGGAACTCGGAACCAACTGAATGTCGTTCGAGCGTCGCGAAGAGCTGGTCGGGTGGGTCGGTTCGCGCACCGAGCCACCCCAAGCCCCTTCGAACAGGGCGCTGTTCTCTACGAAGCCGCAAAGGGGCGGTTCCGCCGCCCGCGCGATTTGCCACAATTGCGGCGCGGAACACCCCGATGGGGTACTGGCGGCCGCCGTCGAGGCCGCCGGACGCAGCCGATCGACCGCCCCCGACCGGAACCAGCACCCCCCGACCCTGCGCGAGCGCTTCGCCGAGCATGACGACCCCCGACGACCAACGCCCGGCCGACCGCCTGCCCGCCCTCTCGACCGAAGGGCGCGTGGCGACGGTCGAGTTCCGTGATCCTGCGCGGCGGAACGCGCTCGATGAAGCCGCCCTGCGCGCGTTCATCGACGCCGTGCGGCGCGCCGCGGACACCAATGGCGTCGACCTCGTCCTCCTCCGAGGTGCAGGCAGCTCCTTCTGCGCGGGCTTCGACCTCGAGGGCTGTGCAGACGAGCCGCGCCGCGTCGAGACGCTGCTCACGCTTCTCAGCGAGGCCGTCGCGCGGCTGCGCGCGATCGACACGCCCGTCGTCGCGGCCGTGCAGGGCGCCGCGCTCGCGGGCGGATGCGCGATCCTGACGGCGTGCGACTTCGTCGTGGTCGCGCCCGACGCGCAGCTCGGATACCCGACCCACCGAATCGGAATCTCGCCCGCGGTGAGCGTGCCCACGCTCCTCTCGCGGACGGAGGGCGCGACGCGCGCATTTCTCCTCGCGAACGAGGTCGTCGACGGCACGCGCGCCGTCGAGCTCGGGCTGGCGACGCACCGCGCATCCCACGCGGACGCGCTCGCGGCGTCGACCGATGCGCTCGTCGAGCGGCTTCTGGCGAAGGGGCCGCTCGCCCTGCGCGAGACAAAGCGCTGGATGCGCGCGATCGAGGAGCGCTGCGCGGGCACGCTCGGCGACGCGCCCGCGCGCGATGCCGACGCCATGCGGCGTGCGCGCGATGCAAGCATGTCGCTCGCGGCGGGAGAGGAATTCGCGACGATGCTGCGGGCTTTCTGGACGGCTCGCGGCGCGCGGCCGGCACAGCGGTGAACCCATGGCGACGCGCGGCCATCCCCTCCTGCGACCTTGGCACGCCCTCCGTGGGACCTTGCGCGAGATCAACCGCAACTCGCGGCGCACGCAGCGCGATCTCTTCGACCGCATCCAGCATGTCACCTTCATCGCGGGGGCGATCGCGGCGCCCTTCATCGTGTCGGCGCTCGAGGACGGCGTCGCGCGCACGCATGCCGAGCCGCTCGCCGCGATGGTCGCCTTCGAACGCCCGGGCGAGCCGGGCGTGCGCACGGCGCGCGTCGACGAGGAGGACCTGAAGCGTCCCGTCGCGGGCGCGTTCACCCTGGCGCAGGTGCGGCTCATGGAGAGCCGCACGCTCCACGGGTGGCCCTTCCCCACGCGCGAACGCGTCGCGCCGACCACGCTCGAGATCACGCTGGCGCCGGGCGTGCGCGAACCGCGCAGGGCGGAGATCGCCGCTTCCGCCGAGGCGCTCGCCTCCTCCGACGGTCTCGTGCGGCGCGACGCCCAGCTTCGCACCCATGTCGGCGGCTGGATCTTCTCGATCGGCGCCTGGTGGGTCTTCATCAATCTCGGCGTCGCGGTCCTGCTCGCCCCGATCCGCCTCGGCTGGCGCCTCTTCCGCCGCGGGCGTTCGCTCGTCAGACAGAGCCGCATCGACCGCTGCCACTGCCCGAACTGCGGCTACGACGCGCGCGGCTCGATCCTGACCGGGCGCTGTCCCGAGTGCGGGAGCGACCTCTACGAGCGCCCCGAGTACTGATCGCTCAGGCAAGTACCTGATGGTGGGGACATGGGCGGACTGCTTCGTCCGAAAAAGGCCTCGCGCGCTCGGTCGAGATGTAAGTCTCGACAGTTCAGTCGCTTGAGGGTGTCTTATAACTTGTGATTCCCGCAAACCGCGTCGATTTGGTGACCCGTTGGGGGACGGCTTTGCGCTCTCCCTTGCGTCGCAATCACTCGATTGGCGCGTGGCCATCGGTGAAGCGACAGATCCCCGCTCGTGCGGCCACATGGTCGCGCGACCCCACGCCACCCGTGGGCAATCTGGAGAGAAGAATCGATGAACCGCTCGAACGCGATCCTCGCCGCCGTGGCTGCCTCGGCTGCGGTCCTGTCGTCGTCGGCCGACGCAGGCTTCTGGCGCTGGACCTGGGGCACGGCCCCGAACAACTCCGTCATCGCCGAGTTCGACCCCGACAACAACCGCTTCAAGTGGGAGTTCGGCGCCAGCACGAGCGTCAACGGCTTCTGGACCTCCGTGTCCCCCGGCCCTCAGCCGCGCGGCGACGCGGGTGAGTTCGCGGCGCTCTTCTTCGACGCGTCCGCGCTCACCTCGAACTCGACCATCACGCCGAAGCTGACCGCCTACGCCTACAACGGCATCCCCGGCAACAACAACAGCTCGTTCACCAGCAGCTGGTGGGACGGCTCGCCCGCCGCGGGCACGCAGGCTCCCGACCGGATCTGGAGCTCGCTGAACCCCGACACGAGCAACACGATCATGCAGCTCTCCGCGACCGACCACGGCACCTACCGCCGCTTCGTGGTCGAGATCGACGCCAGCATCATCCAGAACCACACGCCGCTCTACCCCGATGTGAACGGCGAGCCTTGGACGGGCGTCGAGTTCGGCGCGCTGATCGGCCACTGGTTCCACCCTGTGATCGGCCTCAACGCCACCTACGGCACCGATCCGAACTCGGCCGACTACAACTGGCTCACCAGCTTCAACTTCACGAGCTGGACCTTCAGCGACATGACGAACCAGCCCACGCAGTGGATTCCTGCGCCTGGATCGATCGCCCTCCTCGGCCTCGCGGGCCTCGCAGGCGCGCGTCGCCGTCGCTGAACCCGGCCCCTTCACCCTTCGACCCTCAAGCCTCCTCCCATTTCCTTTCGGAAGGATCTGATCCCCATGCTTCGCACCATCGCCATCTCCGCCGTCGTCGCCGCCGCAGCCGCGACCAGCGCCGACGCAGAGCTCTTCTACCGCTACACCCGCAATCAGCCGAGCAGCCAGTGGTTCTCGTCGATCGTCACCGAGTTCGCGCCCACGAGCCACCGCTTCAAGTGGGAGTTCACCTCGGGCACGCAGGTGAACGGCTTCTGGCTCGTCGTCTCGCCCGGCCCGAACCCGAAGGGCCATCCGGGCGAGCTCGCCATCATCTACTTCGACGCGAAGACGCTGACGGCGAACAACTCGATCACGCCCACCGCGACGATCTACAACTACAACGGCGTCAACAACGCCAGCAGCTGGAACGACGGCGCCCCCACCGCAGGCGTGCAGACGCCCGACCGCATCTGGAGCTCGCTCGACTCCGGCGACGCCGCGTCGATCATCCAGCTCTCGGCGACCGACAACGGCACGAGCCGCCGCTTCGTCTTCGAGATCGACGCGACCGCGATCCAGACCCACACCCCGCTCTATCCGAACCCGAACGGCGACGACTGGACGGGCCTTGCGTTCGGCCCGAAGCTCGGAACCTGGTTCCACCCGATGAGCGGGATGACCACGAGCTACGGCACCGATCCGAGCGCCGCGAACTTCAACTTCCTCACCTCGTTCGGCTACGCATCGCAGGCCTCGTTCGACACGAGCAACCTGAACACCGAACTGCTTCCCGCCCCCGGCGCGGTCGCTCTGCTCGGCCTCGCGGGCCTCGCGGGCGCGCGTCGCCGGCGCGGCTGAGACAGCACACCACCTCGACGGGTGACAGCCCGTCCCTGCTTGACAGCGGCCTTGGGCGCACCCGCCCGAGGCCGCTGTCGCCTTTTCAGGCCGCCGCCGGCCGCAGACGGGGCCCACTGCGAATTTTCGCGGCGCGCTGAGAGAGCGCGCCGCGCCACGCGGAAACCTTTCGTCGCGACCGCGCGATTCGCGCAAACCGCGACTGCAACCTCCCGCCGTCCACAGACCAGTCTTCCAGAAGGGACCTCGCCATGAACTCCATGCCGACCGCTGTCACTCCGTCCATCGCCCGTCCGCTCGCACCGTCGGCCGCCGCGATCGCCGCAGCGCTCCTCGCACCGGTCGCGGCGGAGGCCGCGATCCTCTCGACCGCAGGCCAGGTGGTGCAGATCGCGCCTCCCGCGAGCGCGGTCTACGGCGCGCTTCCCGGGCCGCCCGCGTTCGCGTGGAACGAGGCGAGCGGCGTCTCGTCGACCGCGCTGCTCGTGAACACCCTCGGCAACGGCACCTTCACGGGCGGCTCCTATGGCCCGACCGTCTACGCGGGCCTCGTCGACTCGCACATGATCCACTTCGACGCGTCGACGGGCGTCGCGGTGGTGCAGGGATCGGTCACCTTCTCGAGCAACATCGTCGCCGTGATCTACGAGAACAACCTCCTCGACATCAGCGACGGCCCGCTTGGCGCGCTCGGCACGACCTACGCGACGGGCGACCCGTTCCGCAGCCACTCGAGCATGCTCGGCACGACCTCCTACACGGTCGCCGGCAATGTGCTCACCTTCACGCTGTGGGCGAACAGCTCCGCCGCGTGGCCGAACAAGATGGCCGAGCTGCGCGTGCTCACCGACTCCGTGCCCGGCCCGGGCGCCGCCGCGCTCCTTGGCCTCGCAGGCCTTGCGGGTCGACGCATGCGACGCCGCTGAGCGCCGTGTGAAGAAGCTCTCTG
>CAYMSD010000085.1:7748-14529 GCA_964393015.1 uncultured Klebsiella sp.
CTCTCTCCTCTCTCTCCTCTCTCTCTCTTCCCTTTCAAGCGCCCCGCGGACTCTCCGCGGGGCGTTTGCTTGTACGCCGCGCGACGACGGCGCATCGGGATCCCCGCGCGCACGCACCGAGCTGAGAGAAGCCCACGCATCGCGCGGAGTCTTCACGGATGCGCGATGCGCGCACCGAACTCCCGAGCCGATCGACGCCGACCCAGGCCTCGACCACACCACACGCCCGCCCGAAAGGACCTCGCCATGCACCTGCTGTCGAACGCCATCGCTCTGCCCGGCACGCTCTCCCTCTGCACGCTTCTCCTCGCAGGCGCGGCCGATGCCGCGATCACCGGCACCACGGGTGCCTTCCAGCAGATCGCGCCGCCCGCATCGGCGGTGCTTGGCGCGCTGCCCGCGAATCCCGATGCGTTCTGCTGGAACGAGCAGTCGGGCGTCGCGATGCCGAATGTGTTCGTCAACACCGTCGGCGCAGGAAGCTTCGGCGGTCCTGCCGCCAACGGTCCGTTCCCGATCACGGGCACCTTCGACTCGCACTTCATCCATGTCGACCCGCTTGCGAACTTCGGCAACCCCATCGGGACGATCTCGTTCTCCACGAACATCGTCGCCGTGATCTACGAAGGCGTCTTCCTCGACATCACCGATGCGTCGCTCGGCGCATTCGGCACGCTCTACCCGACGGGCGATCCGCTCCGCAGCCACAGCGCGTCGCTCGGCCCGAGCCAGTACACGGTGTCGGGCAACACGATGTCGCTCGACCTGTGGGCCTACGGCTCCGCCGTGTGGCCCAACCGCATGGTGCAGATCCGCGTCCTCACGGAGGCCGTGCCCGCGCCAGGCGCCACGGGGCTCGCCGCGCTCGCAGGCGCCGCAGGGCTCGGCAGGCGACGACGCCGCTGACGCGGTCGGCCGCGACGCGGACGCGCCGGCATCGGGTCGGATATCTTCCCGCCCGCGATGGACCTGTCGTCGATCTCGATCAGCCCGCCCGTCCTGTTCTTTGTCCTTGGCGCGGTCGCTGCATTCGTGAAGTCGAACCTGCGGGTGCCGCGCGCTGTCACCAAGCTGATGTCGCTCTACCTCCTCTGGGCGATCGGCTTCACGGGCGGCGTGAAGATCGCGCAGAGCGGCGTGACGCAGGACGCCGTGGTGGCGACGGCGCTCGGCATCGCGCTCTCGGCCGCGATTCCGTTCGGGGTCTTCGCGCTCCTCCGCGGCAAGATCGGGATCCACAACGCCGCCGCGGCGGCCGCATGCTTCGGATCGGTCAGCGCGGTCACCTTCCTGACGGCCTCGAGCATGCTCGACGCGGCGGGAATCGCGTACGGCGGGCACATGGTCGCCGTGATGGCGCTCATGGAGTCTCCCGCGATCGTCGTGAGCATCATCCTCCTGCGGAAGGCCGAGCGTGCGGAGGCTGTCGCCGGCGGCGACAACACGAAGCAGCCGATGGGCTGGGGGCACCTCCTCCACGAGGCGTTCCTCAACGGGCCGGTGCTGCTGCTGCTCGGCAGCCTCGTGATCGGCCTCCTCACGCGCGAGCGCGGCTTCGAGGCCTTCAAGCCGCTCTGCAAGGACCTCTTCAACGGCGTCCTCGTCTTCTTCCTCCTTGACCTCGGCATCCTCGCCGCGCGGCGCTTCCGCAACTTCATCGAACGCGGCTGGTCGCTCGTCGTGTTCGGACTGGTGTTCCCGCCCATCGGCGCTGCGATCGCGCTTGTCCTCGCGAAGCTCTGCGGCCTCTCGGTCGGAGACGCGACGCTGCTGGCCGTGCTCTCGGCAAGCGCGAGCTACATCGCAGTTCCGGCCGCGGTGCGCATCGCGATCCCGAAGGCGGAGCCGTCGATCTACATCGGCCTCGCGCTTGCCGTCACCTTCCCGTTCAACATCGTGATCGGAATCCCGCTCTATCTCGCGGCGGCGAAGATGTTGATCGGCGGCGCGGACTGATCGGTCGCGGCTGCGATCGCCGATTCACCGAACGCCGACATCCCCCGTTCCGCAGACTGAAGTCTGCGGGCACCCGTGCGTTTCGCAGCGCATCTGCGGCGCACTCACGCAGACGCCGCTCAGACAAGCAGCTCGCGTATCACCCGCGCCTTCTCGACGCCCGTCAGCTTCACATCGAGGCCGCGGAAGGGATAGGTGAAGCGCTCGT
Organism: uncultured Klebsiella sp.; assembly: GCA_964393015.1. Taxonomy (GTDB): domain Bacteria; phylum Planctomycetota; class Phycisphaerae; order Phycisphaerales; family SM1A02; genus QWPT01. The sequence continues at coordinate 9,913 of CAYMSD010000085.1, forward strand.
GGTCGACGCCGAGCGTGTGCAGGATCGTGGCGTGGAAGTCGCGCACCTCGACGGGGTTCTCGACGATGTTGTACGAGAAGTCGTCGGTCTTTCCGTACTCGATGCCGCCCTTGATGCCGCCGCCCGCAAGCCACACGCTGAAGCAGCGGCCGTGGTGGTCGCGGCCCGCGCTCGGGTCGCCGTAGCCGCCTTGGCTGAAGGCGGTGCGGCCGAACTCGGTCGCGAAGACGACGAGCGTGTCGTCGAGCATGCCGCGCGCCTTGAGGTCCTTGAGCACGGCGGCCGTCGGCTGGTCGACATCGCGGCACTGGTTCGGAAGCTGCGTGCCGAGCGCGATGTGCTGGTCCCATCCGCGGTGGAAGAGCTGCACGAAGCGCACGCCGCGCTCGAGGAGGCGTCGGCCGAGGAGGCAGTTCGCCGCGTAGCTGCCGGGGCGCCGCACCTCGGGGCCGTAGAGCTCGAGCGTCTCGGGCCTCTCGTCCGAGAGATCGGCGAGCTCGGGCACCGACGACTGCATGCGGAAGGCCATCTCGTAGGCCTCGATGCGCGCGATCGTCTCGGGGTCGCCGGCGTGCTCGGCGTGCATCGCGTTGAGCTTCGCGAGGTCGTCGAGCTGCGCGCGACGCGCGTCGCGGTCGACGCCCGCGGGATTCGCGAGATACGGCACGGGGTTTCCGCCCGGGCGGAAGCCGACGCCCTGGTGCGACGACGGCAGGAAGCCGCTGCCCCAGAGGCGCGAGAAGATCGGCTGGCCCGGGTTCTTGCCAGAGCCCTGCGACACGAGCACGACGAACGCGGGCAGGTTGGCGTTCTCGCTGCCGAGGCCGTAGCTCGCCCACGCGCCCATGCTCGCGTAGCCGGGCAGCTGGTTGCCCGTGTTCATGAAGGTGACCGCGGGATCGTGGTTGATCGCCTCGGTGGTCATGCTCTTGATGATGCAGAGGTCGTCGGCGACGGTCTGGATGTGCGGCAGGAGATCGCTGATCCAGAGGCCGCTCTTGCCGCAGAGCTTCCCCTTCATCAACGGCGGCACGACGGGGAAGTTCGACTGTCCCGAGGTCATGCCCGTGATGCGCTGCGTGCCCTTCACCGACGCGGGAAGGTCCTTGCCCGCGTGGTCCCACAGCGCCTGCTTCTGGTCGAAGAGATCGATGTGCGAGAAGCCTTCGCTCTGGAAGAGGCAGAGGACGCGCTTCGCCTTGGGCGCGAAGTGCGGAAGGCCGGGGATTCCGCCGCCGAGCGGCGCGGCGGCGTGCGAGCCGCGCGCGAACATCGACTGCAGGAAGAGCGACCCGAGCGCGAGGCTGCCGATGCCGTGCGCGCCGCGGCCGATGAAGCTGCGGCGGGTGAGGTTCGCGAGATGGTCTTCGATCGGTTGCATGGCGTGCTCGCGGATCAGTTTCGCGTGACCGTTTCGCTGAGGTTGAGAAGCGTGGCCGCGACCTGCGTCCACGCCGCGTGCTCCGCCACGGGAATGCGCTCGTCGCGCGGCGACTCGCCGTGCGCGAGGAGCGCACGCGCGGCGTCCGTGTCGGCGGCGAAGCGCGCGCGTTCGCGGGCGAGCGCGGCCAGGAGGATCGTTGCTTCGTCGTGGGTCGGGGTGCGCGAGGTCGTCTCGGCGAACGCCCACGCGAGCCTCGCAGCGTCGTCGCCGTCGCGCGCAAGCATGCGCTCGGCGAACGCGCGCGCCGCCTCGACGAACTGCACATCGTTCAGGAGCACGAGCGCCTGGAGCGGCGTGTTCGTCGCCGCGCGGTCGAAGGTGCACATCTCGCGGTTCGGCGCGTCGAAGATCGCCATGTTCGGCGGCGGCAGCGTGCGCTTCCAGTAGGTGTACATGCTGCGGCGATGGAGCTTCTCGCCGCGATCCTGGATGAATGCCTGCGCCGTCGCCGGGCTCGAGCCGTAGTGGCTGATCTCGCGCCACGGGTCGCCCGGCGTGTACGGGTTCACGCTCGGTCCGCCGAGCTGCGCGACGAGGAGGCCGCTTGTCTTCAGCGCGCCGTCGCGGACGAGTTCGGCGGGCAGGCGAAACCGCGGGCCGCGCCCGAGCATGCGGTTGTCGGGGTCGCGCGCAAGCATCTCCGGCGTCGTGCGCGACGACTGCCTGTAGAGCTCGCTCGTCACGATCAGGCGGGCGAGCGCCTTGACATCCCATCCGTTGTCGCGGAAGTCGACGGCGAGCGCGTCGAGCAGCTCGCGGTGCTCGGGCATCTCGCCCTGGAGGCCGAAGTCGCTCGAGGTGCGCACGAGGCCTGCTCCGAAGAACACGCTCCAGATGCGGTTGACCGCGACGCGCGCGGTGAGCGGGTTGCGTGCGTCGACCACCCACTGCGCGAGGCCGAGGCGGTTCATCGGCGCGCCTTCGGGCATCGGCGGCAGGAACGCGGGCGTCCCCGCATCGACCTTCTCGCGCGGTGCGGCGTAGTTGCCGCGCTCGAGGATGAAGGTGTCGCGCGGCGTCGGCGCCGTGTCCATCACCATCGTCGAGTGCGCGTCGGTCGCGACGGAGAGCCGCTCGCGCGCGTTCGCGAGGTCGACGCGCGTGCGTGCGAGCGCGGGCGCGTGGCGCGCGAAGTACGCGGCGAGCGCCGCGGTTTCGTCGGGCGTGCGCGCGGCGGGGTCCTTCGTGATCGTCGCACGGATGGCATGCGGAAGCGTCGTGCCGTCGTCGGTGCCCGTGACCGCGAGGAACTCCATGCGCCTCGCGGCGACATTGCCGCCGCGGCCGAAGTTCAGCTGCGCGGTGAGATGCGTCGCCTCTGCCGGCGCGAGCGGTGTGGCGAAGGTGACGGTGAGATGCACGGGGCCCTCGCTCGCCGGATCGGGCACCCAGCCCGACGGCAGCGTGTCAAGCACGCCTTCGGGCCGATCGAGGCCGTCGTCGGTCTCCCTCCACGAGCTCGCGGTCGCGCCGCGCAGCTCGCGCATGCGGTAGAGGTTCACCTGGTCGCTCGGCACGGTGCCCGCGCTGATCGAGACATTGGTGAGCGCGAAGGTGTGCCTGGTCCCGCCGTCGCCATGCCAGCCCCAGCCCGCGTCGGGCGCATCGGGCGACGGGTGCATCACGACGCGCAGGCCCGTGATCGGCTGCGACAGCTGCGGCAGCTCCATCGACACATCGAACGCAAGGAAGCCCATCGGCCGCGTGACGAGCGCGTAGCGGCTCTCCGCGATCTCGAAGCCGCTGCCCGTGTTGGGCGTCGACATCTTGAGGAGCTTGACCGGATGCAGCGCGAGGTTCGCGCCACGCGCCGCGAGCTGCGCGCGCTGCTCGGCTTCCCACGCCGCGATCGCGTCGGGGTCGGGCGACGCGAGCTCCCTCTCGAGCTCGGCGATGCGCGCGCGCAGGGCGTCTTCCTCCGCAGTGCGCAGCACCGACCTCAGGGTCGCGGTCGGTGCGGCGTTCTGCCCGCCATCGCCGCCATACGCGGGCTCCGTGGTCTGGTTGAAGAACGCGAAGAGCCGGTAGTAGTCGCGCTGCGAGACGGGATCGAACTTGTGGTCGTGGCATTGCGCGCAGGCGACGGTGAGGCCGAGCACGGCCTCGCCGAAGGTGCGCACGCGGTCGACGCCGTAGTTGACGAGGTTCTCCTCGGCGATCGTGCCGCCTTCATGCGTGATCATCGCGTTGCGCTGGAAGCCCGTCGCGATCAGCGTCTCGTCGCTTCGGTCGGGCAGCAGGTCGCCCGCGATCTGCTCGACGAGGAAGCGGTCGTACGGCTTGTTGGCGTTGAACGCGTTGATGACATAGTCGCGCCAGAGCCAGAGATGGCGGCCGCCGTCGATCGAGAAGCCGTTGGTGTCGGCGTAGCGCGCGGCGTCGAGCCATGGCATCGCCATCCTCTCGCCGAAGTGCGGGCTCGCGAGCAGACGGTCGACCGCGCGCTCGTAGGCCTGCGGGTCGGCGTCGGCGACGAAGGCCGCGACCTCGTCGGCCGACGGCGGCAGGCCCGTGAGGTCGATGCTCACGCGGCGCAGGAGCGTGGCGCGGTCGGCGAGTGCGCTCCCGCGCGGCACATGCGCGTCGATCGGGTTGTGCGCGGCGTGCGCCGCGGCGCGTTCGGCGGAGGGCGGCGTGAACGCCCAGTGCTCCGCATACGCGGCACCCTGCTCGATCCATGCCTTGATCGTCGCCTTCTGTGCTTCGGTGAGGTCGCGGTGCGCGGAAGGCGGCGGCATCACCTCGTCGGCGTCCGCGGAGACGATGCGCCTCCAGATCTCGCTCGCGGCAAGATCGCCCGGCTTGATCGGCGTGATCCCGTCGTCGGTCGTCGCATACGCGAACTCGGCGCGGTCGAGGCGCAGGCCCGCCTTGCGCGCATGCGCGTCGAAGCCATGACAGGCGAGGCAGTGCTGCGACAGGATCGGCCTGATGTCGCGGTTGAAGTCGACCGCATCGGCAGCGGGCGCGGGAGGCGCCGCAAGAAGAACCGAAGCGACCATCAGCGCAGGCGACATGCGCCCAAGATACGCCAGGGGCGGCGAAGCCCCAAATGGGGCGAGTGATTGGGGATCGCCGGAAATCGACGGTCAGGCAACCGAGGACGCGTGGTTCGAGAGGCGACGCGCGCTCGCGCCTTGAACTCACCCGCCCGCGAGATCCGATGGCGACAG
>CAYMSD010000086.1:0-4216 GCA_964393015.1 uncultured Klebsiella sp.
ACCCCTCAGCGACGCGGGCCATCCACGGGTGCTGGCGTCACGCGCGTAAGCCGCGCCTTGCCGCGCTCGGGCGCGAAGAGCAGCATGGCGGGCCGCCCGTCGGGCGCTCGAATCGAACGCGGAATCGCCATCTGGGGAAGAACCACCGCCGCATCACCCGGCTCGGCCCCCATCGAAGCGCTCTCGAGGAGCACGCGCCCGTCTGCAAGCGCCATCGCGTGCTGCCCATCGAGTCTCGCCCACGCGAGGCAGCGGATCCGCAGCGGCACGATCGCGCAGTCGGGCGCGGCCCGTACGATCGATCCCATCTCGGGATGGAAGAAGAGGTAGCCGGTGCCCGCAGGGCCTCCAACGCCATCGAAGCCGTCGAACTGTCCCTGCGGCGTCGCCATCTGCGCAACGACGGCATCGTCGGCGCGATCGCTGAGCTCGACGCGTCGGATGGCGGGTGATTCGCCCGACGCCGCGCCGTCCGCGCCCGCTGCGGCGAGTTCCGCAAGGTCGGCCACCACGAGCTCGGCGATGCCGTCGCGCACCGCGAAGGCGTAGAGCATGCCGCCGTCGGGGCTGAGCGCGGGGTAGATGTGGCTGCGGAAGCCGTCGCCGCCCACCCGGAGCGTACGGCCCGCCGAGCGTACGACCACATCGAACACGCTCTCGCGGACATCGCGTGTCGCGTAGGCGAGCGTTCCCGACGGGCCGAGCGTCGCGAACGCATTCACGCGCCCGTCCTGCACCAGCCACTCGGGCTCGTAGCCCTCGCTCCCGCGCGGCGCTCCCCAGCGGATCCGTCCGATCCACCGCGCGCCATCGGGGCGCGGGCTCTCGATGAGCACACCCGTGTCGTCGGCGGCGCGGCCAAGCACGAGGCCCGCCGCGGTCTCCCCGAGGCGGACGATGCCGCGCTCGTCGAGCCGGTAGAACGCGATGCGCGATGCGCGCGGCGCTCGCTGCCCCCGACGCGCGAGCGCGGTGGCAAGGTCGGGCGGCTCGCCCGTCTGGACCGCGAGGAAGCGGCCGTTCGGCGAGATCACGGGCAGCGTGAAGCCGTCCGTCTCGACCGTGCCGAGCTGCAGGAACTCGAGCGACGGCAGCGAAGCAGCCGTGCCAGCGCCCGTGCCGCGGGCACCAGGTGGCGCCACCTCGGACACGCGTTCGCCGCGCGCGCCCTCCTCGGACGAGCGTGCGGGCACGACGGCCTCCGCGACCGGCTCGCCCTGCGGCGTCCGCACGGCGCAGCCCGACGCCAGCGCAAGGAGCGCCGCGCAGAGCGCCCGCGCTGCGGCGTCACCCGCCCGTGGCATCGCCGGCGCCCGGGCCGTCCGCGCCCGCGCTCGGCGCGGCGCTCTCCGACTTGCCGTTCTTGATCTCCTCGAAGAACTTGCTCTCCTTGAGGAGCTGCTGCGAGCCCTTGTCGAGCGGCTCCTGCAGCAGACGCAGGCGCTCGCGCTCCTCGAGGTTGAAGTTGTCGTCGTTGGCGTCGGGGTTCTCGACGACGAGCGGCACGAGGAACACCACGAGCTCGACCACTTCCTTCGAGCGCTCGGTCGAGCTGAACGCTGCGCCGAGGATCGGGATGTCGCCGAGGAAGGGGATGCGCCGGTCGATCTGCGTCTCCTGCTCGCGGCGGATGCCGGAGATCACGATGGTCTGCCCGTTCTTGACGGTGACGGTCGTGTTGGTCTCGCGCCGGTCGACGACGGGGTTCGAGTTGATCGTGGTGGTCGACAGGTTCGAGAGGAGGATCTTCACCTCCATCGCGACATTGTTCTCCTGCGTGATGCGCGGGCGCACGTTGATGCCCACGCCGACGAACTGCTGGTCGAAGTCGGTGGTGGTTCCCGCCGCGCCCGAGGTCTCGCCCTGGAGGAACGACACATCGCTGCCCGCCTCGAACTTCGCCTCCTTGTTGTCGGAGGTGAAGACGCGCGGCTGCTGCAGGATGCGCACGCTGTTGTCCGTCGACAGCGCCTGCAGGAAGAACGCGAGGTCGTCGGTGGTCGAGATCGTGAGCGTGCTCGAGTTGAACCACGGGTTCGCGAAGTTGTTGTCGCTGTCGCCCGTGCCCGACTTCTCGAGCTCGAGGCCGATGTTGCCCGTGACCGAGTTCTCCGAGCCGTTGAGCGGCGACGAGAAGTCGCCGACGCGGCCGATGCGCGCGCCCCACGAGAAGCCGTCGCCGACCTTCACCTCCGCGAGGACGGCCGTGATCATCACCTGGCGGCCCGGCTTGTCGAGGTCCTCGATGATCTCGATGACCTTCTTCTCGACCTCGGGCGGCGCCATCACGAGCACCGAGTTCTGCGAGGCGTTCGGCACGATGCGGCTGCGCCCGATGAGCCCGCTGACCTCCGTCGGCGTGCCGCCCGCGCCCGTCGCGCCCGCGCGGCCGCCCTGCCATGGGAAGCGGAGCTGGTTCGACGCGGCCGCGCCGCCCGTTCCGCCCGTTCCCGAAGCGTCGCCACCGAGGCTCTGGCTCAGGCCCGTCAGGCCTTCCTCGGGCAGGCGGAGGCCCGCCTCCGTGCCCGACTGGGCGAGGAGCGTGTTCAGGATCTCGCTCAGCTCGACCGCGCTCGCGTGCTTGAGCGGCACATTCTTGGGGAGCCCCGAGGTGAAGGGCTGGTCGAGGTCGTCGATCCAGCGGTCGAGCCACTCGAAGTTGTCGGGGGTCTTCGAGATCACGACAAGGCGGTTCGAGTCGGGGTACGCCTCGATCGAGAAGATGTTGGCGACCGCCGCCGTCGGCGACGACTCGCCGGTCGCGCCGCCCTGCGGCGTCAGGACGCGTCCGCCGGCTGCCGCGCGGTTCGTGATGCCCGAGCCTCCGCCGCCCGAGCTGCTGCCGAGGAGGACGCCCAGGAGGTCGCGCACCTTGGCGGGGTCCGCGTACTTGAGGTCGTAGGTGCGGAAGATGCTGCCCTGCGCGTTCGGCGGGAGATCCCACGCGCTCGCGATCAGGCGTTCGATCTCCATCAGCTGCGCGGGCGTGGCGCGGATGGTGATCGAGTTCATCGACTGGAGCACGCTCACGATCGGGCCGGCGCCGGGGCCGCCGCCGCCCGCGGGCTGTCCGGGCTGGGGCACGGGCTGGCCTCGGACGGTGCGCTGCTGGGTCCGCGAGCTGGAGGAGCGCCCCGATCCGTCGTCCGCGAAGATCTCGCTGATCAGCGAGGCGATCGTCGACGCATCCTGGTACTGGAGGCGGATCGTCTTGGTCACGGAATCGTTCCAGGACGGCACATCCAGCATGTTGATGAGGGTCTGCACCTTCTTCGCGAGGCCGATGTCGCCCGAGAGGATGATCTGGTTCGATCCGCCGTCAGCCTCCCACTTGACATAATCCTCGGGAAGAAGCGCCTGCATGCGCTCGAGGATGTCGGCCGCGCGCGAGTTCGAGAGGCGGAAGACCTTGGTGACGAACAGGCCGTTGTCAGGCATCGACATCACGTCGTCGGACGGTCCGAGCACCACGCCCGGCTGCGTGCGCGCGAACTCCGTCAGCTGCCCGATGAAGATCATGTCCTCCGTCTCGGTGACGGCGAAGTTGTTCATCTTCAGCGCCTGGAACAGGAAGTCGAGCGCCTGGCTCTTCGGCACCTCGCGGTCGCCGACGATGTTGAGGCGGACATTGCCGAGGCCCGTGGCGTTGTAGAACACATGCTTCCCCGTCCACTCGTAGATGATGGGGAGGATGTTCTCGATCGACTCGCCCTTGAGCGAGATCTTCACGGGGTTGTCGTCGAGCGTGCGGCGCCCCTTGCGCATGCCCTGCAGCTGCGACGGCGGCGTCTCGGCGGGCGGCCGTGGGTCGAAGGTCGCGACCGTGCGACGGTCCTGCTGCTCGGGCGCCGTGTCACGCGGCTGCGCGGGTGCGGGCGCGGGCGCCGGGTCCGTCGCGCGCGGTGCATCCACAGGGTCTCCTGACGGTGGATCGACCGGGTCGCCCGACGGCGGGTCCACGGGGTCGCCGCTCGGCGCCGCGGGCGGCGCGTCTTGCGCGGCGGCGCGCGGGGCGGGCTCGGGGCGGTTCGCATCGTTGGCGGCGCCTGCGCCGACCGTGAGGAAGCCGCTCGCCGTGAGCACGGCGGTGGTGCGCACGATGTCGCTGAGGGAGACGCTCTGGAGGAGGGGTTGCGTGGAGGGCACGGTGGAGGGTCTCCGAAACTTTCTGAGGGCCCGCGGGCCATGTGTTCTGCGTCGTGAGTTCTGCGTCGTG
>CAYMSD010000086.1:4316-14519 GCA_964393015.1 uncultured Klebsiella sp.
TGACCTTGGCCACCTTGACCTTGGCCACCTTGACCTTGGCCACCTTCACCTTGTCCACCTTGGCCGCCACCGGGAACAGGGCTGCCGTCACCGCCTGCGGAGCCGGGCGTGCGCGGCGCCGCGCCGCCGCTGCGGCGGATGTCCTGGAGTTCGCCGAGCGGCGAGCCTTCGGGGCCCTCTGCCGCGCCGCCCTCCTCAGGGTCGCCGCCGATCGGAGGCCGATCGATGGCGCCCGCGGCCGCGCTGGCAGCGCCGGGGCCGCCCTCGACGATTCCGGGCACTCCGCCCGTCGCGGTGGCTCCGCGCAGGAGCCGCGAGTCGATGCGCGACCAGAACGGCACGGTGTAGGAACCGCGCATGTGCTCGACCTTGATCGTGTACGGCGCGTCGATCGAGACGACCTTGATGCCGTCGCGTTCCTCGCCGAGCTTCACGCGCAGCGCCCCGAAGTAGACGAAGTCGCCCACGATCGCCGTCGGCGCCGGCCCCGTGTAGCTCGCAGGTGCGGGCGGCGGGCCCGGCGGCGGCTTCGGCGGCTCGGGCGGGCGAGGTGGCGGCGGCGGCGGTCGTCGCACGGGCGGCGTCGGCAGCGCGTACATCGAACGGCCGTCGAAGCGCTTGCGGCTCGTCTCGAAGAGCGCGTCGCTCTCGGAGCCGAGGTCGGCGAAGGGATCGGTCTCGTCCTCGGAGACGCCCGACGCGAAGACCGCCTTGACGGTCTGCGTCAGGCCGCCGCCGACGACCAGCGCAGCGAGCGCGACGGCGGCGGCGGATGCGACCAGCGGAGCGGACACGCGGAAACCCGCGGGAAGCCCTTGGAGCGGCGACTTCATCGGCGTCCTCCGCGGACCTGCACGCCCCAGCGCTCGACCGTCATCGTGACCTTCACGCGGCGCGTCTTGTCGAGGTAGTTGATCTTGAGATCGGTGATCGCATCGACCGCAGGGTCGCGGTCGATGTCGTGGATGATGCGGGTCGCCGTCTCGGGCGCCGCCTCGAAGTCGATCTCCGCGATCGCGCGCGCCATCGTGCCGCCGAGTTCGGCCGCCACCGTCGGCATCACGCCGCCGCTCAGCTGGTTCCAGCGCAGGCTCCAGCCGAAGCTCGCGCCATGCGTCTTCATGATGGAGGTGATCGCCTCCGCAAGCTTCGACTTGGCGACGCTCTCGAGCTCGGGCGCCATGTTCGGGCCATGCACCGTCGCGCTCGCCACCACCGTGTTCGGAAGGCCCTCGGCGCGCGTCGCCGCGCGCGCGAGCACCGTCGCATAGCGGTCCGCGCGGTTGTCGAAGGCCTCGCTCGTCGGCCAGATCACAGACTCGAACGCGAGGTACACGGCGGCGCCGAGCCCCGCCAGCACAAGCCACTTGCCGACCCGCGGCAGCGCCGCGAAGCGGGCGAGGAGGCGCTCCGAGAGAGCGGGCTTCGCGGTCGGCGCGCCGCTGGCGGCGGCTCGGTCCCCGGCAGGCGTCGCGGCCTGCGTCTGTTCGCGCACGGTGCTCATGATCCCTTTGCCCTCAGTGCGTCGAGCACCCGCTTGAAGTCCTCCGCGATGCGCGCGCGCGTCTCCTCGTCGAGGTCCTGGCGGCGACGCGCGGCCGCGATCTCGCTGAGGCGGAGCTGGAGCTCCTCCTTCGACATCGCCTTGATCTCATCGTCCGTGATCACGGGAGGAACCTGCGCCACGGGCGCGGCCGCTCCCGGCCCGCCTCCGCCCGCGCCTGCGCCCGCGGAGCCCGATGCGACGGGCCGCTCGCCGCCCGAGGGCGCGCCGTCCGGCCCACGCCGGCCGATGCCACGGCCCGAGGCGGAAGCACTTCCGACGGGTGTGCTCGGGTCGACCGGCCCCGCGTCCGATCCGTCGGCAGGCTGGTCGTCGCCGCGTGCAAGCGGAGTCGATTCACGCTCGGTGGCCGTGGGCTCGCGAACCCCGCCTTCCGCGAGCGTGCCGGCTGGCGTCGTCACCTCCGACGGGGCGGGGTTCGCTGCGGCCGTGTTCGCACCGTTGGTCGCACCTGCGGTCGAACCAGCGGTCGGATCCGTCGCCTCGCCCTCGTCGGCCGGGTACTTCCGCTGCGCGAGCGTCTTGACGCTCCAGTCGCGCGTCTCCTCGTACTTCGCGATGCGCGTCGCGCCGTCGATGCGCGAGGTCATGTTGAAGCGGATCAGGTTCCGCGCGTCGGGCGCCTGGTAGTTCCAGGTGGTCCCGCGGAAGACGCCCGACGAGTCCATCAGGCGCTGCATGGTGTTGATGCTGTCCTGCGCGCGGACCTCTCCCTGCGGCTTCGCGTAGCCACGGATCGTCACGCCGCCGCTCGTCGAGATCTGGATCGACTCGATCTCGATGCCATCGGGGGTCGCGACGGCGAGGTCGCCGAGGAGCTTGGTCACGGGCAGCGCGCGCCCCGGGTCGGAGAGCGCCTCGTAGTGCGCCACGCGCCGTTCGGTCAGGCGCTGCGCCCGCTCGAACGCGGCGGGCTCCATCGGCATCTTCCACTCGTAGACCTTCATGCGCAGCCACGAGAAGGCGATCGGGGAGAGCATCACGAGGAGCATCGCCACGACCACCACCCGCACGGCGCGGGTCGGGCTCGAGTAGCGCTCGATGAGCCGTGCGACGGGGGTCGGCTCCGCACCGGCCTCGTGCCGCCGCAGGCGGCAGAGGTCCGCGAGCGGACCGATGGCGGAGACGGCCGCGCCGAGCGCGATCGCCCACTCCCGCCACCAGCGCTCCTCGCGCGCCTCGGGCAGCGCCACGGAGATGCGCGACGAGAGCCGCTGCCTCACGGAGGCGTCGATGATCATCACGCGGTCGCCCGACTGCTCCGCAAGCGCCTTCGCCGCGGCCACGCACCCAGCGATCTCGGAGGTGGGGACGCCCGCGTTCAGCGCCGTCTCGGCGATCGCGCGTCGAAGTCCGTCGTTCCAGCTCTCACCCGTCGACTCCTCGCGCGTGGCGCGGACGACGAGCCTGCTGGGGTTGCCCGCGCTCCGCATGGCGATCGCGATCGAGCCGTCGCGGCGATCTGCGACGAGGACGGGGAGGTCGCCCGAGGCGAGCGGCAGCAGGGCAGCGGGCTCGGGGATGTAGCGTGCGATCGACTCGAGCCGCGGCGGAAGGTCGCCGATGGATGCTGCGGGCGCGCCTGCCGTGGCACCCGCTCCCGCCTGCGCGGTCGGCCAGGCGAGGATGAAGCCCTGGCGCTCGCCGTCGGCGCCGCCGCTTCCCTGCGGACCGACCGCCAGCGCAAGACGGTGCTGAGGGACGGAGCCGAGGAAGAACCCCTCGGCCTGCAGGGCGAGGGCCGCGAGCATCTGGGTCTGGCTCGTCTGGGGCAGCACGACGGTGCGCACGAGCACGGCCGCCGTCGGCAGGACGACCCGCAGGTCGTTGCAGCGGTTCGCGTCGAGCCACTGGTGGAGCCCCGACCAGTCGCCCGCACCGAACACGCGTGCCTCCGCGACGCTCGGCGACGCCCCCTTGCGCACGAGGAGGGCACGGAGCGCGTCGGGAGAACGCTCGACGACCGCAAGAAGGGCGTCGTCGTAGGCGATGGGAGTCTGGGACTTCACTGCTCTCGATACTCCAGGATGCGCGCCGGCAGGCTTGAACGATCCACCACGGCCGTGATTTCGACCTCAAGCCCAGTCGACAGTGATCGGCCCGTGCTCGTCACCGTGAACACATAGCTCTGGGTATCGGCATACGGGGCGATCGCTGCGAGAGATTGTGACGCGATCCTACTGGAACCGAGCAGGTCTGAGATCGCGAGGAGGCCCGTCGAGCTCGCGCCGCGGGCGGACACGATGGCGTCGGCCGTGATGGGGTCGTCGGGGAGCATCGCTCGCAGGACGGCCGCAGGAACGGTGTTCAGGTTGATGCGCCCGATCGGCTTGGCGTTGCCTCGGCGGATCATGCCTTCCTGGAAGATGCGGCGCAGCTGCTGGCTGTCGAGCGACTGCACCCGCCCGCCCTGTGCGCCGCCTGGCTGTCCTCCGGCGCCTGCCGAGCTCCGGCCGCTCTGCTGCGGCATTGCAGCGAGGAGGAACTCGGGGGCCTCGACTGCGAGCGAACTCGAGATCGCGGGGCGCAGCCGCGTCGCACCGCCACGGACGGGTCCGTTCGGCCCGAACCCGCCACCGCGTCCGCCACCGTCACCGCCGCGTCCGCCGCCGTCGCCACCGCGTCCGCCGCCGTCGCCGCCGCGTCCGCCGCCGTCGCCGCCACGGCCATCGCCGAATCCGCCGCCGTCGCCACCACGGCCACCGCCACCACCGTCGCCGCCACGGCCGCGTCGTCCGCCGCCGAAGCCGCCGGCGCCGCCCATGCCTCCCGCGCCACCCGCCGCGTTGTTCGCGGAGTTCGACGCCGCAAGTGCGGCGAGATCCTGCGTGAGCAGCATCTCGAGCCGGGAGTTCTGTCCCTTGCCGAACGCGGAGAGCGCCGCCGCCTGCTGCTCGGTCACGCCGAAGCGCTCCACCATCTCCTCAGGGGTGGCGTTCGCGAGGTCGAGCTTCGGCTGTCCGCTCGCGCCAAGAAGGCTCCCTCCGCTGCGGGCCGTCAGCGCCGACGACCACCCGCCGTCGAGCAGCCCGTCGGCGTTGTCGGGCGGCTCGCTCGCCGCGCCGTCGTTCTCGTTCGGGTCGAGCTTGCCGTTCAGGTTCTGGTCCTCGCCGCGCACCCAGCGCGGAAACGCGCCCGCGACGAGCTCAAGCTCCGCGACCGATCGGAACGACGCGTTGCGGGGCTGGTAGCCGAGCCCGCGCGCCGTGTACCAGTCGTACTCAGCGCCCATCATGCCCGCGTTGTCGTCGGAGTCGCGCCAGTCGATGATGCCGTCGGCGATGTCCATCGTCATGCCCGAGAGCTCGAGCAGCATGGCGCGCGTCGCCCAGTTCAGGTTGATCTTCGCGTGCTCGTCCTGCGGGCCGGGAAAGCGCACGCCGTCCTCGACATGGCTGATGTCCCAGGTGCCGCTGACGAGTTCGCCCTGCGCGGACGCGGTGAGGTCCTTGTAGAGCTGGCGCGCGTCGTCCGGGTCGGGGCGCTCCGTGTGGTACTCGAGGACGGCGATCGTCTCCTCGATGCCCGCACGCGCGGCCCACCGCGCCTCGACGCGCGCCATCGCCTCGCGCCCCATCGCGGCCTGGCGGAACGCAAGCACCTGCGCGGCCGCCACGAGCACGGCCGCGATCGCCACGGCCCAGATCACCAGCACGATCACGGAGCCGCGCGGGCGCGTCCGTCGTCGTCGCAAGGTGATGACCGATGCCGTGTGCATGAGGGTGGTCCTACCGATCGAGCGACTCACTGGTTCTGATTCGCACGCGTGTCGTTGGCGGCCCTGCTGAAGGCGCCGCGCCGATTGCTCGAGTTGATGGTGCCGCCGCTCACGCGGCCTCCGTCGAAACGCCCGCCGCCGCTTCCACCGCCGCCGATCACGGGGCCGTCGCCGGAACCGAAGCGTCCACCGCCGGAGCCGCCGCTTCCACCGCCACCGACCATGCCGCCCCCGACCATGCCGCCACCGACGCCACCGACGCCACCGACGCCACCGACGCCGACGCCACCCGACGCCGCGCCAGCCGCTCCGTCTTCGCCGGACGCTCCGTCCGCAGCGCCCGCGCCGAGGCCGGCCTCTTCTTCGCTCTCCTCAGGCGGCGGCGGGGGCACGATGCGATCGATCGAAATCTGCGTGCGGAGGACCGCCAGCGCCCTGTTCGGCGGAGAAGGTTCGGCGCCGGGCGCGTCTCCCGTCGCCGTCACCGTGATGCGAAGAGCCCACGGGAGGCCCATCGAGTCCGAGTCCCAGTCGGGGTACCACGACTCGCCGTCGTAGGCCTCGATCGACACGCCGACGATGCCCTCGACCACGGGCAGCGCGATTCCGCCGCCCTCGCCGTTGTCGTCGGGCGCCGGGTCGCGGCGCAGCCACAGCACATCGCCGTCGCCGTCGCGCATGACGCGGTACTGCGTCTCGTACTCGCCGCCCTCGCCCTGGTAGGCGTCGCGCTTGATCGGCCGCAGGCGGTTCGAGTAGATCAGGACCTCGTCCTGCTCCATCGCGCCGTACTCCGTGCTCGCGAGGCCGTCGCGCAGCAGGAGCCGCGTGTAGTAGAGGTCCTCGTCGCGCACGACGGACGCGAGGTCCTGGCGCATCGAGTCGAGCGCCGCGTTGGCGCGGCTCACGGCCTCGAGCCGCAGGCGCGCCACATCGCGGCTGCGCGAGACGCGCGAGAGCACCGATGTGACGGTGATCACCACGATCGCGCTCACCGCGATCGCGACGACGAGCTCGACGACCGTGAATCCGCGGCGACGCTCACTGCGTGATCGGTCTGCCTTCACGGCGTGCCTCCCTTTCCTCGATGCGGGCCGCGCGGTCGATCGGCGTCGACGGCGAGCGCAGTGGGTTCGGTTCCTCGCCGCGGCGCTCGGCGACGAGCGTGGCCACGGAGTAGCTGCGGCCGCCCTCGTGGACGAGCGTGACCTCGACCTCGGCGGGGATGCCCGATCCGCCCTGCTGGATGCGGATCGCGTAGGTGAAGTCGGCGTACGGCGAATCGGGGCCGAACTCGCCTTCCGTCGGGTGGATGTCGGCGAAGTCGACGGGGCCTTCGGTCACGACCATCGAGAGCAGCTCGTCGATCGCCGCCGCGGCGCGCACATCGGTCTCGCCGCGGCGCGCGAGCGTCATCGCCTGCCCCGCGACGGAGAGGACGCCCACCATGCCGATCGCGAGCAGCACGCCCGCGATGACCGCATCCATCAGCGCGAAGCCGGCGCGGCCGCGCCGATGCGCGCGTGCGCGTGCGTTGCGGGGGATGTGGCGGTCGCGTGCCTGCATCGTCTGGCCTTGCGCTCGGTCTCTCACCACGGGTCGTACGCGCTTCCCTCCGCGTCGAGGTCGATCGCCTCGCGGATCTCGGCGCGCGGGTCGTCGCTTCGCCGCGGCGAGTTCGAGTAGGTCTCGAGCACGATCCGCGCCGACTTCTCCTTGCCGCGCAGCGAGAGATCGATGCGCGGCCGGCTGCCGTCGGGGTGGCTCGTGATGGTCCATGCATCGGGCGCAAGCGACGACTCGTCGCTCGACACGCTCTCGACGCCCATCCCCTCGGGGAACTCGACGGGCGAGCTGAGGCGGTCCTGCTGCCAGATGCGCGCGCCGTCGGGGTTGCGCGGGTCGAGGTCCATGATCCAGAGGCCGAGCGTGCCCGCCGCACCGTCGTAGGTGAGACCGACCTGCTGCAGGCCCGAGGTGTTGCGGAACGCGAACATGCGCAGGAGATCCTCGACCTCGAGGATCGTCTTCTCCTCGCGCTGCCGCTCGACGACCACGAGCCGCGGCACGAGCACGGCCGCGAGGATCGCGAGCATCGCGCTCACCACGATCACCTCGAACAGCGTGAAGCCGCGCCCGCATCGGGCGGGCGTCGCGCGTCTCCGGGTCGCGGCATGCGTGCGTGCCATCGCGGTTCGCTGCACTCCTCTCGGTCAGTTGTCGCTCTTCTTCGCGCGCGCGTCCTTGCCGTGCGTGATGTCCGAGTTGTCGGAGCCCGCCTCGCCGCCGGGCTCGCCGTCCGCGCCATAGCTCACCACATCGAAGTCGCGGCCCTCGGTGCCGGGAAGCACCACGTAGCGGTTGCCCCACGGGTCGACGAGGTCGTCCATCGACTCGAGGTAGCCGTCGGTGACGAGCACATCGAGGTTGAAGTCCTCGCCGAGGCTCGTCTGGCGGTTCTCCGTGAGGTAGATCTTGATCTGCGAGGCGATCGCGCTCGCCTTGATCTGCGCCTGGTCGCGCTTCGCGCCGCCGAGGCGTCGCAGGAGGTTCGGCGCGATGAGCGCCGCGAAGAGCGCGATGATCGTCACGGCGACGATCACCTCGAGGAGGCTGAAGCCCCTGCGGAGCTGGCGGCGGGCGTTGGAGCGGCTGATGCGGTTCTTCATGGCGTGTGTCCGAGGGGTTGGCGAGAGGGGCGGTCGGAGTCGGGCGCGAGGCCGTCAGCCGAAGGCGTCCTGAAGTTCGATGATGGGAAGCAGGATCGCGGCGAGCACGAAGCTCGCGACGAGCGCCATCACCACGAGGAGGATCGTGGGGAGGATCCTGGTGAAGATCTTGAGCGAGTTGTTGACCTGCCGGTCGAACGAGCCCGCGGCGTGCATGAGCATCTGCTCGAGGCGTCCCGAGCGCTCGCCGATGTTCACGATCTGCACGAGGAGCGGCGGGAAGTGCCCGCTCCGCTCGAGCGGGTCGGCGAGCGACTGGCCGGTCGTCACCTTGTCGCTGACCTGGTCGATCGCGGCGGTGAGCGCCGTGTTCCCGAGCGTGTCGCGCACGATGCGCAGCGCGCTGAGGATGGGGATGCCCGCCGACACGAGCGTGCCGAGCGTGCGCGTGAAGCGCGCGACGGCGATGTCGCGGATGAGCCGCCCCGCGACGGGAAGCTTCAGCAGCATGGTGTCGAAGAGGAGCCTGTTCGCGGGCACCGCATGCCACGCGCGCGCCGCGAGGAACGAGAGCACGGACGCGCCGATGAGGACGAGCCACCAGTCGACGACGAAGTCCGACACGCCCATCAGGATCACGGTCGGAAGCGGCAGCACGCCGTCCGTCTCGAGGATCGGCTTCATCACGCGCGGCAGCACGAAGACGATGAGGACGACGACGCTCGCCGCGATGAGGCCCGCGATCATGAGCGGGTAGATCACCGCGCCGATCACCTCGCGGCGCAGCTCGACGGAGCGCTCGAGGAGATCGGCGAGCTGGTGCATGATCTCCGCGTTGCGGCCCGACGCGTCGGCCGCGCGCAGCATGCCCGTCGTCATGTCGTCGAACGGCGCGCCGTACTCCTTCGCGGCCTGGTAGAGCGTCACGCCCGCCTCGACGCGCTCGATGAGGTGGTCGAGGATGGACTGCAGGTTGCGGCTCGACGCCTGCCTGCGCACGGTCCGCAGCGCCTGCATGAGCGGGAGGCCCGCCTCGAGGGCGGTCGCGAGCTCGCGGATGAAGTCGGCGAGCTCCGCGCGCGGAATCGACGGCCGGGACGCGCGGCGCCCCGACGCGAGCTCCGCGTCGACGGCGCTCATCTCGATCTCGAGCGCCGTCTCGCCCTTGAGGGCGAGCGCCTTGATCGCGGACGCACGGTCGGGGGCCGTGATCGAGCCCGCCTGAAGCGCGCCCTCGCGGCCGATGGTCTGGTAGCGGAAGGTCGGCATGGTGCTGCTCAGCCGGCCCTCGTGCGGCCCTGCGCCTCGGACTGCGAGCGCAGCTCGGCGCCGAAGTCCTCGACATCCTGCGTGGCGCGCAGGACTTCCTCGATCGTCGTGATGCCCGACGCGGCCTTCAGCATGCCGTCCTCGCGCATGGTGACGAAGTCGGGGTCGAGCAGCGTCTTCAGCTCGTGCACGGGGCGGCCCTGCGCGATGGCCGCGCGGAGCGCCGAGTTGATGCGCACGATCTCGTAGAAGCCGAGCCGGCCGCGGAAGCCGCTGCCGCCGCACCTCTCGCAGCCCGCTCCCACCATCTGGCGTCCGTTGAACCGGCGCCGTTCCGCGGGCGTGAGGCGGTGGTCGGTCTCCTCGCTGATCGGGCGCGACTCCTTGCATCCCGTGCAGAGGCGCCGGCCGAGGCGCTGCGCGAGCAGGCCTTCGAGCACGCTTGCCGCGAGGTAGGGCTCCGCGCCCATGTCGACGAGGCGTCCGACCGACGAGATCGCGTCGTTCGTGTGCAGCGTCGAGAAGATGAGGTGGCCCGTGAGCGCCGAGCGGATCGCGATGTCCGCGGTCTCCGTGTCGCGGATCTCGCCGACGAACACGATGTCGGGGTCCTGTCGCAGGATCGCGCGCAGGCCGGTCGCGAAGCTGAGGCCGCGCTTCGCGTTCACGGGAATCTGGTTGATGCCGTTGAGCTCGTACTCGACGGGATCCTCGATCGTGATGATCTTCTTGCGCGGGTCGTAGAGCTTCGAGAGCGCCGCGTAGAGCGTCGTCGTCTTGCCCGAGCCGGTCGGGCCCGTGACGAGCACGAGGCCGTGCGGCTTCTCGATCATGCGGTCGACGATCGCGCGGTGCGACTCGCTCATGCCGAGGCTGACGAGGTCGAGCGGCAGCGAGCTCTTGTCGAGGATGCGCATGACGACCGACTCGCCGTAGAGGGTCGGCACCGTCGAGACGCGGATGTCGACCTTGCGGCCCTCGAA
>CAYMSD010000087.1:0-14379 GCA_964393015.1 uncultured Klebsiella sp.
CGATCTACAACGGCGAGACCACGATCGACGAGGTCGTGCGCGAGACCATGACGGATGAGTGACGGACGAGTGACACACGATTGACCGGCGCAGCGGGCGTCGCCCCGCCGCCCCCGTGACCGACAGCAGACGATCCACTGGAGCACACCATGGCCACCTACGCGTACGACGCGATGAACAACGCCGGCAAGAAGACCTCCGGCACGGTCGAGGCGACCACCGCCGAGGAGGCGGTGAAGAAGATCCGCTCGCAGGGCCTCTTCCCGAGCAGCGTGAAGGAGCAGAAGGTCGCGGGCGGCACGGGCGGCGGCGGCGCCAAGAAGGTGCGCGATGTCAAGAAGAAGGGCAAGGGGTTCAACATCTCCTTCGGCGGCGTGAGCACCAAGAAGCTCACGCTCTTCACCCGCCAGCTGTCGACGCTGCAGGACGCGGGCCTGCCGCTCCTCCGCTCGATCCAGATCCTCGAGAGCCAGCAGCGCCCGGGTGCGCTGAAGAACGTGCTGCAGGGCGTGGCCGAGGAGGTCGAGTCGGGCACCAGCCTGTCGGAGTCGATGGCCAAGTTCCCGCGCTGCTTCGACCGCCTCTACACCAAGATGGTGGCGGCAGGCGAGGTCGGCGGCGTGCTCGACGTCATCCTCCAGCGCCTCGCGGAGTTCATGGAGAAGGGCCAGCGCCTCAAGCGGCGCATCATCGGCGCCCTCATCTACCCGGCGGTCGTCATCTTCATCGCCGTCCTCATCGTGACGGGCATCATGTACTTCGTCATCCCGAAGTTCCAGGAGATCTTCGAGGACTTCGATGTCAAGCTGCCCCAGCTCACGATCTTCATGATCAACAGCTCGAAGTGGGTCGCGGGAACGGCGTCGAAGGACCAGGTGGTGCCGGGGGCGATCTGGGTGCTGTGTTCGCCCATCATCATCTTCCTCTTCTTCAAGCTGATCAGGAAGACGAACCCGGGAAGGGCGGTGACCGACATCATCGTCCTGCGGGTGCCCGTCATCGGAACGCTCATACGAAAGACGGCGATCGCGCGCTTCACCCGCACGCTCGGCACGCTCATCAGCGCGGGCGTGCCGATCCTCGAGGCGATCCTCATCACGCGCGACACCTCGGGCAACTATGTCTTCGAGCGCGCGCTCACCAAGGTGCACGACTCGATCCGCGAGGGCGAGACCTTCGCGGTGCCGCTGCGCGAGGCGAAGGTCTGCGACGCCATCGTCGTCAACATGATCGACGTCGGCGAGGAGACGGGCGACCTCGACGTGATGCTCATGAAGATCGCCGACAACTACGACGAAGAGGTCGATGTCGCGGTCGCAAGCCTTCTGTCGCTGCTCGAGCCGTTCATGGTCGTCATCCTCGGCGGCATCGTGCTCATCATCGTGCTTGCGCTCTTCCTTCCGCTCGTCTCGATGATCGAGTCGGTGTCGGGCGGCAAGTGAGCGGCGCAGACAGCAGGAGAGGGAGCGGGGGCGGTTCGCCGCCCCGCGCTCCGCACGAAGGAGATTCCATGCATCGCGGAACGAAGCCATTCCATCACGCGCACGCCGCACGGCGGGGCTTCACGCTCACCGAGCTCCTCGTGGTGGTCGCGATCATCGTGATCCTGATCGGGTCGCTCGTGGTCGCGCTCGGCGCGGCCGCGAAGCGCGCGCAGGCCGCCAACACGAACGCGCTCATGAGCGCGATCTCGACGGGCCTCGGGAAGTTCGAGGGCGACTTCGGGTACCTCCCGCCCGTGCTCGGCCCGCGTGACTCGGGCGCCCCCGCGGAGGGGCGCGGGCGCGACGTGGTCAGGATCGGCGACGCCGGCTCGGGCTCGGTGGTCCAGCGCCAGCAGGACTGGCTCTCCTACACCACGCTCGCCGAGTACCTCGTCGGCTACGGCCACCGTGGGCAGGATGGCTATGGCCGCGTGCCCGGCGGCGCCGCAGGCCCCGGAGACAGGGAAGCGCCGCCCTTCGGCATCCGCTCGCCGGGCCCCGACGGCGCGTTCGGCTCGATCGATTCGCCGCAGCCTGCGCTCGCCGCGAACCCCGCGTTCCGCGGCTACTACCGCGCGCGCAACCCTGCGCGCCTGCCCACGCCGCCCGCGGTCAACAATGTCAACTGGAACACGCAGCCCGTCGAGGGCCGCGTCTTCGGCCCCTACATCGATCAGATCGACGATCGCCTCCTCGGCGGCATCACGGGCTACCAGGCGAACGGGCGCCCGACCGTCGTGACGGCCGACCAGGGCGTGCCGAACTTCGACCTCCTTCCGAAGGTGCTGCTCGACTACTGGGGCGAGCCGATCGCCTACTACCGGCGGCCCTACGGCGGCGACGACCTGCGCAGCACGGTGGCCGACGCGAACGGCAATCTCGCCAACCTCGGCGACATCTATGCGCTCCGCGGATGGGAGATCGCCCCGGGCGACCAGTCCGTGGGCGCGGCCGACGCCTCGGGCGACGACACCTCGAGCGCGCACCTGAAGGGCGCGTCGTTCGCGCTGTTGTCGACGGGCCCCGACCGCTCGTTCAACCGCACCGTGCGACGCGACGAGGCCGAGTTCAACAAGGACAACATCGTGCAGACGGGGCGCTGAGCCCCGGCGCGCACGCGCGACTGGAACCGCCATGGATCGAACCAACCGACAACTCCGAACCGAGGCCCGCGTGCGCGGCTTCACGCTGATCGAGCTTCTCGTCGTGCTCGGCATCATCGTCCTCCTCGCAAGCCTCGTGCTTGCGGTGAGCGGCAGCGTGATCCGCGCCAGCGAGGAGCGCGCCACGCGCAACACGCTCGAGATCCTGAACGCGGCCACGGAGGAGTTCGAGCGCACGCTCGACCGCCGCGTGACCTATCGCCATGCCGCGACCGTGAACGGCATCACGGCCGACCCCACGAACGTCGGCGGCATCGCGCAGCGCTACGACATCGATGGCGCGGCGACGACGCCCCAGGCGGGCAGCGGCGCGGCCAACTGGAACAACCTGCAGGTTCCCTATGTCAGTCCCGGGGCCAACGGGCTTCCGCTCTACTCGAACCTGCCGGCGCGGCGCACGGCGAACCTGCTGTGGGTGATGAGCCAGACGGAGGCGGTCGCGCCGATCCTGCAGAAGCTTCCTGACAGCGTGCTGCGCAACATCCGCTTCACGACGGGCTCGAACTACAGCCCGCTCCGCCACTGCGTCGACAGCTGGGAGACGCCGATCGTCGCCATCTTCCCCGGCCGCGAGGCCACGCAGGCGGAGATCGAGAACTCGCCGAACGCAGTCGACAAGGACGGCACCATCAAGTCGGACAGCGAGTGGTCGAATGCCACGGCAGGCGGCCTGCGCCTCTCCTGCAAGGACCGCCGCATTCTCTGGGTGTCCGCAGGGAACGACACGCGCTTCAGCGAGACGCCCGCGAACGGCTACGCGGCGAGCGCCGACAACCTCTACAGCTACGAACCGTGAGGACCTCCATGCGCGACGAGCAGCACGACATCCTCCCGTCGAGAAGGCCCCGCGCCGCGCGCGCGGGAGGCTTCACCATCATCGAGCTCCTCGTCGTGATCGGCGTGATCGGCATCCTCGCCGTCATCACCACGCTCGGCGCGCGCAGGCTCACGGCGAGCTCGCGCCTCGCCTCGGGCACGAACGCCGTCACCAACGCGCTCGGCATCGCGCGCGCCGCCGCGATCCGCGACTCGCAGCCGACCGCGCTCGTCTTCCGCCCCGTGTGGGATCCCGCGCGGCCGTTCATCCCGCAGCGCGTCGAGATGGTGGTCGTGCGTTGGACGGGTGAGCAGCCGCCCTTCCTCAACGGCGCGGGCGACATCATCGGCTACAAGCAGCGCTACCGCCCCGTGGCGGGAATCCCCGCGATCCAGCTGCCCGAGGGAATCAAGGTGGCCGGACCGATCTACCAGTATCCGCCCGGTGGGTCCGCCTATCCCGAAGGTTCCGTGCTCGTCACGCAGGCGGAGCTTCCCCAGATGGCCAGCTGCAGCGAGAGCGCGACCTGCAACAGGCAGATCGCGGTGCTGTTCGGCCCGCGCGGCGAGTTCCTCACGCGCCCGCCCGACACCACGCTCCTCGACGCGATGATGTTCGTCGACTGGAACAACGACGGTGCGCTTGCGACGCCGAACGACCCCGCGAATCCGAACGACGATCCGCTCGACGCGCAGGACGCGCGCGAGGGGAACTGCGCGGACTCCTCGTCGAACTACGAGACCTTCTGGTGGCAGGACCATCCCAACGACGAGAACAACATCCTGCTCGTCCCGTTCCTCGTGGTCTACGACGACAAGGCCGCGCGCGAACTGAAGGGCACCAACTGGTCGAACGACACGAACCTGATCAACGAGCTCACGGGCCCCACGGGCTACATCGCGCAGTTCGGCGACAGAATCACCTTCAACCGCTTCAGCGGAATTCCCGAACGGAGGGTCCGTTGATGCACGGAATCGCATCGAAGCCTGTCCCCGCCCCGCGCGCTGCGCGCGGCTTCTCGCTCGTCGAGATGCTGCTCGCGGTCTTCATCCTCGGGATCGGGGTGATCTCGATCGCGGCGCTGTTCCCGGCAGGCATCGCGCTGCAGCGGCAGGCGACCGACGACACGCTCGGGCCGATCATCGCGAAGAACGCCTTCGCCACGATCCGCTCGAAGCTGTCGCAGGACGACTTCGGCGGGTTCAACGACTTCGGCCTTGCGCCCGTCTACCAGAGCGGCGTCGGCCCTGCGGGCACGATCCGCCCCGTGGGCGGCGCGGATGTCCCGCAGCTTGGCGGCGACTGGGGCTGGATGCGCCCCGCGTTCTACACGAACAACAACAACCCGGCCGTCGGAACCATCGACATCTTCGCCGCGAACTTCGCGCGCCAGCAGGCGCCCTTCGACCTGCCTGCTCGGCTTCCGGGCGCATGGGCGACGGAAATGCCCGACGGGCATCCGGGCGGGCCGCTCTTCGGCATTCCCTACAACAGGGCGAAGTATCCGCTCTTCGACATCGCGGCGGCCGACCCCGCCGCGGTGCCCGCGTCGCTCGACCTGCAGGCGCTGCTCGAGCCGGCGATCACCTTCTCGCAGGCGGAGCGCTCGTTTCCGCAGCTCGGAAGCGGTGATGTCGCCGTGCCGAGCTACTACTGGGAGTGCATGTTCCGCCGCACGGGCGGCAAGGTCCAGGTGGCCGTGTTCGTCTTCCGCGTCAGCGTTCCGGGCGGCGACACGCAGCCCTATGCGACGCGCGCGCTCAACAACTCCGTGCTCGTCGGCGCGCCCGCCGCGCCTGGCGGATCGTTCGAGGTGAGTCCGCAGACCCCGCCGATTCCCGCGCTCTACCTTGCGCCGAACTTCGGGCAGGCGACCTCGTGGCCGAACCGCAGCAACGCGACCGCCGCGCGCGACGAGATCCCGGGCACGCAGATCGGCAGCTCGTTCTCGCCGAACCTCGTGTGGGACGACTGGCAGCTGCCGAACGCATGGTGGATCGACAACCACGGCACCGTGCACCGCGTGCTGCAGGGCCGGTCGCGCAGCACGCAGGGGCCTGTGAAGCTCCAACGCCCGATTCCAATCCTGCCCAACTCGCCGATCCACGGCTACAACCCCGCGCCCGCCGTGTCGGGGACCTACCCGGCGCTTCCCGAGGCGAACGGCAGGCGCGTCGGGCCGAACGGCTGGATCCAGGGGATCTGGTTCGTGCCCCAGCGCGACGCGCGTGGCAACATCCTGACGCCGATCTTCGCGGCGGTGGAGGAACTCTGATGGCACGCCCAGCAACCCGTCTCTCCGCGCGCGGTGCCTTCACGCTCACCGAACTGCTGATCGCGGTCGGCGTCCTCGTGGTCGTCGTCGTGGCCGCTGCACGGATTTTCGGCGCCGCGTCCAAGGTGTCGTCGGTCGCGGAGGCGAACGCAGACCTGCTGCAGACCGCGGCCGCGATCGAGGCGCAGGTCCGCGCCGACTTCGCCAACATCCCGCCGAACAGCTTCCTCGTCCTCCAGCAGGTCGAGGTGAACCAGCGCGGCGGCATCCAGACGCTCGACCCAGCGCTTGGGAACGCCGAGATCCGCGCGGACCAGATCGCGTTCTTCAGCCGCGGCGCGCGTCCCACGCAGCAGTTCGTGGGCTACGACCAGCTGCAGCCGCTCGGCTCGACCGTCGCGCCTGCCTGGCCGCCGGAGTCGACGGTCGCCCGCATCTACTACGGCCACGGTCTCCTCGCCTCGACCCTGCAGCAGGGCTTCGGCCCGCTCAGCTACGACGGCACCAACGCACCTGTGGTGCCGTGGATCAGCGGCGCGGTCGAGACGCAGAACTGGCAGACGGGCGCTCCGCAGACGGGAACGCCGCGCATCACCGCCGCGAAGCCGAGCCTCTGGCCGCTCGCCCGCATCGCCACGCTGATGACGACCGACGGGCTGCTCAACCAGCGCTTCGCCTCGACGGGCGCGAACAACGCCACGCAGCGGCTCTTCACGGGTTCGGGCAACCTCAGCGTGCAGCTTGGCCCGCTGAGCTCCGTGCCACCCACGGGCGCCACGCCCTTCGACCCGCTGTGGACCTCGTCGCGCGTCGACATCTGCAAGTGGCAGATGGACGACCTGCTGACGCAGATGGCCTACCAGTACAACACGAGCGGCATTCCATCGTCGCTGCCGTTCACGCGGGCGGTCGGCCCGTGGCAAGGGCCCTCGACGCGCCTGCGCATGCTGCAGACGCTCGCGCCGTGGGGCATCAACGCGACCAAGGCCTCGCCCTCGGACGCGAGCAGCCCGAACGCGAACCACTTCGTCGCGTACCCGCGCGTCGAGAAGGCGGCGCTCGGCTCCGCGCGCGCGGAGCAGATGATCGCCGCCCCCGTGCTCGCGGCCAACTGCTCGAGCTTCAAGGTCGAATGGACCTGGGACGACGGGGTAGGGCGTTCGTGGGTCGGCCCGTCTGGCTTCGGGCCGAGCGGCGCGATCTCGGGTGCTGAGCCGATCGGCATGTACATCCGCCCGGGCGCGGAGCGCCCATGGTTCGGCCTCGACGACGGCACGGCCCAGAGTGCGGTGCGCCCGCTCTCGAACGCGCCGCTCTTCACGAACGCGGGAACCATCGGCTCGTGGGGCGCCGTCGGGCTTCCCCTCGTCGTGTCGGATGGTTCCGATCCGCTCATCTCGTCGGTCGAGGGCGCCGTCAACCCGTCGGGCGGTGCGCCGATCTGGCCGACAAGCAGCGCGCAGGGCTCGAAGCGCGTCTACCAGGCCGTCTTCGGCATGAACCAGAGCGACGCAGCGGTCATCTCGCCCGCTGCGACCACGCGCGGACCGTACACGCCTCTTCCAAGCGCGCTGCGCATCACCATGCGCCTGCACGACCCGCTCGGCCGCATCGAAGGCGGCCGCGAATTCCAGTTCATCGTGAACCTGCCCCAGCGCTGACCGCAGGGCAGGGCGCACAGCGTCAACCGTCAGGAGCAACCGACATGAAGCCCCACGCCATCAAGGGCACCCACCCGAACCGCACACGCCGTGGCAACACGATCGTGCTGGTGACGGCGATCCTCGTGCTCCTCGTGATCATCGCGACGGCCTTCGTGGGCCGCACCCGCGCCGTGCGCCAGATCTCCGCGGCGCAGCAGTCGTCGGCGGGCCGCGACGGCCGCGCGGAGTCGATCGCGCGCAATGTCGCCGCCGAGATCGGCGAGGCGCTCTTCGCGAAGCCCGTCGACACGAGCGATCCGTTCGTGCGCACGGACACCTCGGTGACGCCCGCGATCGGGATCGCCAGCTCCTCGTGGCCGCGCCTCGCGCCCGCGCTCGATGCAGGGCGATACTCGATCGACCGCGATGTGCTGCCCGTCGCGGGCCCGACCAACCCGATCGCAGGCGACGGCATTCCCGACTTCCCCTACAACATCGCGCCCTACGAGACGAAGGCGTGGACGAACTGGCCCGACCAGTTCGGCGGCGCGAGCCCGTGGCCCTTCGGCGCAGGGTCTCCGGGCGGCACGCTCGTCGACGCGAACGGCAACGCGATCGGCGACGGCAACCCCTACGGCAACCCGGGGATGGGCGACTCGCGCTGGCTCCGATCGACGGAACCCGTGCGCGTGGGCATCGACCAGAACGGGGACGGCATCTCCGACCTCTTCAGCTTCTCGCACTGGCAGCACCTCTCCTGGCTGCCGACCGCGAACAACGGCTGGCGCGTGGTCGCCGACATCTCGGACATCGGCGCCAATGTCGTCGACAACATGAACGAGGCGAGCGCGCCGCCCTATGCGGTGGCGTGGCCCTACGAGCAGTGGCTCCCGGGCGTGGCGCCGAACCCGATCGCGAGCACGGCCGACTTCATCTCGCGCCGCAACCAGTGGTTCTTCGACTATCCGACCGTCTACGCGAACCCTGCGCTTGCGCTGCCGAACTTCTTCCGCCTGCGCGACCTCGGCCGCCCGACCGACGAGTTCAAGCCCGACACCGCGCGCAATGTCATCGGCCGCACCTTCGCAGACGCCGATGGCGACGGCTTCACAGACAGCTTCTGGTTCCTCGCGCCCGTCGGCGCGGACCGCGGCGTGCGCACGCTCGTCGGCGTATCGGTCGTCGACAACTCCGCGCTCCTCAACGCCAATGTGGCCACGAAGTTCAGCTATGGCTACGGCGCGGACCCCGCGCTCGGCCTGAACGCGCCGATCGACGGCACGGCGGGCCACACGCCCGCGGACCTCGCGCTCGTGACGAGCAACGCGGAGTTCGAGCCGTTCTTCGACGAGCGCAACACCGTCGGCTTCTTCGACGGTCCGATCAACCAGAGCGCGACGAACACGACCGGCGGCACCTTCCCGACCTACTGGACGGGCACGCCGCAGATCGCGCTTCCGAACAGCGCGATCCGCTTCGACCGCGAGCGCTTCGGCGACCGCGTGAACGCGCTCGGCAACCCGATCAACGCGCCGATGTCGTTCCTGCAGGCGATCGGCATGCGCACGGCGAACGGCCTCACCGACGGCGGTGTGCCGCTCGCGGGCCTTCCGCTGCGCGACACCACGCTTCCCGCGCCGCTGCAGGGCTCGTTCGAGAGCCAGCGCGAGCGGCTCGCCTTCTTCAAGATCGCGGGCATCGACCCCGAGCGGCCTGCCTTCGGCCTGACGCCCTTCGACGCGGCCGACGAGTACGAGCTCCGCGCGCTCCACGGCAACAACCTGCCCTTCAGCCTCTCGCGCTTCGAGCAGGCCGTCAGCTACTACAGCCCGTCGCTCCAAGGCGTCGCAGCGGGCGACTTCCAGTTCCTGCGCGCGTCGCCCATGCGCGAGGAGTCGAGCGAGTACCTCGACCAGCTCGATGCGCGCCAGCTTCTCGTCGACAACCGCCGCAAGCTGACCATGTTCAGCGGCGCGCGCAACGAGACGATGCCGCCGGCGCTCTGGACGAGCCCGTACTACGAGGAGACCTTCAACTACCTGAACCCGCGCGGAACCGTGCCTGCGCCCGCGAGCCCCGACTGGGTGCCGTTCCAGGCAGCGAACCGCGCGGAGTATGACCGCCAGAAGCTGAAGATCGACCTGCGCGCGCCGATGTTCGTCGATGCGAACGGCGCGCCGCAGCTCACGCGCAACCCGTTCCGCGGGCTCCAGTGGCGGCGCGACCTCGCGCGCGTCCTCGAGAACTCGCTGGCGCGGGCGATCGACGCCGACAACGACGGCGTCGTCGACACCTGGAAGAGCTACTACGGCACGCGCGAGGCCGACTACAACCGCACGCTGTCGATGATCGCAAGCTACATCGCGAACCTCGACACGGCGAGCGACGAGCCCGTGACGCTCGGCACCTCTGGCGTGGCGCTCGACCTTCCGCTCTATCCGAACCAGCCCATCGTCGATCCGAACGGCTACTTCCCGCCGCAGACGGACGCGGTGCCCGACCCGATCAATGTCGACCGCTTCTACATCGGCATGGAGAAGCAGCCCTTCATCATGGAGGTCTTCGTCGGCGTGGTGTGGCCGAAGAGCGACTTCAACGAGGCCGAGTGGGTCTCCGCGGGCGGCCTCCCGCCGCCGTCCGGGCAGGAGGAGCTTCCGCCCGATGTCGACGACGGCGGCGAGAACTTCGTCGACCGCACGAGCGAGCCGACGCTGATCGCGGCGGTGCAGATCGCGAACCCCTACGACACTCCGATCTCGCTCGGCGACATCCGCCTGCGCTTCTTCGGCCAGAACTTCAACTTCACGGCCGCGGCGATCGCGGCGGGCAGCCCGCCGCTCAACGAGCTCGTGCTTCCGCCGGCCACGCTCGGTCGTCCGAGCACGGCGATCGTCTACGCGGTGCAGGGCGGCGCGATCGGCGACTTCCCCGACGGCGCGTTCCGCGCGGCCGTGCTCGACTTCTTCGACCTCGAGCGGGGCGAGATGCAGGGGACGACCTTCCAGCCGAACACGGACACCGACGGCGACGGCATCGTCGAGCATGCAGCGCTCTACGACTCGCGTGGGCTCGAGCCCGATGTCGACGAGCAGGACCGCACGCTCGTCTTCGACGCGACGGGTTCGTGGCAGGTCGACCTCTCCGCGAGCTTCGGGCCGTACACGAACACCTCCGTCCAGCCCGTCGAGATCGTGCGCAATGTGCTGCCGCCCGCGGGCGTCGGCGGATCGCCGAAGGCCATCGTCGTCGACCGCTTCGACAACGAGATCAGCGGCCCCGAGGTGCGCTTCAACGAGGCGGCGAACAGGCTCTTCACCGATCCGCAGTTCCTGCCCCCCGAGAAGGCCTACAACTACGACACGAATCCGTCGCGCCGCTATGTCGCGGGCATCCGCCTGCGCGACGACGAGTTCTACATGACCTGGTGCCGCGCGAGCCGCCTCTGGGCATTCGACCTCGACACCTGGGACGACCCGAGCGTGCCGCTCGACCAGAAGCGGATCTCCGCCACGGAGCGCTCGCCGCGCTATGTCTTCAGCATGGCGACCGAGCCCGCGCGCGCCACGAACACGCTCGACGGCGTCGATTCCTCCGGCGCGCGGCTCACGGGCGCTGGCGCCTACAAGGGCGAGAGCTTCAAGGTCGGGCAGGACCCCGACGGCAACGCCACAGGCGCAGGCCGCTGGGCGAACTACGCGTGGGTCGACATGTTCGGCCGCACGCTCCGCTCGAAGCCCGTCTTCTTCACGAACCTGACGGTCATTCCCGTGGGCGGCGGCGAGGTCATCTCCGCGCTCTCGCCCACGCAGCCGATGCCGTTCCTGCCTGCGCTCGGGCTTCCCGACGCGGCCGCTGACATCTACTTCCAGGATTGCCACGGCGCGGTGGAGTACAACGGAACCTCCTACGAGTGGATGATCGGAAACAAGGGCGCGAGCGCCGCCGACTGGAACCGCTTCGCGGATGTCGCGGTCGCCACGATTCCCTTCCAGATGACGCAGAAGGACACCGACTTCGAGCAGATCGGCGAGGTCCTCGATGTCTTCCTGTGGGGCCATGTCCTCGAGAACTGGGCGACGCCGAGCACCTTCCGCACCTTCTCGGAGATCATGCTCGTCGAGGACGCGGACGACCCGTTCTATCCAGGGTCGGGCGTCTACACGAACCGCCTCGAGATCCGCGCGCCGCAGGAGATCGACGCGGACGACCCAGGCAATGTCGTGCTCGGCTCCCGGTTCGACCCGACGGCGACCACCGTGCCGCCGACTCCCGCCGCGGGGTTTGCAGCGTGGCAGCCCGCGCTTCCCGCGGGCGTCGGCTTCCTCGACGCGCTCACGATCGACGGCCCCGGCCGCAACAGCTTCGACCGCAACGGGAACAGCAGCTACGACACGATCGCAGCGAACCCGGGCATCGCGAACACCGACGAGGCCCTCGCGGAGGAGCGTCGCTTCCGCCTCTCGCACGCCTACCTCGGTCGCAAGACCTCGGGCCTCATCAACCTGAACACGGCGCTGCCCGAGGTGATGCAGGCGCTTCCCATGGCGACGCGGCTTCCGCGCGTGAACGGCATCACGCCGTACTCGCACTTCGCCGACGCCGTGCGGCTCTACCGCGACCACCAGGTGCTCGGCGCGCCGTTCGGCATTCCGCTTGCGGCCGTGCCCAACTACCGCGACCGCGGCCTCACGCCGACGCAGCTCTCGAGCACGGCGCCGACCTTCTACGCGGGCATGCGCAACGAGCAGGGCTTCTCGTCGATCG
Source organism: uncultured Klebsiella sp. (assembly GCA_964393015.1). Taxonomy (GTDB): domain Bacteria; phylum Planctomycetota; class Phycisphaerae; order Phycisphaerales; family SM1A02; genus QWPT01. Next base: position 12,147 of record CAYMSD010000087.1, read on the forward strand.
GCGAGCTGCTCCTCCTCCAGCGCATCCCGCCGGACACGATCGCACCGCACCTCCGCGCCGCCTACAGCACGCGGTGGATGGGCTTCGACCCGTATGCGGGGCTCACGGGCAACTTCAGCGGCTTCGACCTCGGCTATTCGTGGTCGACCGACCGCACCAACCCGCGGCCGCGGCAGCTGCCTGCCGATGTCCTCGCGGGCATCGGCGGCAACACGAATGTGCCGGTCAAGCTGCACGAGGAACCGCTCGGCGATGTCGAGGACCTCAACCTCCTCTTCAAGGGCGTGTCGAACCTCGTCACCACGCGCAGCGATGTCTTCACGGTCTACCTCCGCGTGCGCCAGGTGCGGCAGAACCCCGTGAACGGCCGCTGGGACGGCATGAACCCCGACCTGATCGTCGACGAATCGCGCTATGTGCTGTGCGTCGACCGCAGCGAGGTGAACTCGCCGAGCGACCAGCCGAGGATCGTGTACTTCCAGCGCGTGCCGAACTGAGAGCCGCGGGCACCCGCGCTCACGGCGCGTGCTTCAGCGCCGCGAGACGCGCCACGAGCCTGTCGACGACGGCGGGGTGGCCGGCGAGGACGCCCTTGTTCGCGGTCAGCTCTCGGCCGCGGCCGAAGTCGAGCGGGAAGCCCTCTGTGTCGACCACCTTCGCGCCCGCCTCCGACGCGATCAGCGCGCCCGCCGCGTGGTCCCAGATCTTCTCGCGGTAGTCCGCGCGCGTCGGAAGGCGCAGGTAGATGTCGGCGCCGCCGCGGGCGACCACGACATACTTGCACTGGCTGTCGAGGCGCGCCGGCCTGCCCGCCGCACCGAGCGACGCGAGGAGCTGCGCAGAGAGATCCTGCCGCGAGTGCGCGCTCTCGACCGATTCGCAGGCGCGCACGGGCATCCCCACGCGCCAGTCGGCGATCTTGATCTGGACGGGCTCGCCGTGGTTCCGCTCGAGCCACGCGCCGCCGTCCTTGACGGCGAACGCCACGCAGCCGACGGGGTCCGCGCGGTCGAAGCGGTCGCCCGAGGCGGGGAGGTTCGGGCAGCCGACGACGCCATAGCGCACGGAGCCCTGCTCGATCAGCGCAAGCGAGATCGCATACTGCTCGCCGCGGAGGAAGCCCTTCGTGCCGTCGACCGGGTCGAGCGTGAAGAACGCGTCCTTCGTCGGCGCGCCTCTGCCGCGGTCGATGGCGTCGAGGCACTCTGCGCGCGTCACGCGGTGGCCGACGGCGAGCGCAACGGCCTCGACGACCTCCGCGAGGAGCCCAGCGCTCTCGGGGGCGCGCAGACGCGCGGCCTCTTCTTCGCCGACGAGCGGGAGCGCCGCGAGCGCGGGCGCGGTCGCTGCGAGCCGGCCAAGCTCGAGCGCCACCACGGCCTGGCTCGTCCAGTCGGCGACGGTGACGGGGGAGCGGTCGTCCTTCTCGACGGCGCGAGCGCCCGCGCCGAGCCGCGACTGGATCGAGCGCGTGGCGCGCATCGCCGCGCGCACCGCGCGGAGCATGAAGAGAAGATCGAGTCCGTCGTCCTGCATGTCGTGGTCCTCGGGCGCCGTCAGGGAAGCTCCGCCGCCTGCGCCGCGGGCATCGCCACCCAGATCGCGACGACCGCAGTCGCCCCGACGAGGAGCCCGAGCGGAAGGCCGATGCGCAGGTAGTCGGTGAAGCGGTAGCCGCCGGGCCCCTGCACCATGAGGTTCGTCTGGTAGCCGATCGGCGTCGCGAAGCTTGCGCTCGCGGCGACCATGGTCACGAGGGCGGCAGCGCGCGGGTCGAGGCCCGCGCTCGCGGCGGCGCCCAGCGCGATCGGGAACATCAGCGCGGCCGCCGTCACATTCGAGAGGAGTTCCGTGAGGATGAAGGTCGCGAGCCAGAGGATCGCGAGCGTGGCGAGCGGGTGGCCGCCCGAGAGGGCGAGCAGGACCTCCGCGATCGACGCGGCGACGCCCGTCTTCGCGAGCGCCGCCCCGAGCGCGATCGAGCCTGCGATCACGAAGAGGAGCCTCGCATTCAGGGCCTTGCGCGCCTGCGGCCCCGTGCAGCAGCGCGTGGCGATCATCAGGCACGCGCCCGCAAGCGCCGCGTGGAACATCGTGTAGCCGAACGGCTCGAAGGCGGCGACGGCGACGACCGCGGCGAGGATGAGGGCCGCGATCGGCGCGCGTTCGTGGCGGACAGGCGCCGAGTCCTCGATGCGCCGCACGAGGAGAAAGTCGCGCGACTCGCCGAACG
>CAYMSD010000088.1:0-14374 GCA_964393015.1 uncultured Klebsiella sp.
GTCAGCCGTCGACTCCGACGCGAACGGTTCCGCAGACTCGCGTCTGCGGGCACTCGTGGCATGCCGACTCCGAATTGCTTCATGCACGCCAGGGCGAGCGAAAGCGAAGCGAGTCACGAGCGCTTAAACCACGAGCGCTCAAACTACGTAGCACGCCAGCGTCTCCGCAACCATCCGCTCGAGCGAGAAGCGCTCCGCGATGAACGCGGGGCCGTTGGCGGAGAGCCGCGCATGCAGCGCGGCATCGTCGAGGACGCGCGCGGCGTTGAGGAACAGCCCGTCGCCATCGGACGGATCGACGAGGAACCCCGTCACGCCCTCGGAGACCGCGTCGGGCGAGCCGCCCGCCGTCGTCGCCACCGTGGGGCAGCCGAGGTGCGCCGCCTCGAGGAGGACATTCGGCGTTCCCTCGTGGAGCGCAGCGTGGAGAAGGAGGTCGCTCGCGGAGAGGAGCGCGGGAATGTCGCCGCGGCGGCCGAGGATCCTGAGCGCGCCCGAGGAGACGAGGTCCTTCGCGGCCGACGCGAACTCGGGCGCGAGGAGGCCTTCGCCTGCGTGAAAGAAGGCGACATGCGGCCGCTCGCGCGAGAGTCGGCGGACGGTCTCGAGCCAGAGCAGCGGCTGCTTCTCCTCGGAGAGCCTGAAGACGCCGCCCACAAGCTGCTTGCGCGCGGTCGGACCACCGAGGAGCTCGGCGCGGAGGCGCGCCGTCTCCGCCGCATCGGGCCTGCGGATCCACGCGGGATCGATCCCGTTGAGGACCACGCGGAAGTCGGAGGCGGGCACGCCCATCCACTCCGCGTAGTCGGCGGCGCCCGCGCGGCTGTTGTTGAGAAGCGTCACGCGCGGGCTCGACGCAAGCAGGCGGTACCACTCGCGGAACCACGGCTGGTCGAGGTACGGGAAGTGCGACGGGTTCACATTGCGCGTCGAGAGGACGATGTGCGGCACACCGACCGCAAGCGCGGCGACGCCCGACCAGATGTTCTGGTGGTCGAGCCACGCGTGCACGCAGTCGGGGCGAAGGCTGAGGAACTCCCCCGCCATCTCGTTGACATACGGCCTGAGATAGCCCGGGAGCGAGAGCAGGCGCTCGCGCAGCGCCTTGTCGCGGCGCAGGCGGTCGAGCACCGCCGCGTCGGGCGCGCTGCCCGCCGCGACGATGCGCACGCCTGCCTCGCGCACCATCGGCGCGTAGTGGCCGTACTGCCCTTCCGCGGGGTGGACCAGGAGGACGACGGGCTCGACCGCCGCGCGCGTGGCGCTCGACGCCGCGAACGCCGCGAGCTGCCGCTCCGCGCCGCCCGCGGAGAGCGAACCGATCGACAGCACGACGCGCGGCCGCTCGCGCGCGGGCGGCCGATCGACGGGCAGGTCGAGCAGAGAGGCGAAGTCCTCCGCGCGCGGCCGCGGAGGCGCGCCCGTGACCGCAGCCGCGGTCTCCGCCGCCTTCACCATGCGTCGCCGCACCGCGTGCGCAAGGCGCTCGAGGTGCGAGGATCGGCGCACGATGCGCCGCGCGGCGCCGCGCGCGAATCGCATCGCCTCGGCGCGCAGGTCGATGCGCTTCGAGAGCCGCGCGAGGGATGCGTCGTAGCCAGCGCTGAACATCGTGGAAGTGCACGATGATACACTCGCGCGCATGCCGCACGAGTCGATGGTTCACGAGGCGAATCCACGGGAATCCGTCGATCCCGCGCGGGAACTCGATGCGATCCTGTCCGTCTTCGCGGCGCTCGGCTACCCGCGCGAGGTGGTCACGCAGTGGTCGCTTCCTTCGAGCGATGTGGCGGACCTCATGCGCCTCGCCGCCGCGTCGGGCGCGCGGCGCGTGCTCGAGGTCGGGTCGTTCGTCGGGACGAGCGCGTTCCTGATGGCGCGCGCGCTTCCCGAGGCGGAGATCCACTCGGTCGATCCGAACCTGCCGCTCGATGTGGAGTTCACGGCGATGGGCTCCGCGGATCGGAGCGCGGACCTCGCGCGGCGCACGCTCGAGATCGCGCGGGAGTCGGCGCAGCGGCTCGGGCTCGACGGCCGCGTCCATTTCCACGAGGGCGGCTTCGCCGTCGGCGCGACCTTCGCGCTCTCCGATGTGGCGATTCCCGTGATCGGCCCCGAGCTCTGCACGCGGCAGGGCCCCTTCGACTTCGCCTTCATCGACGGGCTCCACTTCGAGGACGCGGTCGAGGCGGACATCGCGCTGACGCTTGCGCACATGACGCCGGAGGGCGTGGTCGCGCTCCATGACGCGATCGGATACTGGGGCTCGCATGTCCGCCGTGCCGTGCACCGCATCCTCGAGCGCGACCCGTCGCTCTCGTTCACGCACGCGCCCTACCTCGACCTCTATCGCGGGATCGGCACGCTCGCGCGCTCGGGCCGCGCGACGCCGCCGCTCGAGGCGCGCGCCACGGCCGCGTTCGGAGACCTCGGCGCGCTGACCGAACATCTCGCGCGCCTCCTGCGAACGACCTTCCCGCGCGCGCGCTTCGATGCGCGCGACCCGATCGCGCACGCGATCGCCGCGAAGATCGGCGCTGGCGGCGGGCACGCGGCCGACGGCCCGCGCGTCGTGCTCGCGTTCGACGCGATCGACGGGCTCGCGCCGACCGAACAGCATGGCGCGCTCGCGCGGCTTCTCGACGGCGCGGACGCCGCGGTGCTCGGCTTCTCGCCGCCAGGCGAGGAGGGTGCCGCACCCGCATGGGCGCGGCCGCTCGCCACGCGCGTGGCGCTCCTCGGTTCCCTCGGCTTCGACGCGCTCGACCTCGTCTACCCGTTCCTCGAGCCCTACACGCATCCCTATGGCGGACCGACCGCGCTCACGCGGAAGACGAGCGCGATGCTCGACACGGTCGTCGCGGTGCGGCGCGGTTCGGACGCGCTTGGCGCACGCGCCGCATCGGTCCGCGCGGAGCCGCTGACGGCGGCTTCCGCGCGCGCGCTGACGGACTTGCGGCTCCAGCTTCTCTATGGGGTCCGGTGCTTCGCGGAGATGCGGCGCGCGCGCGACACGGTGGACGCCGCCTTCACGCGGCTTCGCGAGGATCACGAGCGGCAGTCGGCGCTCCTCGCCGATCGTGCCGAACTCCTGGCGCACTGGACGGCGTGGCGCATCCACATCGGCCGCTTCCACTTCTGGCGGCGACCGGGCGACGGAGGCTGAGCGCGCGGACGCGCGGGGCGCCCTTCACGCGTGCATGGCGGGCGGTCAGGGCTTGAGGACCGTGCTGTTCGCGGGAACCGCGCGCAGCAGCGCGCCCGAGTCGAAGGCGATGCCGTCGAGGATCCAGCCGAACACATTGTTGCCGCTGCGCCAGATGAGGTCGGCGGTGCCGTCGCCGTCGATGTCGGCGAGCGCGGCGATGTCAGACGAGGTTCCCGGGTTGTAGCCGACCTGGCCGCCGCCATTCTGCGTCGTGCCGTCGAGGTACCAGCAGAACACCGCGCCCGTCACCTTGTTGCGCCAGAAGATGTCGGCCTTGCCGTCGCCGTCGGCGTCCGCGAGGCCACGGCCCTCCCAGTCGCCGTTGAGGCTCGCGCCGCCCGAGATCTGCGTGTAGGCGGAGAGCGCGCCGCCATCCATCACCCAGACGAAGGAGCGGCCCGTCGTGGTGTTGCGGAAGACGAAGTCGTCGTCGCCGTCGCCATCGACATCGCCCGAGCCGACGAACACGGTTCCGGAAGAGTTGCCGAGGAGTCCGCCGCCGACGAGCACCGTGCCCGCGAGGCGCCATCCGTAGACCTTGCGGTCGCCTTCGTCGATCCACACGATGTCGTCGTCGCCGTCGCCATCGATGTCGGCCATCGTCAGGAGCCTGTAGCGCGAGGGAAGCGCGTAGCCGATCTCGGCGAAGCTGGCGACGGCGGTGCCGTCCATCAGCCAACCGAAGGTGCGGCCGTTCGCGGCGTTGCGCACGATGAAGTCGAGCTGCCCGTCTCCGTCGATGTCGCCTTGCGCGACGGGCGCCCAGCCCGAGGCCACGGCGGTCTGGACCTGGACGGTCGATGTGACGGTCGCGCCGTCGAGATAGGAGAAGTTGATGCGGCGCGTGGCAGGGTCGAAGAAGACGAGGTCCGCCTTGGCGTCGCGGTTGTGGTCGCCCCGCGTGATGACCTGGCAGGTGTCGGGGATGCCGTCGCCGTCGTCGTCCGCGACATCGCCCGAGTCGATCTCGCAGAAGTCGGGAATGCCGTTCTCGTTGCAGTCGGCGACATCGGTGCGGAAGCGCACGCTCATCGAGGCCGAGCTCGCGGAGCACTCGGCGGTGCTCACGAAGGCGCTCGCGCGGAGTTCGAAGACGGCGTCGCGGTTCTCGTCGAGAAGCGCGAGATAGTCCGCTGCAGGGAGGAGAAGCGTCGCCGTCTGCGCCTCGGTCGGGCAGTCGGAGCCGCCGACGTTGAAGAGGTAGTCGATGTCCGTGTCGTTCACCGAGAGGACGAGGTACTCGAGGCTCGAGCCGAGGTCCGCCTTCACCGTGATGGTGATCTCGACGGGAAGAAGCGGCGTCGGGCTGTCCGTGATCGTCACCGTGACGGTGCTCGCGGAGCCGAATGGCGCGACGGGTGCGGCGCTCTCCTCGACCCACTCGTCGATGCAGCTGTCGAGGAGTCCGTCGCCCGTGCAGTCGAGGTCGGGGTCGTCGCGGATCTCGATCTCGTCGGGAATGCCGTTCGCGTCGCAGTCGGTCGGGTCGGCCTCGATGCCGAAGGCGAAGGTGTCGCCGGCGCCGATGAAGGTGACGGGCTCGAGGTCCGCGGGCACGGTGGCCTGGCCGTCGGTATCGAGGCCCCACGCCGTCACGGTGCCGTTGCGCTCGAGGGCCATGGAGAAGCTGCCGCCGGCGGCGACAGCGATCACATCGGCGAGGCCGACGGGGACGGCGCACTGGCCGTCTGCGTTCGAGCCCCAGCAGCGGACCTCGCCGGCCGTGTTCACGGCGATCGAGTGCGAGGCACCCGCGGCGATGCCAAGCACCGTGCCAAGGTCGCCCGGCACCGTCGCCTGGCCGTCCGTGTTGCGGCCCCACGCTGCGACCGTGTCGTCCGTGCGGATCGCCATCGAGTGGAAGTCGCCCGCCGCGATCGCCTTCGAGATGCCGAGCCCAACGGGCACATCGCACTGGCCGTCGTCGTTGAGGCCCCACGCGCGGACGGTGCCCGCGGTCGTCAGGCCGAGCGAGTGGCTCACGCCGCCTGCGAGCGCCTGCACGGTGCCGAGGTCGACGGGGAAGGTGACCTGGCCGCTTGCGTTGTCGCCCCAGCCGCGAGCCGTTCCATCGGTGAGGACCGCGAGCGAGTGCTGCGCGCCCGCCGCGATCCAGATCACATCGACGACATCAACGGGCACATCGCACTGCAGCTGGTCGTTGTTGCCGAAGCACTGAACCGTGCCATCGGGAAGGAGCACGATGGTGAACGCGGCGCCGCCATCGACGCGGGTCACGGTGCCGAGGTCGACGGGCACGGTGGTCTCGCCCGACGCATCGCTGCCCCAGGCGCGCAGCACGCCGTCGACCGCGGAAGCCGAGGAAGCAATGCCGAGGGCGGCGGAAGCGACGAACAGACCGAGGATCGCGGGGCGACAAGCGAGAGTCATGGCAAACGGCTCCGAAGTGAGAAACGGCTCCGAGACTGTCCTGATGAGGCCGTCGGCGAGGCCGAACGGTGGCTCGACATCGACCAACGGAGCCGCGCGACTTGACCCGTCAGGCGGAGGAGGACCCGCAGGAACTCTGGACGAAGCGCGGCGCTGCCAGAGAGTCGGCGCGCGACGAGTTGCGCTTGGCCCCCCGCGACGCGACGAAGACACGACTACGACCCGCGCTCGGGCAGCGGTTCGCCTCCTCACTCCCCTCACTGCGTAAACGGAGTCTGATTCAGGTCATGAAGACTCGATGCAACCTCGTTATCAACCGACTCTTGCAGCGTGCGACTCGGAGAATGGGTCACCGTGACCGTCTAGGTCCAGTTGAAATGGCGACTCGCCGCTCCTGCGAACCACAAGTCGGCCGCTGATGGCGCGATACCAGTCCCGCGGCCAGTCGCGAACGGTCGGGTGGAGCCGCTGCATGAGGCCGTCGAGGTAGCCGTCGTCCGCCCACATGTTGGCGAGGTGGACGGCCTCGAAGCCGACCTCGCGGGCGAAGGCCTCGAACTGCTGTCCGCGGAGGCGGTTCCCGCAGGACCCCTCGACCTTCTCGAACAGCGCGCGGAACTCGTCGGGCCCAAGCGTGAGGTACTCGAGCGGCCGCGAGAAGTCTCGGTGGTCGCGGAGGTCGATCTGGTGGAAGCCGACCCCGCCTGGAGCCGTGACGGCGAAGAGGGCCTCGATGGCGGCGCGGCCGTCGGCGAGGTGCTCGAAGGTCGCGTTCGAGTAGGTGATGTCGATGCCCGCGGTCGGAATGGCGTGGCGCTCGCGCAGGCGCGGGTCGAGGAGATCCTCGAGGCCGAGGTCGGCCCAGTGCAGCCTGCGCGCACGGTGGGCGCCCGCGGCGAGGCACTCCTGGATCGGCGTCGGGTCGAAGCCCGGCAGCGCCGAGGCTGCCCGCTCGAGGAGGAGGCGGTAGACCTCCGGGTGGACCTTCGGGTCGAACGGGCAGGGATAGCGGTCGATGGCGTAGGCCTCCGCGCCGAGGCCGGCCGCGAGGAGCGGGACGCCGAGGTCCATTCCCGGGCCGATCTCGAGGATCGAACGGCCGCGGAGCGCCTCGAACCCGCCGACATAGCCCGCGATCCGCGTGATCTCGGCGAGCGCGAAGCGCGTGGTCTCGTCCGCGGAGCGGTACGCGCCGCCGTAGCTCGCGGCCCAGCCGCTGTCGGCGCCGACGCGCGAGGGAAGCAGCCGCCTGCGGAGGCCCGCGAGAACCCGTTCGAGCACTTTCATGTGGGGGAGCATACCGAGTCGCGCGGCGGGTTCCGCGCGCCCGAGAGCCGAACGGCTATTCTCGCGCGCCACGGATGTGCGGGATCGCAGGCATCATCGACACGGGCCTCGGCCTCGGCCGCGACGAGATCGCGCGCCTCGCCACCGCCATGCGCGACACCATGGTGCACCGCGGCCCCGACGACGGCGCGACCTGGGTGTCGGACGACGGCACGGTCGCGCTTGCGCACCGAAGGCTCTCGATCATCGACCTCAGGCCCGAGGGCCGGCAGCCGATGGCGAACGAGGACGGCTCGGTGCAGGTCGTCTTCAACGGCGAGATCTACAACCACCGCGCGCTGCGCGCCGAGCTCGAGGCCGAGGGCCACGCGTTCCGCTCGAGGAGCGACACCGAGGTGCTGTGCCACCTCTTCGAGGAGGTCGACCTCGGGCAGTGCGCGCGGCTCTCGGGCATGTTCGCGTTCGCGGCATGGAACGCGCGGGAGAGGAAGCTCGTGCTCGCGCGCGACGCCTTCGGCAAGAAGCCGCTCTATGTCGCGGAGGGCGACGGCTACCTCGCGTTCGCGAGCGAGCTCCAGGCGATCGAGGCGCTGCCCTTCTTCGAGCGGCGGATCTCGCGCGACGCGATCGCGGCGTATCTCCTCCTCCAGTATGTGCCGACCGAGCTCTCGATCTACGAAGGCGTCGCCAAGATCGACGCGGGCGAGGCGGTCGCCATCGACTTCGCGGAGCGGGGCTGGGAACGGCGGCGGTTCTTCGAGTTCGAGCCGCGGCGCGCCATCGAGGCTGCGCTCACGCCTGATGCGGCGAAGTCGCAGCTGCGCACGCTCGTGCGCGACGCAGTCGAGAAGCGCCTCGAGAGCGATGTGCCGCTCGGCGCGTTCCTCTCGGGCGGGGTCGACAGCTCGCTCGTCGTCGCGGTGATGGCGAAGGACTTCGGCCGCCGCGTCGACACCTTCTCGATCGGCTTCGACGACGCGGAGGCGACCGAGCATCTCTTCGCGCGCGAGACGGCGCGCTTCCTCGGCACGAACCACCACGACGAGGTGCTGTCGCCCGACGCGCTCTCGATGCTGCCCGAGATCGCGTCGCGGCTCGACGAGCCGAACGGCGACTCCTCGTGCCTGCCGACATTGCTGTTGTCGCGCTTCACGCGGCAGTTCGTCACGGTCGCGCTCTCGGGCGACGGCGGCGACGAGCTCTTCGGCGGCTATGGCCGCTATCGCGACACGCTCAACGAGACGGCGGGCGATGCGCGCGGCATGCTGGCGCGCCTCGCGCTTCTCCTCCGCGGCCAGCGCGGCGCGACGGTCGCCGGGCGATATCTCTCGCCGCGCTGGCTGATGCTGCAGCCCGAGGCCGTCGAGCGGTTGCTCGGCGCGCGGCTTCCGACGGGCGCCGCGCAGCAGCTCTTCGCATGGCGCGCGCTGCTCTCCGACAGGAAGCGCACGCCGCTCCAGCGCATGCGCGCGCTCGACGCGTGGACCTACATGCAGGGCAGCGTGCTCACGAAGGTCGACCGCATGAGCATGCAGTGCTCGCTCGAGGTGCGCTGCCCGCTCCTCGACAAGGACCTCGGGGCGTTCGCGGCGACCTTGCCCGACGCGCTCCTCTGGCGGCCGCCGCACGGGACGAAGTGGATCCTGAAGGAGCTCGCGTCCGAATACCTTCCGCGCGAGTGGATCGAGAGGCGCAAGGTCGGGTTCGGGCTTCCGCCGAGAAGCTGGTCGCAGCAGGCGCTCCTCGCCCTCGCGGAAGACGCCCTCGGCCCCGACGCAGCGCTGCGGGAACACCTCGATTCCGAGGCGCTCGACCGATTTGTCGAGGATCAGCGCGATCCGCGACTGTTCTCGATCTACCGCCTCTGGCCGATGCTCATCCTGGAGTTCTGGCTCCGTGACCGCGCGGCGCGGCCTCGCATCGAGGCAGGGACCGGAGCGATTCGCCTTTGAGCGTCCGCAGGAACGCGGATAGACTGCGCCCCTCGGATCGAACCCCGTGCGCGTCGTCCACCTGATCACAACCCTCGCCGTCGGCGGAGCAGAGCAGATGCTCGTCAAGCTCCTCCGCGCCATGGACCGCTCGGAGTTCGAGCCGACGGTGGTGACGCTCGTCGACGACGGACCGCTGCGCGAGGTGATCCGAGGGCTCGGGATCGAGGTCCTCAGCCTCGACCTCCGGCGCGGCGAGGTGAGCCCGCGCGCGCTGAGCAGGCTCGTGCGCATCCTGCGCGCCACGCGGCCCGACCTCGTCCAGTCGTGGATGTATCACGCGAACGCGGCCGCGATGCTCGCGCGCCCCTGGCTGCCGCGCAGGACGGGCGTGGTGTGGAACATCCGCCAGTCGCTCTACGACATCTCGCGCGAGCGCTACCTCACGCAGGCCGTGATCCGCTCGGGGCGCCTCCTCGCGCCGTATGCGGACGCGATCGTGAACAACTCTCGCGTGAGCCGCTCGCAGCACGCGCGCATCGGTTACCTCAACCAGCGCAGCCTCGTCATCCCGAACGGCTTCGAGGTCGAGCGCTTCAGGCCCGACGCCGCCGCGCGCGCGGCGCTGCGCGCGGAGCTCGGCGTGGGCGAGGGGCGCGTGCTCGTCGGCATGGCGGCGCGCGTTCACCCGCAGAAGGATCACGGCGGGTTCCTCGCGGCCGCGGCCGAAGCGGCGGCGCGCGACCCGCGCCTCGAGTTCCTGCTCGCAGGGCGCGGCACGACGATGGACGACGGAATCGTGGCGGCGGCGCGCGGCGCGCTGCGCGGGCGCCTGCATCTCCTCGGAGAGCGCGAGGACATGCCGCGGATCGTGGCCGCGCTCGATGTCGCCGTCAGCTCGAGCGGCTGGGGCGAAGGCTGCCCGAACTCGGTCGGCGAGGCGATGTCGGCGGGTGTCCCCGTCGTCGGCACCGATGTCGGAGACACGGCCGATGTGATCGGCTCGTGCGGGCGCATCGTGCCCCCGAGGAATCCGAGCGCGCTCGCGGAGGCCGTGCTCGCGCTCGCATCGCTTGCGCCGCACGAGCGCGCGCAGCTTGCGGAGGATGCGCGTGCGCGGATCCGCGCCCACTTCTCGATTCCCTTCGTCGCGGCGCGCTATGCGCGGCTCTACCGCGAGATCGCGGCCGAGCGACGCGGCGGCGGCATGCCCGTGCACGCGGCGTCGCCGCTTGAACCAGCCGACGCGGATGTGCCCGCGGAGGCTGCGGTCGGTCGCTGAGCCGCATCGAGCGCCTCGCGGAGAGCTTTCCATGGCCACGATCGCGATCGTCAACGGCATCGGCGACACCGTCGTCGCCTTCCGCGGCGCGCTGGTGCGCGATCTCGTCGCGCGCGGACACGCCGTGACGGTGTCGACGCCGCGGCCCGCAGAGCTCGACGCGGACACGGTCGCGCGGGCGATCGAAGCGCTCGGCGCGCGCTGCGTGTTCTCGCCGCTCGACAGGACGGGCTTGAATCCGCTCGCGGAGCGACGCGCGCGCGCCCACTACGACGCGCTCTTCCGCGAGCTTCAGCCAGACGCCGTGTTTGCATCGAACCCGAAGCCGATCTTCCACGCGATTCCCGCAGCGCGCGGCGCGGGCGTGGCGCGGCGTGTGGCGATGGTGACGGGGCTCGGCTACGCGTTCACGGGCTCGTCGTTCAAGACGCGCGTGCTGCGCGCCGTTGCGACGCGGCTCTACCGCGGCGCATTCGCAGACGCGACCGCTGTGCTCTTCCAGAACGCGGACGACCGCGACGAGCTGGCCCGCGCGGGCGCGCTTGCGAAGGCGCCTTCGCCGCGGCTCGTCGCAGGAAGCGGGGTCGATCTCGACGCGTTCGCCGCCGCGCCGCCTGCGGAGGGCGCACCCGTCTTCCTGATGGTCGCACGGTTCCTCGGCGACAAGGGCGTGCGCGAGTTCGCGCACGCGGCGCGCGTGGTCCGCGCGCGGCGGCCGTCGTGGCGCTTCAGGCTCGTCGGCTGGATCGACGCAAACCCTGCCGCGATCCGCAGCGAGGAGCTCGATGCGTGGGTGCGCGAGGGCGTGCTCGAGCATGCGGGAAGGCTCGACGATGTGCGCGAGGAACTCGCGCGCGCGAGCGTCTTCGTGCTGCCGTCCTACCGCGAGGGCACGCCGAAGAGCGTGCTCGAGGCGCTCGCGACCGCGCGGCCCGTCATCACGACCGATGCGATCGGCTGCCGCGAGACGATCCGCGACGGCGTCGAGGGGCTGCTCGTTCCGCCGCGCGACGCGGAGGCGCTGGCAGACGCGTGCCTGCGGCTCGGCGACGACGCAGCGCTGCGCGCCGAGATGGGCGTGCGTGCGCGGGCGCGCGCGGTCGAGCGCTTCGATGTGCGACGCGTGAACGCGGAGATCATGGAGGCGCTCTGCGCATGACGCTTCCCGCGACGCCGTGGCGCGACGCACGCGCCCCGCTTCCGCGCGCATGGCCGCCGCCTCCGTCGGCGTCGACCGCGGAGGTGCTGCGCGCGGTGCGCGCGCACGACAGGCATGGCGATGCGCTGCATGTCCTCGCGGCCGTCGCGTTCGTGTTTCTCTGCGGGCTCGACCAGGCGCCGAGCGCGATCGGCCTCGCCATCCTTCTTTCGGTCGCAGGCGTGCGCTTCGTCGTCCATCCCGTGCTCCTCACGCCGCTCCTGCGCTGGACGCCGTTCTGGCTCGGGCTCGCATGGGTCGCGTGGAGCGCGCTGAGCGCGATGTGGAGCCCACAGGGAAGCGCTGCGCTCGACGCGCTCAGTCCGCAGCGCGCGCTCCTGGCAGCCGTCGCGCTCTTCCCGGTCATCGACCGCGCGCGACCGCTCGCATGGGCGCTCGTCCTCGCAGCGTCGTTGAACGCGAGCGTGCAGGTCGCCCAGCGCGTCGGTTGGGTCGATCCGCCGAACGGCCCGACCTGGCGGCCTGCGGGCATCGTGGCGCTGCCATCGGTCGCCGCGATCAACGGCGGCATCGCGCTGATTCTTGCGCTCGGGCTCGCCGTGCACGCGCGGGCGGCGGCGAAGGCTGCGCTCGTCGCGCTTGCAGCGCTGTGTGCGGCGGGAATCGTGATCACCTCGTCGCGCCATCCCGCGCTGTCGCTTGTGTGTGCGCTTCTCCTCGAGGGTGCGATCCTCGCCGCCGCCGGCCATGTGCGGCTTCGCACGCTTGGCATCGCAGCGGCGGGGCTGGCGGCGCTCGGCGGCGCCGCGCTCGCGCTCGTCGGCGGCGACTTCCTGCGCTACCTCGCGGACGCGCAGCGCGATGCCGCCGCAAGCGCGCGCGGCGAGGTCGGCTTCTCCTCGATCCACCTGCGCTTCTTCTGGTGGCGCGTTGCGGCGGAGCAGTGGCTCGCGCATCCGCTCGCGGGCGGCGGACTCGGGTCGTTCCCGGAGTTCCTCGCCTCGCACGCCGGCACGGCCGAGTTCATCGACCGCAGCGGAATCGACCGCGCGGAGGTGCTGCAGCGGCATCCGCACTCGAGCTATCTGCGCGCCCTTGCAGAGACGGGCGCGGTCGGGTTCCTCCTCTTCGCAGGCCTGCTCTGGTCGTGCGTGTGGCGCGGCCTTCGCGCGGCCGCGCGCGATCCCCTCGCAGGCGCCGCGACGGCGGCGCTTCTCTTCGTGGCCATCGCCACGGCGGGCGAGTGCGTCGAGCTGATGAATGTGGCGTACGGCCCGACGGTCGTCGTCGCGGCGATCGCAGCGCTTCCGCGGGCGAACGAAGCGCGACCGCGCGTGTGATACCCTCGCGGCATGTGCGGATTCGCTGGCTTCATCGACCCACGCGGGCGGCTCGGGAACTCCCCTGCCGCCGCCGAGGCGATGCTGCGCGCGATGGCGGACACGCTTGTCCACCGCGGCCCCGACGACGACGGCGTCGCGTTCGACGCGCGGCACGGCGTCGGGCTTGCGTTCAGGCGGCTTGCGATCCTCGACCTTTCGCCCGCGGGCCACCAGCCGATGGAGTCCGCGCGCGGCCGCTACGCGATCGCGTTCAACGGCGAGGTCTACAACCACGCTGCGCTGCGCGACGAGCTGCGCGCGCGCGAGCACGCGTTTCGGGGGCACTCCGACACCGAAGCGATGCTCGCCAGTTTCGAAGAATGGGGCGTCGAGGCCGCGATCGCGCGCTTCGAGGGCATGTTCGCGTTCGCCGTGCTCGACCGCGCCGAACGCGTCGTGTGGCTCGTGCGCGACCGCTTCGGCGTGAAGCCGCTGTACTACGGGTTGACGCATGCGACGCGCGTGCCTGGCGGCGCGTTTGCGCTGCCCGAAGGCGCCGCGCTCGTGTTCGCGAGCGAACTCAAGGCGATGCGTGCGTGCCCCGCGTGGTCGGGCTCGATCGACCGCGGCGCGCTCACGCTCTTCGTGCGGCACGGCTATGTGCCGGGGCCGCTCTCGATTCACCCCGAGGCGCGCAAGCTGCGGCCCGGGCATCTGCTGCGCGTCGACCTCGCGAACGCGCACGCGGAGGAGCGCTGCTGGTGGCATTCGCGCGACCTCGTGCGGCGCGGCGCCGCGCATCGCTTTACGGGGAGCGACGCCGAGGCGATCGACGCGGTGGACGCCGCGCTTCTCGAGAGCGTGCGCCTGCGCATGGTGGCGGATGTGCCGCTCGGCGCGTTTCTGTCAGGCGGCATCGACTCGAGCGCGGTCGTCGCGGCGATGCAGGCGCAGTCGAGTTCACCCATCAAGACCTTCACCATCGGCTTCGGCCCGAAGGACCTCGACGAGGCGCCGTATGCGCGCGCGATCGCGAGGCATCTCGGCACCGACCACACCGAGGTGTATGTGTCGGGCGAGGACGCCCTGGCCACGGTGCCGCGGCTCGCGGAGATCTGGGACGAGCCGTTCGGTGACAGCTCACAGATCCCGACGCTGCTTGTCAGCGAGATCGCGCGGCGCAGCGTGACGGTGTCGCTCTCTGGAGACGGCGGCGACGAGCTCTTCGGCGGCTACTACCGCTATGCGTGGGCGCAGAGAATCGCGCGGCGTTCTCATCGACTGCCTCGCCCTGCGCGCGCAGCGCTCGCGGCCATGCTGCGCGCCACGCCGCGCGGCCTCGCGAACGGGACGGGGCGCGCGCTGTCTGCGATCCTGCCGTCGCGCCTTTCCGTCGACCGCGCGGGCGACCGCGCGCATCGCCTCGCCGAGCTCCTCGGCCACAGCGACGCGTGGTCGATCTACCTCGACCTCGTCGCCAACTGCCCGCAGGCGGACGCGCTCGTCCTCGGCGCGTCGCGCCCCGTGACCGCGCTCACGGACCCTGCGGAACTCGTGCCCGAGCTCGACATCGAGACGCGCATGATGCAGGCCGACATCGCAAGCTATCTCGTCGACGACATCCTCGTGAAGGTCGACCGCGCGAGCATGGCCGTGTCGCTCGAGGCGCGCGAACCGCTGCTCGATTCGCGGCTCGCCGAGCTCGCGTTCCAGCTGCCGCTCTCGATGAAGATCCGCGACGGCGAACGCAAGTGGGCGCTGCGCCGCGTGCTCGAGCGCCGCGTGCCGCGCGCG
>CAYMSD010000089.1:0-6079 GCA_964393015.1 uncultured Klebsiella sp.
GACGACGGCTCCACCAAGGTGCTCTACCCCGTGTACGACCGCGCGACGATTCCCGTGCGCGAGACCGGCATCGTGATCGACTGCCCCGTCGGCCATTCGACCGTGCGCGCGCGCGTGCTCCTGATGGAAGTCGGCCGCACGCGCGTCTACCTGCTCGACGCCGATCTCGAGCAGAACTCGCCCGAAGACCGTCAGCTCACCGAGGGCCTCTACAAGGGCGAGCCGCACCTCCGCATGCGCCAGCAGGTGCTGCTCGGGGTCGGCGGCATGCTCGCGCTGCGCGCGCTCGGCATTGCGCCGTCGAAGATTCACCTCAACGAAGGCCACGCCGCGTTCGCAGCGATCGAGATGCTCGCCGAGTTCCGCGCGGGCGGCATGTCGCACGCCGACGCCGTGAAGGCCGTGCGCGCGCGCACCGTGTTCACCACGCACACGCCCGTCGCCGCAGGCCACGACCGCTACGGCGTCGACATGGTGTGCGAAGGCCTCGCGCAGACGCTTGCGAAGGGCGGCATCTCGCGCGAGGAACTCGAGGCGCTCTCGCGCGAGAAGCCCGACGACGCGAAGGAGCCCGTCTGCATGACGGTCGTCTGCCTGCGGCTTGCGTCGAAGGTGAACGGCGTCGCGAAGCTCCACGGCGAAGTGAGCCGCGAGATGTGGAAGGGCGTGTACGGCGCGAAGAAGGCGAAGGATGTGCCGATCACGCATGTGACGAACGGCATCCACACGCCGACCTGGCTCGACCCGCACGCACGCGCCTTCTGGAAGGACGAGTGCGGCTTCGACGCCTGCGCGCCGACCGCGCGCAACAAGGGCTGGAAGCGCGCCGCGTCGGCCGACCCCGCAGCGTTCTGGCGGATGCGCTCGACGCTGCGTGCGGGGCTCGTGCGGTTTGCGCGCGAGCGCCTGACGCGCGCCGCCGAGCGCCGCGGCGAAGGCCCGGTCGCGCTCGACGAGTACGCGAACGCGCTCGATCCCGCGGCGCTCACCATCGGTTTCGCCCGGCGATTCGCCACCTACAAGCGCGCGCCGCTTCTCTTCACCGACATCGAGCGCCTTGCGAAGATCGTGGGCGACGCGAAGCGTCCCGTGCAGTTCATCTTCGCGGGCAAGGCGCACCCGCGCGACCTCGGCGGGCAGGCGTACGCGCGCACCGTGTTCGAGATGACGCGCCACCCCGCGCTGCGCGGCAAGGTGTTCCTGCTCGAGGAGTACGACATGTCGGTCGGCCGCGCGCTCGTCTCGGGTTGCGATGTGTGGCTCAACAACCCGATCCGCCCGCACGAGGCGAGCGGCACGAGCGGCATGAAGTCCCCGCCGCACGGCGGAATCAACTGCTCGATCCTCGACGGATGGTGGCCGGAGGGCTTCATCGCGCAAAAGGGCGCGAAGGGACGCCACGGCTCGGGCGTGAACGGCTGGTCGATCGGCGGCGCCGACGACGGCGCGTTCAACGAGGCCGATGCGCACGGCGCGGCCGCCGAACGCGACCGCCGCGACGCCGAGTCGCTCTACACCATCCTCGAGAAGAGCCTCGTGCCTGAGTTCTACGACCGCGGCCGCGACGGCCTGCCGAAGAAGTGGATCGCGCGCGCGCTCGCGAGCGCGTCGACGATTCCCGACTTCTTCTCGACGCACCGCATGGTGGCGGAGTATGTCGAGAAGGCCTACATGACTTGAGCGGCGGCCGCTTCTTGCGGCAGCCGCCTTCGGCGATACGAGCACCAAAGGGAGCGGCCGCAGCCGCGACCGCTCAAAACTTGAGCGGCGGCCGCTTCTTGCGGCAGCCGCCTTCGGCGATACGAGCACCAAAGGGAGCGGCCGCAGCCGCGACCGCTCAAAACTTGAGCGGCGGCCGCTGCGGCAGCCGCGACCGCCCAAACCCCGCGACCGCTCAATTCAACGCCTGCCACAGGATCGTCGTGCCCGCGGGGGGCTTCACATTCCCGCCGACGATGTCCTGCGCCGTCACATCGGGGCCGTACAGCTCGCGGTTGACCTTGTCGGCCGTCGTGAAGGTCACGCCGCCCACGAGGAGCCCGCCGAAGATGCCCTCCTTGCGGAGGTAGTAGTAGGTCGCGGGCCCTGGGCCGCCCTTGTTGTTCGGGTCCGTGCTCGCGGGGCCCGCGACGGCGCTCGCCTCAGCGAGTCCGTACAGCCCGTCGTCGAGGAAGCGGGTGACCTCGTCGGTGGTGTTCATCACCAGCACGATGTCGCGCGTCTGGAAGCCCGCCTGCAGGCCGATGGTCGCGCCCGCCGTGTTGATCGCGACGGGTGCCGACCATCCACCTTGCGTGCGCTTGAGGAACACCCCTTCGCCGCCCGAGCCGCCGATCAGGAACGCGCCGCTTCCCTCGCGCAGGATCGCGACGCCCTGCGCGTTCTCGAAGACGGCCGTCGGAATCGGATGGTCGCTGGCCTGGAACCCGCGCACGATCGCGACCGCTTCCGCGGTGCGTGCGCCCACGGGCGTCGCGCAGGCTGCGAGTGCGAGCAGGGGAACGACGAGCAGGATGCGGAGGAGTGTCATGGCGTTGCGTCCGTGCAGTGGTGCGGAGTGCGAGAGCCGTCGCGCGACGATCGTAGCGCGTCTCAGCCTTGCTTCTTCATGACGCTGTCGAGGCCGGGGATGCTCGAGATGCGCAGGGCGATGATCTTGTTCATCGCCTTCACGACGATGAACGCCGCGAGGACGATCACGGCGAACTCGATGAGGTTGTTCAGGAACTTGCCCCACAGGATCGCGACTTCGGGCTTGCCGTCCGTCGCGTCCTGCAGCACGGCCTTCAGATCCTTGAAGTCCACGCCGCCGATCACGAGGCCGAGCGGGGGCATGAGGAGATCGGACACGATGCTGTTCACGATCTTGGTGAACGCCGTGCCGACGAGGATGCCGACCGCCATGTCGACGGCGTTGCCCTTGGCTGCGAAGTCCTTCAGTTCCTGGATGAATCCCATCGGCGTGCTCCTGCGTGCGTGAGGTGACAACGACGCAGCCAATGTAGCGGCTCCCTAGGGAATGCGCAGGGTCAGAAGATGAGCCTGAGCCCGAGGACGAGGCCGAGCCTCATCTCGGGCGCGTGCACGAGGTCCTGCGACAGGGGGAGCTGAAGGCCGAGCTCGACCGCGTACGACGGCGCCTCGAGAAGCAGTCCCGGCGACAGCAGCACGGCGTGCTCGCCGCCCGTGGTGAAGGTCGAGTTGAGCTCGAGCGTGGCGTACCACGCGCCCTCGCGTTCCTCGCCGTAGGCCTCGGGGTAGAGGCGATAGGCGTATCCGAGGTCGAGGTTGACGAAATCGTCGGCCGTGTCGCTTGCGAAGATCGGATGGTCGTGCCCGTCGCCCGTGACGAAGGTGTAGCGCACGGCGGCGTCGAACCCGTGGCGCCCGAGGATGGCCGTGACGACGGCTCCCGCGAACGGGTCGACGGAGCCGCCGCCGAAGCCGCCCGTTCCCGTCGGCAGCTCTGCGCCCGCGAACACGGACGCGCGCACCGTGTCGATCGCGTTGAGGTCCTCGCGCAGGATGCGCAGCTCGAGCGACAGATCGAGGTCGCCGAGCCCGAAGTCGCCGTCGGACGGGCGCGGATCGTCGAGGAATCCCTGCTGAAGAGGAAGGTCCGCGGAGATGGACAGGTCGCGCGCGAGGCCGTACTCGAGCCGCACATCCTGCTCGAGCAGCCACTGGCTGTCCTCGAAGCGGTAGGCGCGTGCCTGCACGCGCGGGATGAGCACGCCGGGCGAAGGCTGCGTCGCGGCCGGCATGTTGAGCATCTCTTGGGCGAAGGCGAGGGAGCACAGCGCGCCCGCGGCCGCGGCCGGGAGGAGTGCGGCGCATCTCATGGCGCCACCCCTGCATCCACGGCGCCCCGGATCTCGGCGAGCGTGAAGCCCGCGTCCTCGATGGCCCGCGCGACGGCCGCGCGCGACGGTGACGCGCCTTCGCGCACGGTGATGACGACGCGGCCGTTCTTCATGTCGACCTTGGGGTCGACCACGCCGTCGATCCGCTTCAGCTGGAGGTCGACGTTCGAGATGCACTTGGGGCAGCTCATGCCGCGCACGACGAGGTCGTAGCGGCCCGGCTCGAGCGCGCCGTCGCCGAACGCGGCGGGCGAGGATGCGGAGGAGGGGGAGGAGGACTCGGGTGTGGCGGCGCAGCCGCCGACGAGCGCGGCGGCTGCGGCCAGCGTGAAGGCGCTGAAGGCCGAAGGAAGGAACGATGGCATGATGGACCTCGCGGAGGACATGGCGCGCGGTGCGCGTATAAATCGAATCAAGACAGGTTGACAATTACCGTGACGCGGGTCCGCGCGTCAGGTCGTCCACCGTGATTCGACCGCGAGGCGCAGCCTGCACGACGGCGGGGCGGCGGGGGTGGTGTCGGCGCGCGTGAACGCGCCGAGGTCGACGGGGTTCGTGAGCGCGACGGGCGCAGAGCCCGCGGCGGGCGCGGCGAGGACGAGCGTGCGCTCGCCGCGAGACCGCTCTGGAAGCGCGGGCGCATCGTCGCGCGGCGCGTCGGGCGCCTCGTCGACCGCGCATGCGCAGTCGTCGCCGCATCGGCATGCTCCACCGCAGCAGGGGGCCGTGGCGCAGGCTTGCGCCGCGCCGGACGCGGTCGTTTCGCGCGGGGAATGCACGAACGCGCCCGCGAGGGCGAGCAGGAAGGCAAGGGCGATGGTCGCTGCGCGGCTCATCGGGGAAGCCGCATCCTATCCGCGGCCAGCGAGGATTCGGTCGAGATTCCGGTCGTCGAGGCTCCATCCCGCCCGCGGCTCGTCATGCCAGCCCTCGATCGGGTCGCCGCGTGCGCCCTCGAAGGCCTGCGTGCGGAAGTCGTAGGTCAGGCTCCTTCGCGCGCGGCCTGCGACCGTGCCGCTGAGGACAAGCTCGTTGAGGACGGTCGACTGCTCGAAGGCGCAGAGCGGGGCGTTGGCGGCGCTCCGATCGCCGCGTCGCCACGCCGTGATGGCCGCGAGCCACTCGCGGTGATGGCCGCGCGAAGGCTCGATGGGCGCGGGCCTCGGCATCCGCGCGACTTCCTCGGCGAGCGCGCCCGGGGTGACGAGATGCTCGCCGTAGTTCGCCCAGAGCCAGCCCTTGGTCCCCTGGAAGACCATGCTGAAGCGGTTGTGGTAGTCGATGCGGTCCTTGGCGCCGAGTTCCTGCGCCGTCGGCGACATGCGGCCGTTGTCGAACCAGCGCAGCACGAGTGGGTCGACCGCCGCGCCCGTGGCGTCGCGCTGCGGAATCGCCCAACTCGCCTCCGTCCACTCGGGGCATGCCACGCGGTCGACCGTGTCCGTCGCCGCGAAGACCTCCACCGCACCGAGCACGCCGCGATCGAGGCCCAGCGCCCACAGCGGAAGATCGAGCATGTGGCAGCCCATGTCGCCGAGCGTGCCCGTGCCGTAGGCCCAGTACTTGCGCCAGTTCGAGGGGTGCAGGCCCTCGATGTAGGGCGCGTTGCGCGCCGGACCGAGCCAGAGGTCGTAGTCAAGCCCTTCGGGCGGCGAGGCGACTGGCCCTGTCTCCCCGCAGCACCAGCCGCGGTTCACCCAGCAGTCGCAGCTCGTGATGCGGCCGATCGCGCCCGCGCGCACGAGTTCGACGACGCGGCGGTAGTTCTCGCCTGCGTGGATCTGCGTTCCGAGCTGCGTGGGCACGCGCGCGGCGCGCGAAAGCTCGAGGATGCGCCGCGATTCCGCCAGCGTGTGCGTGAGCGGCTTCTCGCAGTAGACGGGGAGCCCTGCGCGCAGGGCGAGCGCCGTCGCGATCGCGTGCGTGTGGTCGGGCGTCGACACGAGCACGCCGTCGAGCGCGAGTTCCGCGCGGCGCGCGAGGAGTTCGCGCAGATCCGCGAAGACGCGCGGCGCCGCTGCGCCCGGCCGATCCGTCGCGACGCGCGCCACAGCCGCGTCGAGCGCGGGGCGCGAGACATCGCAGAGCGCCGCGATCGTTGCGCCTGCGGCCAGGAGGTCGCCGAGGTTCTCAGCGCCTCTTCCGCCGCAGCCGATCAACGCAACGCGCGGCGCCTTGCCTTCGCCCGGCGGCGCCTTGCCCTCGCCCTGCGGCGC
>CAYMSD010000089.1:6179-14213 GCA_964393015.1 uncultured Klebsiella sp.
GCGGCGCCTTGCCCTCGCCCTGCGGCGCGCCGCGCGCCGTGTGCCGCGCGGCGCAGCCTGCGACCGCCGATGCGAGGAGGCCCGGCACGATCGTGGCCGATGCGAGCTGTCCGAGGAAGGTCCGCCGCGGGACGCGGCCGTTCGCGGGGGCGGCGTGCGTCGTCTGTCGTGCGCTGGGAGGCATGTCGAAAGTGTCCGCTGTCGGTGCGAATGCCGCAACGGGTGGACCATGAGGTGGTTGCAGAATCTGCTAGGCTCCGAATCACCGCGTGCGGGCCGCGCAATGCCGCCGACCGACGCGGCTCTTCTCACGATTCCATCTCGATCTCGCAGACTCGGAGCCCCGACCCCGTCATGCCTCGACCAAAGAAGACCGTGGCCGCGACCCGCGCAGCGACCGTCAGGAAGACCTCCGCGAGGCGCGCCGCGAAGTCCCGCGCTTCGAAGGTCGCGAAGACTCGCGCCCACAGGACCGGTCGCGCGCGCCGCGCGGCGCCGGCCAGCGCGGTGCTCTCGGGGCTGTCGACGGAAGCGCTCGCAGCGGAGCTTGCGCGCAGGCGCTCGGAGCTCCCTCGCCTCGAGAAAGAGGCTGCGGCGCTGCGCGGACAGCTCGCGGCGCTCGAGTCGCGCATCGCGCTTCTCTCGGGGAACGCGGCGGCAGCTCCAGCGCGGCTCGCCGCGCCGAAGGGCGCGGCGAAGGCCGCCGCCCCGCGAAGTGGAGCGGAGGGGAAGCGCGGCCCGCGCGCCCGACGCGACGGGCGCCCGACGCTCGCGGTGCTGATCGCGCGGATCCTCGGTGAATCGCGCGAGGCGCTCGCGCTCCGCGAGATCGCCGATCGCGCGGCCCAGGCGCTCGGCCGCGCCGTCAACCCGAGCTTCCTCGTCCAGACGAGCCAGACGCTGCGCAAGCTCGTGGTGCGAGGCGAGGCTGCGCAGCCATCGCGCGGCATGTACGCCCGCGGCTCTGGTGCAGGGGCCGCGGCGAAGGAGGAGTCGCATGAAGGCGAGTCAGCGCAACCGTCGAAGTGATCGCACGCGCGTTCGGCGCGCTGCGGGACTTCGTGCATCTGTCCTCGGGCTCGGGCTCGGGCTCGCCCTCGCGCTCGTCGGCTGCGGCGGCGCGTCGAAGGTCGACCCGTCGCTCAAGCCACCCGCCGACGCGGGTGCGGCGCGCGGGGCCTTCCGCTACGAGGCGGGCCCGCGCCTCGCGTCGCTCGTGCCGGGCCGCATGTATCCGACGGGCGATGTCGGCGGCCGCATGCGCTTCATCGAGGCGATCGACGCGTGCATGCGCTCGCCCGATGCGGGCGTGCGCGCGGACGCGGCCGCGCTGCGGCAGGCCTTCGAGGGCGCGCCGAGCGCAGAGGCGTTCCTTGCCACGCTCTCCGAGCGCTTCGCTGCGTGGGAGGTCGTGCCGAGCGACGGCGCCGAGCAGGCGTCGCGCGGCGGGAGCGCCCTGGTCACGGGATACGCGACGCCCGTCGTGCGCGCCAAGCGCCGTCCCGATGCGCGGTTCCGCTATCCGCTCTTCGTCGACCTGCGCCGCCGCTTCGAGTCGGTCGCGCAGTCGCCGCGCCGGCAGATCCTCGCCACTCCGAACATCGAGTCGCAGGCGATCGCGTGGGTGGGCGACCCGCTCGCGTGGGCGCTCATCGAGACGAACGGGTCGGCGCGGCTCGTCTTCGACGACGGGATCGAGCCCGCGCAGCTTGCGATCTCGCGCGTCGCCACGAACGGCCGTCCGTGGACGGGCATGGGGCGCTGGTTCCGCGAGAACGGCCTCATCGATCGCGACGACTACACCCTCGCGGAGGTGCGCACGACCGCCTATGTGCATCCCGAAAAGGCCGAGATGGCGGCGCTTGCCAACGAGCGCGTCGTCTACTTCGAGATCAGCGACCCGAAGCGCTTTCCGACGGCGCTCGGCCTTGGCGGTGCGCGCCTGATCGCGGGCTGGTCGTGCGCGGCGGACCAGCAGTTCTATCCGCCCGGATCGATCCTGCTGGTCGTCGAGGAGACGGACGCGGGGCCGCGCGGGCACATCCTGTTCGTGCACGATGCGGGCGGCGCGATCCGCGGGCCCGAGCGCGTCGACTGCTACATCGGCGAAGGCGACGATGCGCTCGCGCGCGCGGGCGAGCTGCGCGGCGCCGCGCGCGTCTATCGCCTGCGGGCGGCCGCGGGCGCGGGCGCGGGCGGCTGAGCGCACGGAGCACGCTCGGAGACCCGCCATGCCCGACGAACTGCGACCGCCTCTCGACGAGACGACCTCCGAGGTCGGCGGCGGCGGCCTTGCCGGCCCTGCGTTCCTTGCCACGCTCTGGTTCGCGGTGACCGCGGCACAGGCCGCGATCTGGTGGCGCGCGGTCGCGTGGTTCGGGCAGCTTCCACCGAAGTTCCCGTCGGGCTTCGACGCGGCGGGCAACCCGCGCGGGTGGACCGCGACGAGCGCGCCCGCGTGGTTCGCGCTGCCGTCGATCGCGCTTGTCCTCGCCGCGCTCATCGTCGGCGTCGCGCTTCTCACGCGGAGCCTCGTCCGCCATCGGCCGAATCTCGTGAATGTGCCGAGCAAGGAGCTCTTCCTGCAGCTCTCGGCCGCCGCGCGGCTGCGGGCGGTCGCGCGGCCGACGCAGGTCTTCCTCCTGTGGACGCTGTTCCTCATGTCGCTGCTCTTCCTCTGGATCGTCGAGGGCACCGCGCTCGTCGCGGTCGGCAGCGCCGCCACGCTTCCTTCGTGGCCCGTCTTCCTCTTCCTCGGTCTCGAGATGGTCACGGTTCCGGTCTATCTGATCGGCGTGATCGGCCGGGTGAAGCGCGAGGCCGATGCCGAGGGCGTGACCGCGATGCGGCGCGCGCCGCGGGAGGTGAATCGATGAGACGCGTGATGCTCCTCGGTTGGATCGTCGCGGCGCTTCTCCTCTGCGCCGGCTGCGGGGCATCGCCGTCCGAGCGGATGCGGCCTCTCTTCGAAGCGATGCCGCACGGGGAGTGGCGCGTGGTCGGCGGAGCGGCGAACTTCGAGGTGCTGCCCGCGGAGGGTGGCGCGGGTCCGACGCTCGTCGGGAAGGGGCCGATTCCCCGCAACGGCTTCCTCGCAAGCCCACGGGAGCTCTCCGACTTCAGGCTCGCCGTCGAGGTGCGACTCGGCTCCGCGGAGTTTCCGCGGGGCGAGGGGATGAACTCCGGCATCCAGATCCGCTCGCGCGAGAGGGACGGCACGATCACGGGCCTCCAGATCGAGGTCGACCCGACGGCGCGCCGCTGGTCGGGCGGCGTCTACGACGAACGCGGCCGCGGCTGGCTCGCGCCGCTCAAGGACGACCCCGCCGCGATGGCCGCGTTCAGGCCGGGCGAGTGGAACCTCTACGAGGTCGAGTGCATCGGGCCGCGCATCCGCACGCGTGTGAACGGCGTCGCCTGCGCGGAGTGGTTCGATGGCGTCGTGTCGGGGCTGCTCGCCTTTCAGGTGCACGGCGGCAAGGCGTGCGAGGTCGCGTTCCGAGCGCCAGGGCTCGCGGAACTCGGCGCACACGCGTGGCGTTCCGGCGACGGCGAGGCGCGCGGGCATCCGGGCGAGATCGATGGATGGCGCTGCGCCGTTCCGCCGGATGCGCGCGGCGTGCGGCTCGACGCGCTCGTCGGGGATGGCACGGTCGAGCTCCGCGCGGAATGCGGCGCGCTGCTTGCGTCGATCGATGTCCCTGCGCGCGCGCGCGCCGAAGGCCCCGGCGCGAACCCGCTGGACCCCGTGCCGCCTCCTCCTCCCTGCGTGGTCGAGCTGCTGTGGATCGACGGACGCGGCGCCGCGCTCGTCGACGGCGCACGCGTCGCGGCCCTGTCGCTCGAGAAGCCCGTGGCGCGCGTCGTCGTGCGTGGCGCGGGCTCGGCCATGGGCGGCCACGCCGTGCTGCGGGAGGTGCGTGGAGCGGGTGTGGACGAACGGTGCGGTGCGGGCTCCGCGCGCTGACGGCAGGGCGCGCGCCCGAAGGATCACTGCCAATTCGCGCCGTTTCATGCGGTGAATGTCGCCTTCGCGCGCGGCCGCTCCGTCGGGCTGCAATCTTCGCGCTCTCGCAACGGGCGCTGTCTCGCCCGTCGAGAAAGGAGCGAGAGATGCTGAAGGAACACGCTCGGAAGGAACGGATCGGCCGCATGATGTCGCTCGCGCGCGTCTACCGCGGATGGAACTCGACGCAGCTCGCGACGGCGCTCGGGCGGGAGCCGTCGCGGGCGGTTCCCGTCACGGGGAACCCGAAGCTCGACCTGATCGGGCGGCTTGCGGATGCGCTCGAGTGGGAGATCGGCGAGGTCGCGGAGAGCCTGGCGGAACCAGCCGCTCCGCGCGTCGGTCGTGCGCTCGAGGGCCGCACCTTCGCGGAGCTCGATGGCGATGCGCAGAACGCGCACCGCGCCTGCGACTTCGCGCTGATGGAGGCGATCGCGCTTGCGATGCGTGCGCGTGCGGCGACCGCGCGCGAGCGCGCGATGGCGGCGAACAGGCTTGCGGGGGCGTACGACGGCATGGGGCGCTATCCCCGCGTCCTCCAGTGCGTGCGCGAGGGGCTCGCCGAGGAACGCATCGGCGCCGACCTGCGCATCATGCTCACGGTCAACCTCGCGAACGCCTGCTACACGCTGTGGAACCTCGAGGAGTCGCGCGCGATCAGCTCGTCGCTCGTCGGGCGCTTCGACGAGACCCCGCCGAAGGGTCGGCTCGAGCGCGTGGCGCAGGCCTTCAGCCTCTCGATCCGCGGGCACAGCGCGCGCCGGCTCCTCGGCCATGACGAGGGCGACGGCGGGCGCGTGCGGCTCGCGCAGGCCGCCGAGCGCGACCTCACGCGCGCGGCCGACATCTACGAGATGCTCGCGGACGAGTTCGGCGACGACCAGTACGAAGGGCTCGCGCACACCGCGCGCGGCGGGGCCCTTGAGGCGAGCGTCGCGACGGGCACGATGACCGCGGAGGACGCGATCCACGAGATCGTCGAGCGGCTCGACGCCGCGGTCGACCTCGCCGTGCCGCGCTCGACGGCCATGCTCGAGGGGTGGGGATGGTGGAGCGTCTTCGGCGCGAACATCGCGCTCCGCTCGGGCGACCCACGCGCGCACGAGATCGCGGAGTCGAGCGAGTTCGAGCGCGCCGTCGCGATCTGCACGAACAAGGCCGCGGAGATCGCCGAGCATCTGGGGCACTGGGCCATGCGCGAGCGCGCCTTCACGCTCGAGTGGTGCAGGAGGCAGACGCCGGGCGGAGTGCGCAAGGAGGAGGCGCGTCAGTGGCTCCTGGATGCTGAGGATGTGCGCGTCCTCGTCGGCACGATGGGGCGCTTCCCGCTCTTCAGGCCGACGGGATGGGCGATCCTCGAGCACGCGTCGATCGAGGAGGCGCTCGCGTAGGTGATCGCGCATCCCTGCCCTCGGCCGCGATCGTGTACCGTCCCGCCATGGCCACGAGGGCTCCCGATCCGAGCATCGCCACGCGCACGCGCCGCGCAGCGCGGTGGGCCATCGCGGTCGGCTTTGCCGGCTTCGGCCTCAAGCTCGCGGGCTGGCTTCTCACGGGTTCCGACGCGGTCTTCTCCGATGCGCTCGAGAGCATCGTGAACATCATCGCCTCGGTCGGCGCATATCTCGCGATCTCCTACGCGGAGCGCCCGCCCGACGAGGAGCACCCGTACGGCCACGGGCCGATGGAGTTCGTGAGCGCGGCCGCGGAGGGCGTGCTCGTCGGGGCTGCGGGGGCCGTGATCCTCACCTACTGCGTCGGAACGATCGTGCGCGGACACGAGGCGCTCGAGCGGATCGACCTCGGGCTTGCGTTCGTCCTTGCAAGCGCCGTCCTCAACGGCGTCACGGGCTGGATGCTCGTGCGCGTCGGGCGCGAGACGGGCTCCGCCGCGCTCGTCGGAGACGGGCGGCATCTCCTTGCGGACCTCTGGACGACCTTCGCCGTCGTCGCGGGGCTTGTGCTCGTGTGGCTCACGGGCGCGCAGTGGATCGACACGGCGGTCGCCATCGGCGTGGGAGTCCTCCTGCTCGTCGTCGGTGCGCGCGGCGCGATCGCGGCGGTTTCCTCGATCATCGGCTACTCCGACAGGGAGGACCACGAGCGCATCGTGGCGATCCTCGAGGCGCATCGCGCAGGGGCGTCGCCCGCGATCTGCTCCTTCGCGTCGGTCAGGCACAGGCACCAGGGGCGGATCCACTTCGTCGACATGCACCTGCGCGTGCCGCGCGACATGACGGTCGCGGAATCGCACGACATCGCGAGCGCGATCGAGCGCGAGGTGCTCGCCGCGGTCGGCGAGGGAACGGCCACGGCGCACATGGAGCCCTGTGGCGACGCCGCGTGTCCGCGATGCGCGTGCGCACGCTCAGGCTGACGCGCTCAAGAGGACGGCCGCTGCGATCGCGGCCGTCTCGACGCGCATGACATGCGGCCCAAGCGACACGGTCGCCGCGCCGAGCGCGCGCATGGACTCGACCTCCGCGTCCTCGAAGCCGCCCTCGGGGCCGATGAAGACGGTGCGCGGGCGAGCCGCGTCGAGCGCAGCGCGCCACGCGAGGATCGGCGCGCCGCCCGCCGTGTGCGCAAGCGCGAGCGCAGCGCCGCGGGCCTGTTCGCGCGCGGCCACCTCGAAGAGCGCGCCGCCCTGCGCGAGTTCGGGCGTCCACGCGCGCTTGGCGACCTTGGTCGACTCGAGCAGGATGCGATGCCAGCGCTCGCCGCGGTCGAGCTTGTCTGCGTCGACCACGCTGCGCGCGCACTCGATCGGCACAAGCCTCGCCGCGCCCGCCTGCGTCGCGAGGTCGAGGAGCGTCGACAGCCGGTCGCCCTTCGGAACGGCGAAAGCGATCGTCGTCTCGGGCGTGGGCCGCGGCTCCGTGCGTCGCGCCACGACCTCGACGGCGAGCGAGCCGTCGCGGCCACGCTCGCCCGTGAGGCGCGCCTCGGCGACCGTGCCATGGCCATCGAAGAGCGTGACCTCGTCGCCCGCGCCGAGCCTGCGCGCACCAAGCGCGTGCCTCGCCTCGTCGCGCGAGAGCGCGATCGTGTCGCCGACGGCGGGAATCAGTTCAGCGTGGAGCCAGAGGGGCATGGGGGAGGAAGCAGGGGGCGCAAAGCGAAGCGAGGGCGCCTGCGCATCATGCGATGCAGGCGCCCTCGCTGCGAATGGAGCGTACCGGGATCGAACCGGTAACCTATGCCTTGCAAAGGCATCGCTCTCCCAATTGAGCTAACGCCCCGACAGGACCGCAGTATAGCGGCAATCGTCGACGGTCACTCGGACTTCGCCGCATCGTCGCCCGACGCCGTGACGGGCGCTGGGCGCTGCGACTCGCCGCCCGTGCTCGAGAGCGGCCCGACGAGCGTCGGCTGCACGAGGTTGAGGCGCAGGCTCTCGTCGTAGCGGATCGGTCCCTTGACGCCGACGAGAAGGCCGAGCATCGACGGAAGGTCGAACTCCTGCGTGGGCAGGATGTACGCGATCGTCTGCCCCGTGCCCTGGTCCTGCAGGCGGTAGAGAAGCGGGAGCCGCTCGCCGTTGTAGACGCTCGAGGCGTTGAGGCGGCCGACCGCATCCCACGGCTGGCGCGTGCGCATGGCGAGCTCGAGGTCCGCGACGCCGCGGATGTCGGCATTCGTCTTCGCCTTGAGCGCGGCGATCTCGAGGAGCGATCGCTGCACCTCGACGCGAACGCCGATCTGCTCTGCGCGGCGCGTGGCCGCGATCGCCTCGCTGCGCGGGGTCGCCGTGTCCTCCGCCAGCGCGAGGAAGCGCTCGCGCAGCTGCTCGAGCTCCGCGTTCTCGACGGGCTCGCGCGAGACGCGCTTCCACACGGCGTCGACATCGCTGAAGCGCACGCGGTTCGCGCGCGCGACGGCGGCGCGACGCGCCTCTTCGGTCGTCGCGGCTGGCGGCGTGACAGGTGCGACAGGCTGCGAATCGAGCGTGGGCGTGGTGCCCGCTTCGGTCGCGACGGGCTCACCGTCGTCGGTCACGGGCGCATCGCTTGGAACCACTTCGGGTG
>CAYMSD010000090.1:0-14054 GCA_964393015.1 uncultured Klebsiella sp.
ACGAGGATCTCCGCGGTCGTCTTCGCGAGGACTTCCTCGACGGTGACGCCGGGCGCGAGTTCCTTGAGCATGAAGCGGCGCTTCGACTTG
Organism: uncultured Klebsiella sp.; assembly: GCA_964393015.1. GTDB lineage: Bacteria > Planctomycetota > Phycisphaerae > Phycisphaerales > SM1A02 > QWPT01. The sequence goes on from CAYMSD010000090.1 coordinate 91, forward strand.
TCCATCTCGAGGACGCAGAGCTCCGTGATGACCATGTCGATGCACTTCTGGCCCGTCAAGGGCAGCGTGCACTTCGGGATGATCTTCGACTCGCCCTTCTTGTTGACATGCTCCATGACCACGATCACGCGCTTCACGCCCGCGACGAGGTCCATCGCGCCGCCCATGCCCTTCACGAGCTTGCCGGGGATCATCCAGTTGGCGATGTCGCCTTCCTGCGAGATCTCCATCGCGCCGAGGATCGCAAGGTCGATGTGTCCGCCGCGGATCATGGCGAAGCTGTCCGCGCTCGAGAAGAACGAGTGGCCCGGCACGCCCGTCACCGTCTGCTTCCCCGCGTTGATGAGGTCGGGGTCGACGGCATCGTCCTCGGGGAACGGGCCCATGCCGAGGAGGCCGTTCTCGGATTGGAGCCAGACCTGCATGCCCGCGGGCACATAGTTCGCGACGAGGGTCGGCATGCCGATCCCGAGGTTCACATAGAAGCCGTCGCGGAGTTCCTGCGCGGCGCGCTGGGCGATCTGGTTGCGGTCGAGTGGCATAGGGGCGTGGATGATAGGGCAGCGGCGGACGGCTGTCCGATGCAGCTCAACCGCCGCGACCTTCGACGAAATCGCGGACGGGGACCCCGATGTCCTTTGCGATTTGGCGCAGCAATGCTGGCGCGATGTCGTGGGAGTGGTGCGGGACCGTCGTCGCTCGTCCGTCAGGGTGCCGGTACTGGCGGTGAGAGCCGCGCTGGCGCGCAAGCAGGAATCCCAGCACGAACAGTCGTGCCTCGACTTCCCGCGGCTGGAGTACCGGAACATCTCCCATGAGCAGAGTCCTGCGGCTTTCCTCAACGGACCGTCCGCGAGGCCCGTGTCCCGTCACGCGACCTTGAGTTGGTCGGTTCCGACGAAGGTCGTCTCGAGCCGAGGCTCCCCGTCCTCGAGCAGCATCGCGACGACTTCCTCGAGGTTGGCCCGCAATTCCTCGACAGTCGCGCCTTGCGCGTGCGCGCCCGTCCAACCCGGGACATGGCCGACGAAGAGCCCCGTCTGTTCGTCGCGCTCGATGATGAAGGTGAAGGATCGCATGGCTGCAGTGTAGCCGCGAAACGAGCGGTTTCGAGAGATCGGTCGCATTCCCCGGCCGTGTTCGCGAACGACGGTGGCGTCGAGGCAAAGCCCGCCGCTATCCTGCGCGTCCCCATGGCTTCGAACATGCATCCCGTCCTCGTCCGTCTCGGTCTTGCGAACCACCCCCGACTCTGCGCGCCCGGCACGGCGAATTCCGTGACGAGCGACAACCCCGCGACCGGCGAGGCGCTTGCCGCCGTGCGGCTCGAGTCGCGCGCCGACTACGAGAGCGCCGTCGCGCGCGCCGTGAAGGCGCAGGCGTCGTGGCGGCAGCTGCCTGCGCCGAAGCGCGGCGAGATCGTGCGCCAGATGGGCAATGCCTTCCGCGACGCGAAGGACGCGCTCGGCGAACTCGTGTCGCTCGAGATGGGCAAGATCAAGGCCGAAGGCCTCGGCGAAGTGCAGGAGTCTGTCGACATCGCGGACTTCGCGGTCGGCCTCGCGCGCCAGCTCTACGGCCTCTCGATGCACTCCGAGCGCCCGGGGCACCGCATGTACGAGCAGTGGCAGCCGCTCGGCGTCGTCGGCTGCATCACGGCGTTCAACTTCCCGAACGCGGTGTGGGCGTGGAACGCGATGATCGCGGCCGTCTGCGGCGACGCGGTGATCTGGAAGCCGTCGCTCGTGACGCCGCTCGTTGCGGTCGCGACGAGCGAGGTCTGCTGGAAGGTGCTGCGCGAGCAGGAGATCTGGCGGCCAGAGGGCATCGACCCGGCCGATCTCTTCCCGCTCGTGATCGGCACCGACAGCGAGGTCGGCGAGACGATGATCGCCGACCGCCGCCTGCCGCTCATCTCGGCGACGGGTTCGTGCCGCATGGGCCGGCGCGTCGGCGAGGTCGTGGCGAAGCGCCTCGGCCGCTGCCTCCTCGAGCTTGGCGGCAACAACGCGATCATCGTGATGGACGACGCGGACATGGAGATCGTCGTGCGCGCCGTGCTCTTTGGCTCGGTCGGCACGGCCGGCCAACGCTGCACGACGACGCGGCGCCTCCTCGTCCACGAGAAGGTCGTCGACGACCTCTGCGCGCGCCTCGCGAAGGCCTACAAGAGCGTCCCGATCGGCGACCCGCTTGCGGCGGGCACGCTCATGGGTCCGCTCGTCAACAAGCAGGCGGTCGCAGGCATGCGCCACGCGTGCGTCGAGGCCGAGAAGGAAGGCTGCACGCTGCTTGCGGGCGGCACAGCGGGCATCGACCGCTTCGCGTCGAAGCCCGGCAACTTCGTCGAGCCGACGCTCTTCCGCGTGCCGAAGGGCGCGCGGCCGAGGATCTGCTGCGAGGAAACCTTCGCGCCGATCCTCTATGTCTACTCGGTCGCGGACCTCGACGAGGCGATCGAGATCCAGAACTCGGTCGACCAGGGCCTGTCGAGCGCGATCTTCACGCTCAACATGCGCTCGGCCGAGCGGTTCCTGTCGACCGAGGGCTCGGACTGCGGCATCGCGAATGTGAACATCGGCACCTCGGGCGCCGAGATCGGCGGCGCGTTCGGCGGCGAGAAGGACACGGGCGGCGGCCGCGAGTCGGGCTCCGACAGCTGGAAGCAGTACATGCGCCGCCAGACCTGCACGATCAACTGGTCGAAGGACCTCCCGCTGGCGCAGGGGATCAAGTTCGATGTGTGATGTCGGTTTAGGAATTTCTCACGGAGGCACGGAGGCACGGAGAAGGAGAGAGGGAGAGGAGGAGAGGAACAACTCCTCTCCCTCTCGCCCAAGCGTGGCGCGCACCGATTGAAAGACTTGGCCTCCGTGGGCTCCGTGCCTCCGTGAGAGACCATCTCCGTGTGAGGCCCGGCGCGTTGGCGCCGATCACTCGCCAGCAATGACGACCGACGCGATCGAGCCTTCCCACGGGCTTGACGCGCTCGCGTGCAGCTTCTTGCCGATGCGGCCGCTGCGCGCGCCGTGGTAGCCGCTCTCGAGCGCGAGCTTCATCGCGTGCGCCATGCGCACGGGGTCCTGCGCGTGGGCGATGCCGGTGTTCAGGAGCACGCCGTCTGCGCCGAGCTCCATCGCAAGCGTCACATCGCTCGGGGTGCCCACGCCCGCGTCGACGATCACGGGGTACGACGGGTCGCCGCCCGAGGCCTTGTCCTTCAACAACTCGAGGATCAGCGCGATGTTCGCTGGGTTCGCGACCCCGCGGCCCGAGCCGATCGGGCTGCCCGCCGGCATCACGCTCGCGGCGCCCGCGTCGCGCAGGCGTACGGCCATGATCGGGTCGTCGCTCGAGTAGCAGAGGACGCAGAAGCCGTCTTTCACCAGTTCGCGGCATGCTTCCAGGGTGCCGACCGGGTCGGGCAGCAGCGTCTTCTTGTCGCCGAGCACCTCGAGCTTCACCCAGTGCTTGCCCGGGTTGTCGACCGAATCGAGGATCTCGCGGCCGAGGCGTGCGACGCGCACGGCGTCTTCGGCGCTGAAGCAGCCCGCGGTGTTCGGCAGGATCGTGTAGCGCGCGAGGTCGAGGTGGTCGAGAAGCGAACGGCCCTGCGCGTCGACGAGGCGCTCGCGGCGCACGGCGACCGTCACCGCATCGCAGCCGCTCGCGTCGAGCGCGCGCTGCATCGAGTCGTAGTCGCGGTACTTGCCCGTTCCGACGACGAGGCGGTTCCTGAGCGTGAACGACCCGACCGTGAGCGGGGGGATTGCGAACGACTGGGTGGGTGCGGTTGCAGACATGGTTTCGAAGGAGAAGGGCTCAGCCGCCGCCGACGAGCGTGACGATCTCGATCCTGTCGCCGTCGCGCACCTCGCGCGTGGCGTGGTCGCGCCGCGACAGCACCGCGCGATTCAGCTCGACCGCGTAGGCGCGGGCGTTCGGCAGGGTGCTCGCCACCAGATCCGCCACAGTCGTCCCGACGGGGACCGTGGTCGGCTGGCCATTGAGTTCGATGCGGATTTCAACGGACATCGGAAGCCCCGATGCTACGCGGAAAGGCCGGAGCCTACACTGCGCGCCGATGCGATTTCCCCTCGGATCAACCGTCGCGTCGCGGTTCCGCACCGCGATCCTCGCCCTCGGCCTTCCCGTGGCGTCGGTGCTCGGCGGCTGCGCCGACCCGACCTACGACGCCTCCACCCCGACGGCGCTCCTCGACTCGATGCAGCAGGCCGTGAAGGAGGGGCGGTACCAGGATCTGCCGCAGTTCATCGAGATCGCGGCGCGCGACATCGAGTTCGACGACGGCGTCACCGAGGCAAGCGCGATCGGCGATGTCAAGAAGAAGCTCTCCGACATGCTCGGCCAGCTCGGACGCGTCTCAGAGAAGCTGAAGCCCCTCGTCGAGAAGGACAAGAAGAAGGCGAAGAAGGAGGTCGACCGCATCTCCGACCGCTTCGGCTTCGGCCCGATCGTCGAGCGCATCATGACAGAGCCGTTCGCGGTGCTCGACGAGTCGCGCGACAAGCTCGAGGCCGAGGACCTCGGCGACGGGACGGCGGCGCTCACCTACGAGGGCGACCCGATCGCGGGCGGCTTCGTGGCGATGGTCGAGACAGGCGACGGCTGGCGCGTGACCGTCCCGATCGAGCTTGTGCAGTCGAACGAGTTCTGGCCGCAGACGCGCCACGAGTGGGCCGTGATCGCAAGCCTGATGCTTGCGATGGAGAACTCGCTCTCCATGTTCGAGGCGGAGCTCGACGAAGGGAAGTTCAAGACCCTCGACCAGGCGAGCGAGCGCGTGGGGCGCCTGCTCGGCGAAAGCGTGATCGTGCAGAGCGTGATCTACGCGTCGATGAAGCGGAAGTGATCGGCGGCGGCGCCGTCGCGCGCGGCCCTGCTTGGTCTACACTCCGCCCCATGCGGTTGACGCCCGACCTTTTGACCCGCGGCATGCATGCGCTCCCGTTCGCGGCGGCGATTGCGCTTTCTTCCGCGCTCGGCGCGAGCGCGGCGGCTTCAACACGCGCCGAACAGGGCGCCGCCGCCGTCTGCCCGCAGGGCGCAGACCATGTGGCGACGATTCCCGATCTGCGCGGCGCATCGGCCGTGGCGTTTCTCGGCGCGCGACTGCTCGTCGCGACGCCCGAGTCTCTTTCGGGAAGCTCGCTCGGCCCGGCGGTCGTCTCCACGAGCACGAGCGAGCCCGATGCCGCACCCGTGCCGCTCGCTTTCGAGAGCGCCGCGCCGATCGCGTGGGCGTCCGATCTCGCCGTCGCCGAGGACGGCGCCGTTGCCATCGCGGACCTCGGCGGCGGCGTGGTGCTCCGCGACCCGTCGGGAAGCGTGCGCACCGTCGCGGGCGAACTCCTCCGGCGCCCCACGGGCCTTGCATGGGTCGGTGGGAATCTGGCTGTTTCCGACGCGCTCCTCAAGGCCGTCGTCCTCGTCGATCGAAGCGGCAGCGAGGTCGCGCGCATCGGAGCGGGGCTCTTCGTCGAGCCAGCGGGAATCGCGGTCGACCCGCGCGGCACGCTCTGGATCGCGGATCGCCTCGCGAGCTGCCTCTGGCGCGTCGATCGCGGTGCGGATGGCGGCTATGCCTCCGCGCCGCCGCGCGCGGTCGGCGAGCGAGGCGCTGGGCCTGGGCAGTTCAGTGCGCCGCGCGATGTGGCCGTTCTCCGACGCGGCGACTCGTGGTGCCTGCTCGTCGCCGATGAACTCAACCACCGCATCCAGTCGCTTACGGCGGAAGGCGCGGCCGCCGGCTTCTTCGGCATGCACGCGTTGATTCCGCGGCAGGGCGAGGGGCGCATCCACTACCCCGTGTCGCTTGCGGTCGCGCCCGACGGCGCGCACATCGCGGTCGCGGAGGCGTTCGAGGACCGGGTGCAGCTCCTGCGGCTCAAGGACGAGCCCGACGAGCTCGATCCGTCGCTTGGCGCGATCACCTCCATCTCGAGCCACTTCGGGAGCGAAAGCACGGGCGGCGGAGGGCTCCTCATCGTCGTCGATGTCGAGTCGCAGGGCGTCGCCATCATGGACGCGCGTCGCACGCCGCCGCTCCACATCGCGATCGTCGGTGGAAGCGGGGCGCTTCCCGGCCGCTTCGGCGAGGTGGCGGCGCTCGCGCTCGACGAGTCCGACGACCGCATCTACATCGCCGACCGCGTGCGCGGGGTGGTCGATGTCGTCGCGCTCGACTGGAACCGCGAGCAGGCGCCCATCATCGACATGTTCATGTCGCGCCTCGCGCGCTCGATGAGCCTTGCAAGGCTCGCGCCGCTCGGCGTGGCGGCGGGGCGCACAGACTGGCGAACGCCCGACCCCGCCGACATGCTTGTCGGCGCGCGTGCAGGCGGTGCCGGCGAACTCGTCATCCTCGATCGCGCGAACCTCGGCGTCGTCTTCACATCGACGCGGCTTGAGGGTGGGCGCTTCGAGGCGCTTCCGCCACAGGCGCGCATGCCGAGCGAGATCGCGCGCGCCGCCGACGGCACGCTCGTCGTCACCGATCCCGTCGCGGGCCTCCTCTTCCTGCGCCAACCGAATGGGCAGTGGCTGCCGTTCTCCGGGCCGGCCCCGATCTCTTCGCCTGACGCGGATGAAGGCGCGGCCGACGAACCGGTGCGCTTCCTTCGGCCGAGCGGCGTCGCGGTCGTCGAGGGCGCGACCATCGTCACCGATGCCGCGCTCGACGGCTGCGTCGTCCTCGAGGGCGGCCGCGCGCGGCTCGTGGGCGCGCGCGGCGTGCTTGACGAGCAGTTCTACGATCCGCAGAGCATCTCGGAATCACCGAACGGGCTCATCGTGATCGACCGCGGCAACCACCGCTTCCAGCGCTTCGGCGCAAGGGACGGCGACCCGTTCGCCTGGAACATGACGGGTGGACTCGGCCGATACTTCGAGCGCAAGCGGCGTGGCTCGCCGGGTGCGCCGCCGCGCGTGGAGCCAACGCAGCCCTCGCCCGCAACCAATGGCGCCGGCGGCGCGAACACGGAGCCAACATCGTGATGAGCGCTCTCTTCGCATCGCCCTCTCGCCTGCTGCAGCGCAGCCCGCGCGCGGGAACCGCCGCCGCGATCCTCGCCGTCGTCGCGACCGTCGCGGCGTGCGGCGAGAGCGGTTCGCACGAGAAGCCCGCGAAGAACGGCGCTCCGACCGCCTCATCGGCTGTTCCGCAGCCCGCAGAGGTCGCCACGGAAGTGCCCGCTGATCTCCCGCTCGAACTGCACGCCGCATGGCGCGCGGCCCGCGCGTGCGTGCAGACCGACGCAGCGCGCTGGGCGCGCAGCGCCGATGGAACCTACATCGTCTTCTGGGAGCCTGTCGACGGCGCGATCCCCGAGGCGGAGCCCTTCGCGGTCGCGATCGGCGTGGCGCGGGTCGACGGGCGCGCGCTGGCGGAGAGTGTGGCCGTCGGCTTCGACGCAGAGATGCCGCACCACGGTCACGGCATGAACCTCGTCCCCGTGATCGAGCGCGGCGAGCGCGCGGGTGCGTTCGTCGCGTCGGGCGTCCTTCTCCACATGCCGGGGCGCTGGGTCATCGCGGTCGATGTTTCGGAAAATGGAATCCTCGAACGGGCCCAATGGGATGCAGAGATCGAGTGAGCGACCGATCTTCGGCGGCGCGGTGCGCGCGGCGGCATTCGGAGCGGCGGTCGCGCCGTGTCTGATTGCAGTGCACGCGCTCGCCTCGTCGCAGGCGATTGAGCCCGAGCGGCTTCCGGCCGAACTCGCGCACCTCACCAAGGAGGAGGTGGCGCGCATCGCGCGCATGTCGCCGCTGCCAGCGGTGCCGGCCGACCCGACCAACCGCTGGGCCGACGATGACGCCGCCGCGGAACTCGGCCACCACCTCTTCTTCGACACGCGCATCTCGCCGAAGGGCGTCTCCTGCGCAACCTGCCACGAGCCCGCGCGCTTCTTCACAGATGGCCGCGCGCTGGCGCAGGGGATCGGCACCGCGCGACGCAACGCACCCACGGTCGTCGACTCCGCGCGCCGCCGCTGGATCGGCTGGGACGGCAAGTTCGACACGCTCTGGTCGCAGGCGCTCTCTCCGATCGAGCACCCCGACGAGATGGGCTCCGACCGCGCCACGCTCGTGCGCGTGGTGCGCGACGACCCGGCGCTGCGCGCGCGCTACGAGCGCGTCTTCGGCGTGTTTCCAGGGGAACTCGTCGCGACGGGTGCGTCGGACCCGCTCGCGCCTTCCGCAGAGCGCGACGCTGCGCGCTCCACCACGCTCGACGCGACCACGGTGCATCTCCTGAAGGCGCTGGGCGCCTACCAGCGCAAGCTCGTCTCGGGCGAGGCGCCGATCGATCGCTTCGTGGCCGCGCTGAAGGGCGCGGGAGATGCCGGGAGCGCCGCCGCGTCGCCCGACCTCTCCGCGCTCGACGCGTCCGCGCTGCGCGGACTCGCCACCTTCGTCTCGCGCGGCGGCTGCTTCCAGTGCCATCGCGGGTCGAGCTTCACCGACGAGGAGTTCCACACGCTCGGGCTCGTCGGGGCGAACGGCCGCGTGGCCGACGACCCAGCGCGGCTCGCCGCGGTCGACTTCCTGCAGGCGAATCCGTTCAACGCCGCTGGCCCGCACAGCGACGCGCCGACCGCGCCCAAGGCGGCGATGGTGCGCGGGCTGCGGCGCTCGGGCGAGCTCTTTGGGCAGTTCCGCACGCCGCCGTTGCGCGGGGTTGCGGAGACGGCGCCCTTCATGCACGACGGGCGCTTCGACTCGCTCGAGGCGGTCGCGCGCTTCTACGACACGCTTGAGGGCTCGAACCCCGTCGGCCATCACGGCGAGATGGTGCTCGAGCCGCTCGAACTCGGCGAATCGGGGCGCGCCGACCTCGTCGCGTTCCTCCGGGCGCTCACGCCGGTCCGGCCCACGGCGGAGGATCCGAACGCGCGCTGGTGGCGCCCACCGAGCGACCTCGGCGGCGCGGCAGGTGGTGCGGGCTCGCCCGCTGGCGATGATGTCGCCCCATAACGGGGGAATCGAGCGCTGAATCGGTCCCTCGGGGATGCGCGGCGCGTCCGTTCCGACTCCTCTGCAATGGCTTGCGCGGTCGCGGGTTCGATTCGGCGGATCGTGTGGCATAGTCGACTGCGATCGGTGCGGTGGGGGTCCTGCCGCCCCGTCCGAAGGTTTTCCGCAGTTCTTGACCCTTCTCGGGCGTCCGCGGCAACGGCCGAGGGCGACCCGCGTACCTTCCGCATCCCCGCGCTGTCCTGACAGTCCCGTTTCGATCGCGCTCCACATCGCTGGCAGCGCTCGTCCGATCCAGAAGAACGATTCCCATGACGCAGTTCGAAGCCTCCCGTCGTTTCCAAGGCGCAGCCCCGGTCCTCTGCGCGCTCCTTGCAGCTGGCTCGCTCCTCTCGATCGTCGACAGCGCCATGGCGCACGAGGACGACGGCAAGGTCCGCGACCGTCAGAAGGCCGTGCGCGGCAAGGTCTGGCGCGAGGGCGTGAGCGACGAGGGCGGCGCAGCGGGCGGCTTCCTCTCCTCGGGCGTGCAGCTCAAGTCGTGGCACCCGCTCAACACGATCGACGCGGGCGCGACGAGCGGCAACGACTGCTGGGGCTATGTGTCGCCGTCCGGCCGCGAGTACGCGCTGATGTGCGTCTCGAACGGCATGGCCGTCTACGAGGTCACCGACCCCGTGAACGCGACCAGGATCGGCTTCATCGCGGGGCCGTCGAGCCTCTGGCGTGATGTCAAGGTCTTCGGCAGCCACGCGTACGTCGTCACGGAGGGTGGCGCAGGCATCCAGGTCGTCAGCCTCGCGGGCGTCGACCAGGGTCAGGTGACGCTCGTCAACACCGTCACGACGGGTGGCGGCCTGGCGTCCCACAATGTCGCCATCGACGAGCAGAGCGGCTTCCTCTATCGCTGCGGCGGCGGCTCGAACGGCCTCCGCATCTACGACCTCAACGCCGATCCGGCCAATCCGAGCTTCGTCGGCGCGTGGAGCACGCACTATGTGCACGACGCGCAGATCGTGACCTACACCTCGGGGCCGTTCGCGGGCAAGCAGATCGCGTTCTGCTGCGCGGGGCTGAACGGCGGCTACGGCGAGACGGGTCTCTACATCGTCGATGTCACCAACAAGGCGAACCCCGTCCAGATCTCGCGGCTGCTCTACCCCGCCTCGCGCTACAGCCACCAGGGCTGGCTCACCGAGGACCGCCGATTCTTCCTTCTCGGCGACGAGCTCGACGAGGGCGACACGCAGCAGCTGACCACCACGCACGTGGTGAATGTCGAGGATCTCCTGAACCCAGCCTACGTCGGTCAGTTTCAGAACTCGACGCCCGCGATCACGCACAACTGCTACACCCACAACGGGCTCATGTTCCAGGCGAACTACCGCTCGGGCATGCGCGTGTTCGATGTCTCGAACGCCGGGGCGCCGTCGCAGGTCGCCGAGGTCGCGTACTTCGACACCTACCCTGGCGACGACAACGCCAACTTCAACGGCCTGTGGAGCTGCTACCCGTACTTCCCGAGCGGCACCGTGATCGGCAGCGACCTCGAGCGAGGTCTCTTCGTCTGGCGTCTCGGCGGGCCCGTGGCCATCATCGACCTCGTCTCCGCGGAGCCTGATCTCGTCGCGCCGTCGGGTGGCACCGAGCTCGTGGTCGAGATCGAGCCGGGCGCGGGGCAGACGCTTGATCTTGCGACGGCGGTCATGCGCGTGTCGTGGGCGGGCGACGAGGCGGTCGTTCCGCTCGCGCAGATCACCGCGACGACCTTCCGCGCGGTCTTCCCCGCGACTCCTTGCGCGGAGACCGTGACCTACCGCTTCGAGGTCGCGAATGTGAAGGGCGACTCGATCAGCAGCGCGCCGCGAACCGCGCTCTCCGCGTTCGGCGTCGATGTCGCGATCGACGATGCGTTCGAGACAGACCTCGGATGGCAGGCGGGCGTGGCGGGAGACACGGCGGTCTCGGGCCAGTGGGTGCGCGTCGATCCGCTCGGCACCTCGGCGCAGCCCGAGGACGACCACACCGTCAAGGGCACGCAGTGCTTCATCACGGGGCAGGGCATCGCGGGCGGCGGCGCGGGAGCCGCCGATGTCGATGGCGGGATCACCACGCTGATCTCCCCGCAGCTCGACCTCGCGGAGAGCCCCGACGCCCTCGTCGAGTACTGGTACTGGTACTCGAACAACCTGGGCGCCGCGCCGAACCTGGACTCCATGCCCGTCTCGGTCTCCAACGACAACGGCGCGACCTGGACGCTCGTCGAGGACATCTCCACGAACAACGCCGCGTGGACCTTCCGCTCCTTCCGCGTCGCCGACTTCGTGACGCCGACCGCGCAGGTGCGCGTGCGCTTCGTCGCGCGCGACCTCGACCAAGGCTCTCTCGTCGAGGCCGGCGTCGACGATTTCCGCGTCGTCTCCATCGGCTGCGCGCCGCTGCTCGTCGGCGACCTGAATGGTGACGGTGCCGTGAACGCGGGGGACCTCAGCCTCCTGCTCGGAGCGTGGGGCAGCGCCGGCGGAGTGGCCGACATCGATGGCGACGGCATCGTTGGCGCAGGCGACCTTGCACTGCTCCTCTCCGCGTGGCGGTGAGCGTCGGCCAACGGGAGTGCGGTTGATTTTCGCGGCATGGGCCGCGAGAATCCGCGGTCATGCACCGGTGCAGCATGCGCAGTGACTCTTCGTCCCCGTCGAGCCTTGTCGCCGCGCTGCTGGCCCTGTCGCTGCTCGCCGCCTCGCCTGCATCGATGCCGGCCGAGGTCGCGCCGCTGGCGCGGGCGGGTGACACGCCTCCGGGCGGCTTCCGTCAGGAAGTCGAGGGGTCGACCTTCGTCATCGAGCTCGTGCCTTTCCAGGCTCCCGCGGAAGGCGGCGGAACCCGCACGCTGCATGTCTCGACCACGGAGATCCCTTGGGAGCTCTTCGATGTCTTCGTCTACGGCACCGACAAGGCAGACGGGAAGTCGAACGAGAAGGCCGACGCCGTCACCAGGCCCACCAAGCCCTACATCGGCATGGACCGCGAGTTCGGCCATGTCGGTTTCCCCGTGATTTCCCCGAGTTTCCTCAGCGCCAAGCAGTTCTGCGAGTGGCTCTCCGCGAAGACGGGCCGCGCCTATCGCCTGCCGACCGCTGCCGAGTGGACCGCGCTCTGCGAGCAGTCGGGCGTCGACCCGAAGAACTGCGGCGACCATGCGTGGGTGAAGGAGAACTCGAACGAGAAGACGCACAAGTTGGCGTCGAAGAAGGCGGACAAGCTCGGGCTCTTCGATCTCTTCGGCAACGCCTGCGAGTGGGTCGACGACGGCTCGAAGCTCGGCGTGGTGGCGGGGGGGTCGTACCTCGACTCGATGGCGGACCTCGGCTGCGGCGTGTTCCAGCCCTGCAAGCCCGTCGAGTGGAACGAGATCGATCCGCAGTTCCCGAAGAGCAGGTGGTGGTACTCGAGCGGCGGCTTCGTCGGCTTCCGCGTGGTGTGCGAGCCTGCGGCGCCCGCCGCCGAAGAGCCGGCAAAGCCGAACCCGTAAGGAGTCCTCCGTGCAGATCGACCGACGCGCCTTCGTTGCCGCAGCAGCGGCCTCCCCGATCCTTCTCGGCGCGCCGCGCGCCGTGGCGCATCTCTCGCGCGAGCCCGTCCTGCGCGTCGCCGTCATCGGCTGCGGCGGACGCGGCACGGGCGCGATGCTCAACGCGATCTCCGCAGGCAAGACCACGGGCTGCCGCATCGAGGTCGCCGCGCTGGCGGACCTCTTCGAGGACAGGCTCGTCCGCGCCAACGGCGCGCTGACGGAGATGGGGCTTCCCGCCGTGTCGAGCGACCGCTTGTTCACGGGCTTCGACGCCTATCGCAAGGCCTGCGCGAGCGATTGCGACATCGTGATCCTCGCGACGCCGCCCGGGTTCCGCCCGATCCACTTCAAGGAGGCGACGGAGCGCGGCAAGCATGTCTTCTGCGAGAAGCCCGTCGCGGTCGACGCGCCTGGCGTGCGCAGCTTCGTGGAGAGTGCCGCCGCGAGCCGCGCGAAGAAGCTCAAGGTCGTCGCGGGAACGCAGCGCAGGCACGAACAGAGCTACCTCGAGTGCATCGAGCGCATCCACAGGGGCGACATCGGCAAGGTGGTCGCGGGCCGCGTCTACTGGAACATGGGCAGCCTCTGGCATGTCGACCCCGACGCGTCGCGCACGGAGGTCGAGAACCAGGTCCGCAACTGGCTCTACCACTCGTGGCTCTCGGGCGACCACATCGTCGAGCAGCATGTGCACCAGCTCGATGTCATGTGCTGGGTGCTCGGCGGCACGCCCACCATGGTGCGCGGGGTCGGCGGGCGACAGGTGCGCACCGATCCGCGCTTCGGCCACATCTACGACCACTTCGGGCTCGAGTTCCAGTTCCCCGGCGACCGATTCGTCTTCTCGATGTGCCGCCAGCAGGACGGCACCGACGGCAAGGTCGAGGAGGTCTTCCACGGATCGGAAGGCGTCGCCACGATGCGCTCGGGGTTCGCCGAGATCGGCGGCCCGAACGCGTGGCGCTTCGGAGGCAAGCAGCGCGATCCATACACGCAGGAGCACATCGACCTGCAGAACGCGATCCTCAAGGACCAGCCGCTCAACGAGGCGGAGCAGGTGGCGCTGAGCTCGATGTGCGCGATCATGGGCCGCATGGCCGCGTACACGGGCAAGGACCTGACCTGGGACGAGGCCTACAACTCGACGGAAGTGCTCATGCCCGAGTCCGTCGAGTTCGGGCCGCGGCCCGAGGCGCCCGTGGCGATTCCCGGCAAGACGCGGTTCATGTGAGCGGAGCGCTCAAGCCCCGGCTCACATCAGCCGTTCCGCATGCTGAAGCATGCGGGCACCCATGATTTGAGCGGTCGCGGCTGCGGCCGCTCCCTTTGGTGCTACGACAACCAAGGGTGCCCGTGGACGAAGTCCACGGAACGACGATCGTCGGAGTCG
>CAYMSD010000091.1:0-13846 GCA_964393015.1 uncultured Klebsiella sp.
CGGCGGCGGGAGGCCTGACTTCCGGCTACTGGGCCCGCTGGACCGACACCGGCATTCCGTGGGTCGCGCAGGAGCCCGCGGGGCAGTCGATCGACACGGGCGCCACGCTCACGCTCACAGCGGCGTGCGCGTCGGGCTACGACTTCAACGGCGCCGTCACTTTCCAGTGGCAGCGTGATGGCGTCGACATCACAGATGGCGCCGGCGGCGCATCGAAGGGCGGCGGAGAAGTCGCAGGCGCAAGCGGCGCGCTGACCGCGACGAACCTCGCGACCACGCTCACCATCACAGGCGCACGCCCCTGCGACTCGGGCGAGTACACGGTCGTCTTCACGAACAGTTGCGGCAGCGTGACCAGCGAGGCCGCGCTCGTGGATGTGTCGGCTGGCTGTGCCGCCGATCTCGACGGAAGCGGCGTGGTGGATGGCGACGACCTCGCGCTGCTTCTCGGGTCGTGGGGCAAGAGCGGCGGCGACCTGAACGGCGACGGCACGACGGACTCTGCGGACCTTTGCGAGGTCCTCGCGGCCTGGGGCGCGTGCGGGTGAACCCCACGCGCTCGGCGCTCACGCCAGGATCGGCGCGACCACCTTGCCTGCGACATCGGTGAGGCGGAAGTGGCGGCCTTGGTAGCGATAGGTCAGGCGCTCGTGGTCGACGCCCATCAGGTGCAGGATCGTGGCGTGGAGGTCGTGCACATCGACGGCGCCGTCGACGACGCTGTAGCCGAAGTCGTCGGTCGCGCCGTGCACATGGCCGGCCTTCACGCCGCCGCCGGCCATCCACAGCGAGAACGCGCGTGGGTGGTGGTCGCGGCCGTAGTCGTCGGCGGTCATGCGGCCTTGGCAGTACGCGGTGCGGCCGAATTCGCCGCCCCACACGACGAGCGTGTCCTCGAGGAGGCCGCGGCGCTTGAGGTCCATCACGAGCGCGGCCGACGCTTGATCCGTCTGCGCGCACTGGCGCGAGATGCCGCCCGGCAGCCCGCCGTGCTGGTCCCAGCCCTGGTGGAAGAGCTGCACGAATCGCACGCCGCGCTCGACGAGCCTGCGTGCGAGCAGGCAGTTCGCGGCGAAGGTGCCGGGCTCGCGCGCGGACGCGCCGTAGAGCTCGAAGGTTTCGTCGCTCTCGCCCGCGAGATCGGTCGCCTCGGGCACGCTCGTCTGCATGCGGTACGCGAGCTCGGCCTGCGCCAATCGCGCGTCGATCTCGCGGTCGCCTTCGTGCGCGAGCGCGTCGCGCGACATCGCCGCGAGCGCGTCGAGCATCGCGCGGCGCGCGTGCGGCGACACGCCTTCCGGGTTCGCGAGCGCGAGCAACGCCTCCTTGCCCGCGCGGAACTGGACGCCTTGGTGCTCGCTCGGCAGGAATCCAGCGCCCCACAGCCGCGCGTAGAGCGGCTGGTCGCGCGCGGCGTCCTTCGACACGAGCACGATGAACGACGGAAGGTCCTTGTTCATCGAGCCGAGGCCGTAGCTCATCCACGCGCCCATCGACGGGCGGCCAGCGATCTGGTGGCCCGAGCAGAAGAAGGTGATCGCGGGGTCGTGGTTGATCGCGTCGGTGTGCATGCCGCGCACGACGCAGATGTCGTCTGCGATCTTGCCCGTGTGCGGCAGCAGGTCGCTGAGCTCGATGCCCGCGCGGCCATGTCTCTTGAAGCCCGTGAACGAGCCTGCGAGCGGCAACACCGCCTGGTTTCCGCTCATTCCCGTGAGGCGCTGGCCCGCGCGCACGCTGTCGGGGAGCGGCTGGCCGTGCATGTCGCGCAGCTTCGGCTTCGGGTCGAGCGTCTCGAATTGCGACGGGCCGCCCGATTGGAAGAGGTAGATGACGCGCTTCGCGCGCGGCGCGAAGTGCGGCGACGGCGTGATGAGCGGCGCGTCGGCCGTCGCCGCGCGCGCGCTGCGCGTGCCGAGGATGTCGCCGAGCGCGATCGCGCCGAGACCGAGCGCCGACGCGCCGAGGAAGTGGCGGCGCGATGGGCGCATCAGGTCGTCGTAGGTGGGCGTCGGGCGTGGCGTCGTCATCGTGGGTTGCCTATCGCGACATGAGGGCCGCGTCGCTTGCAAGGATCGTGCTGCACGCAAGCGAAAGCGCCGCGGTTTCGTCGGCACCTGCCGCGCGCTGCGACTCGACGAGCGCGCGGAGCGGCGCAAGCTCGCCCTCGCGCGGTGCACGCGCGCACGCGAGGCGGAACGCGCGCACGAGACGCGCGTCGCCGTCGGCGGGGGCCTCGCGCATCGCGCGCTCGGCCAGTGCGCGTGCGCATTCGGTGAAGATGGGGTCGTTCAACAGCGCGAGCGCCTGGAGCGGCGTGTTCGTCGCGCCGCGCCGCGGCTGGCACGCTTCGCGCGAACCTGCGTCGAAGGTGAGCATCGTGGGCGGTGGCACGGTGCGCTTGCGATAGGTGTAGAGACTGCGGCGATGGGCGCCATCCCCCGTGTCGGCGTCGTAGCCGCCGCTTGCGCCCGTTTCGCCGACAAGCCCGGGCTGCTGGTAGGGCTTCACGCTCGGGCCGCCGACCTTCTCGACGAGAAGGCCCGATGCGAACAGCGCGGAATCGCGCAGTTGCTCGGCCGTCAGGCGCACGCTTGGGCCGCGCGAGAGAAGATCGTTGTTCGGATCGCGCGCGCGCTTCGCGTCGCTCGTCGCCGAGCGCTGGCGGAACGCCGCGCTCATCACGAGCCGCTTCAGGATCGCGCGCGTGTCCCATGCGTTCGGGCCCGTCGCGAAGTCGTGCGCAAGGAGGTCGAGCACCTCGGGGTGCGTCGGCCACGAGCCCTGCACGCCGAAGTTCTCCGCGGTCTCGACGAGGCCGCGGCCGAACACCTGCGTCCACAGTCGATTCACCTCGACGCGCGCGGCGAGCGGATTGCGTGGGTCGAACAGCCACTGCGCGAGGTCGAGCCGGTTCGATTGCGCGCCGAACTCGCGCGGCAGCACCGCTGCGATCGCGCCGGGCGTGACCGGCTGCGTGCGGTCGGGCTGGTCGTAGCGCCCGCGCGTCAACACATAGGTCGGCGCCGCGTGCGGCGAATCGCGCATCGTCATGAACGCGGGCAGCGACTCGACATGCGCCGCGAGCGCGCGGTTCGCGGCGCGCTGCGCGTCGCGTTCGGCGGCGGTTGCGCGCATGACGGCGTGCTGGAACGCAGCCGCGCCGTCCGGCGCCACGCCCGCCGCAAGCGCGGCCTCCGCGGGCGAAAGCTCCGCGCGCCACACCGCGAGCTCGTCGATCGCGCCGCCGCGGAAACCGGCGTCGCGCGAGCGCGAGCCGACCTCCATCGTCGCGCCAGCGATCGGGCCCTCGAGCGCGTCGCGCAGCGTGTTCGTCTTTGCCTCGCGTCCGTTGACGAAGAGCCGCAGGCCCGTCGCCCACGAAAGTCCGTCGTAGGTCGCGACGATGTGCGTCCACTCGCCGACAGGCAGCGTGTCGGTCATCTCGATGCTCGCGGCGCTGCCCGGCCAGAGGTGGATCACGCTCCAGCGCAGTCGGCCATCGGCGATCAGGAGTTCGAGCCCCGAGCCGTCGGCCTCGTTCGTGTAGAAGCCCGAAGTGTGGAGGACAGCCGCGCGCGCGTTCTTCTCGCCGGGCTTGATCCAGAACGCGACGCTGACAGGGTCGTGCCGCGTGAAGCCCGAAAGCCCCGCGAGCGACACGCCGCCGTCCCCGTCGAACGCGAGCGCCTGCCCGACCTTGCCCGCGCCAAGCGCGACCGCGCCGAGCTGCTCGGGCCGCGCGCGATCGGTCGTCGCGGGCTTCGCGGCGTCGACCGCGTTCGCCGTCTTGCCGTCGGCGAGTTCGTCGAACGCATAGCGCGCGGCGGGCGCGGGCAGCTCGCTCGGCGCGCGCGCGCCGCGCGCGTTCGCCATCGCGGCGACATCGGCGTTCATGCGCGCGTCGGTCGCGCGCATCCATGCGACGAGGAGCTCGCGCCTGCGATTGGCCTGCTCGTCGTTCTCAAGCCGCACGAACGGCGGCGGCGCGCTGAACGCATGCGCGTACGACTTCATCCCGTTCTCGTCGATCGAACCGAACATCGCGGCAAGCCCGTAGAACTCGCGCGTCGGGATCGTGTCGTACTTATGGTCGTGGCAGCGCGCGCACTCGAGCGTGAGTCCGAGGAACGCCGTGCCGAAGGTCGACACGCGGTCGGCGATTCCTTCCTGCCGGAACTCCTCGGCGATCGAGCCGCCTTCCTCCGTCATGCGATGGAGGCGGTTGAACGCGCTCGCGATGTCGTTCGCCTGCCGCTCCGCGCGCGTCGTCGCCTTCACGAGGTCGCCCGCGATCAAGGCGGTCGCGAAGCGGTCGTACGGCATGTTCGAGGCGAGCGCGTCGAGCAGCCAGTCGCGCCACGGGTGGGTGAACGAGTCGGCGTCGGACTGGTAGCCGAAGGTGTCCGCGAAGCGCGCGAGGTCGAGCCACGCGGTCGCGCGATGCTCGGCCGCGCGCGAGCTTGCGAGCATGGCGTCGACGCGGCGCTCGTAGGCGTCAGGCGCGGTATCCCTGGCGAAGGCGTCGATCTCCTCGGGCGTCGGCGGCAACCCCGTGAGCGCGAGCGCGGCGCGGCGCAGGAGCGTCGCGCGGTCGGCCTCGGGCTCGGGCGCGAGGCCCGCCTGCTCGAGCCGCGCCAGCACGAACGCGTCGAGCGGGTCGCGCGCCCACGCGGCGTCGCGAACCGCGGGAGCGGCGGGGGCGGCGGGCGCCACGAACGCCCAGTGCGGCCGGTACTCCGCGCCTTCCTCGATCCAGCGGAGAAGCGTCGCGCGCTCCTCGTCGGTCAGCGGCCGCTTGAGCTCGGGCGGCGGCATGACATCGTCGGGGTCGCTCGAGCGGATCCGCGCCGCAGCCTCGCTTCGGTCGAGGTTGCCGGGCACGATCGCGTGGCCGCCGCCTGAGAGCGCCGCGTACGCGCCTTCGGGGGTGTCGAGCCGCAGCCCCGCCTTGCGCGTGCCCGAGTCGGGGCCGTGGCAGGCGAAGCAGCGGTCCGACAGGATTGGCCGGACATCTTTGTTGAAGTCGAGACGGTTGGATTCGGGACGGCCCGAGTCGAGGTTGGCGGCCGGCACCGCCGCCGACGGCGGGGGCGGCGCGGCGGCCGCCGTCAATGCCAACGCGAGAAGGGGAATCGCGGGCGCGCGCACGGTTCGTTCACTCTACCTTCGGCTACACTCGAGAACTATGCCCACGACGAAACTCGCGCGCCTCGCCCTTGAGGACGGGTCGGTCTTCCACGGTCAGGCCTTCGGCGGATCGCTGCACGATCTCGAGGGCTCGGGCGAAGTCGTCTTCAACACCGCGATGTGCGGCTACCAGGAGGCGCTCACCGATCTCTCCTACACGGGGCAGATCCTCACGATGACCGCCACCGAGATCGGAAACTACGGCATCGCGCCAGAGGACATCGAGAGCGCGCGCCCCTGCGTGGCCGGCTTCGTGGTGCGCGAGCTGTCGCGGATCACCTCGAACCAGCGCTCGGCGCACAGCCTTTCGGATTGGCTCGCGGACGCGGGAATTCCCGCGATTTCGGGCATCGACACCCGCGCACTCGTGCGGCGGCTCCGCCTCGGCGGCGCGATGCGCGGCGTGATCTCCTCGGTCTCCCTCGCCGACGCAGGCGACCTCGAGCTCGTGGCGCGTGCGCGCGCGATCCCATCGATGGCGGGCGCGAACCTCGCCGCCAAGGTGAGCCCGGGCTGCAGCGGCTTCTTCGAGGAATCGCTCGGGGAATGGGCGCCGCGCGGCGGGCTCTTCGCCGACGCGAAGCCGTCGCCCGCTGGCCGTGCCGAGGGGTCGCCGTTCAAGGTCGTCGCCATCGATTGCGGCGCCAAGCGCAACATCTACCGCCACCTCGTCGAGCGGAACTGCTCGGTCGAGTTCCTGCCGCACACCGCGACCGCCGACGAGATCCGCGCCCGCAAGCCCGACGGCCTCTTCATCTCGAACGGCCCCGGCGACCCTGCCGTCGTCCAGACGGTCATCGACACGCTGCGCGCCGTGGCGGGGGAGGTCCCGACCTTCGGGATCTGCCTCGGCCACCAGCTGCTCGCGCTCGCCCTCGGCGCGACCACCTGGAAGCTCAAGTTCGGCCACCGCGGCGCCAACCAGCCTGTGCGCAACCTGTTGACTGGGCGCGTCGAGATCACGAGCCAGAACCACGGCTTCTGCGTCGACGAGACCAGCCTCCGCGCCGCGGGCGGCGAGCCGACGCACATCCACCTGAACGACGGCACGCTGGCGGGCTTCCGCCACACGAAGAAGCCGATCTTCAGCGTGCAGT
Source organism: uncultured Klebsiella sp. (assembly GCA_964393015.1). GTDB lineage: Bacteria > Planctomycetota > Phycisphaerae > Phycisphaerales > SM1A02 > QWPT01. Next base: position 6,288 of record CAYMSD010000091.1, read on the forward strand.
ACCACCCCGAGGCAAGCCCAGGGCCGCACGACTCGGCCTACCTCTTCGATGTCTTCATCGAGATGATGAAGTCGCGTAAACCCATTGGCGCGAAGGAGATGGAATCGGCGCAGGCCGCGCTTGCGGCGGTTGCGCGGGTCTGATCCCGCATCGGTTGGCCGCAGTGGATCGCCAGCGGGCGCCCCGAGGCCCACGCTGCGTCTCTGCGCCGAAGCGCTCGATTCCGATGGAGCCCCGCGGTCGCGGCGGAGGTCGGCCAAGCGGCGCCGACGGACGGCGAGCCGAGCGGTCGAGCCGTCGTGCGCATTGCAACGCGGACTGCGCATCCCCGCCGCGATTCAGATTCCGAAACGATTCCTGTAGCCGCGCGCCCGCGCTCCTTGCGGGAGTTCGGGACGGGGAGTACCTTGCGCGGCTCCGCAGCGGTCGGCACGATCCGTCAGGATTGTGCAAGCCGGGCTGGGACGCAGGCACCGCCGCGCGTAGAAGCAGCACCGCAAGGGCCCTGGGCCCGCGCACAGGGCTGCGTCGCCGCGGGCGAGTGTAGGCAGCGCGTTTCGAGAGCGTGAGTTTCGAGTTCCGCACACCTCTTGTGGGTGCCTCAGGAGTACAGAATGCAGCGCAGCACGAAGATCGAGCAGACCTTCATCACGACGCATGTCGGCACGGCTCAGGGCGGATCGCGCGGTTCGCGCACCGTCGCAGGCCTGGTGGCGGTCGCGCTCGTCGGTTCGTCGCCCTGGATGGCGGCGTGGTCGAACATGACGCTTGCGCAGGATGCGCCCACGCCCCCCGCTGCGGAGCCTGCAGAGCCCGCGCCCGCCGAGACTCCCGCGGAGGAGGCGCCCGCCGAGACTCCCGCCGCCGAGACCCCTGCCGAGCAGCCCCCGGCGGAGGCCGCCCCGAGCGGTCCGACCGCCGCTGACATCGAGGCCACCCGCACCGCCGCCCGCGAGGCGATGTCTCGCAGCGAGTGGCGCAAGGCGATCGACCTCTGGTCGGCCCTCCAGGTCGCCGCTCCCGGCGACGGCGAGGCCGCGAAGGGCATGCAGCGCGCCCAGGCGATGCTCGACCAGGCCTCGCTCCTCGCGGATGTCGGCTCCGATCTCTCGCTGCGCAAGCAGCGCGCCCAGGTCGAGGTCACCTCGCTTGTCGCGAACTCCACGCAGCTGATGTCCGCGGGTGACTTCGCCGGCGCCCACCGCGAGGCGCTCCAGGCGAAGCTTCGCCTCGACCGCGACCGCATGGTCTTCCCCGCGGCCGAGTACGGCGACCTCTCGCGCGAGATCGAGACCCTCCTCGAGCAGATCGAGACGGGCAAGACGAACGCCGCCCTCGCCCGCGAGGAGGCCGCCCGCCGCGAGGCGACCGCGGCCAGCGCCGCGCGCCAGAAGTCCGAGATGGAGGCCCGCGCCAAGGCGATCGACGAGCGCCTCCTCCGCGTGCGCCAGCTCCAGATGGAGATGAAGTACGACGAGGCCCTGCAGGTCGTGGGCGAGATCCTCTTCATGGATCCGAACAACCCTGCGGCGCAGGCCCTCGAGGCCGTCCTCAAGACGAGCCGCCTCTATGTCGACTACAGCCGCACCGAGCGCCGCCGCAACGAGGCCTACGCGGAGTTCTCCGCCGACATCCTCGACCGCACGGTTCCGCCGATGCGCAACATGACGGGCCCCGGCCCGCGCTCCGTGACGGGCGTGGTCGAGTACCCCGAGGATTGGCCATCGCTCAGCGACATGCGCCTCCGCGACCGCGCCAGCGGCTATCGCGAGAGCACCGTCAACCGCGCCGCGATGGTGGCGATGCAGAAGCCCGTCTCGGTCAACTTCAACAACAACACGATCGAGCAGGTCTTCAGCTTCATGAACGAGGTCAGCGGGGTCGACTTCTACCCCGACTGGAAGGCGCTCGACGCCGTCGGCATCCGCGCCGACGACACCGTGTCGCTCTCGCTCGACAATGTGCCCGCGGAAGTCGCGCTGAAGCGCGTCATCGAGCAGCTCGGTGACGACGGTTCGCGCCCCGACTACTCGGTCGAGGACGGCGTCGTCGTCGTCAGCTCGCCCGAGATGCTCCGCAAGAAGACGCTGACGATCGTCTACGACATCCGCGACCTCCTCTTCGAGGTTCCGTACTTCGACAACGCCCCCGACTTCAGCCTGAGCTCAGCGCTTGAGCAGGGCAACCAGGGCGGCCAAGGCGGTGGCGGCGGTGGTGGCTTCGGCGGCGGCGGCGGCGGCTTCGGCGGCGGCGGCGGTGGCTTCGGCGGCGGTGGTGGCGGCGGCGGCAGCGGCGGCGGCGGCATCATCGGCGATGTCGAGGAGGATCCGACCCGTCGGTCCCGCGAGGAGCTGATCGAGCAGATCACGACCATCATCCAGGAGCAGATCGACCCCGAAGGCTGGAAGGACAACGGCGGCGACACGGGTGCGATCCAGGAGCTCAACGGCAACCTGATCATCACCAACACCTCGCGCAACCACCGCGACATCGAGGGCCTGCTCACGCAGCTCCGCGCGATCCGCGCCCTGCAGATCAACTACGAGGCGCGCGTCATCGGCGTCACCAGCGAGTGGTTCGAGCAGATCGGCGTCGACCTCGACCTCTACTTCAACACCAACGACAGCATGTGGAACGCGGCCCGCGGCGCGGACCCGAACTTCAACATCAGCGACTTCTTCTTCCAGAACGGCCCAGGCAAGGGCCAGCTGAAGGATCCCGTCGTGTTCGGGCCCCTCGGAACCCCGACGGGCGACGGCGATGTCCGCAACACCCCCGCGACGGGCAATGCCTTCGGCGTTCCCACGCCAGACGGCACGGACATCACCTATGTCTATGGCCCCGTCGGTTCGCCCATCCGCCGTCAGAGCGGCTGGACCCCGATCGGCGTGACCCAGGATTCGTCGAGCATCACCAACACGATCGGCGCCGGCGTCGTGACGGGCATCGGCGGCACGATCCTCAGCCAGGGCCTGTCGGCCGCGACCACGGGCTTCAGCTACATGGACGACATCCAGGTCGACCTCCTCATCAAGGCGACCCAGGCCGACCAGCGCAATGTCGTGCTCACCGCGCCGCGCCTGACCCTGATGAACGGCCAGCGCTCGTTCATCACGATCTCGCGCAACATCGCCTTCATCGCGGGCCTCACGCCCTCGGTCGGCGACGCAGCGGGCTTCGCGGCTCCGCAGACGGGCGTCGTCCAGGACGGCTTCGTCCTCGATGTCGAGGGCGTCATCTCGGCAGACCGCCGCTATGTCACCATGACCGTGGCGTTCGACACGAGCGCGGTCCTCGGCTTCGACGAAGTGCCCGTGACGGGCGCCGTCGGCGGCACCGGCACCGCGGGTGGCCGTGGAAGCGAGTTCGGCGGCTCCATCCAGCTGCCCGACGTGCGCGTCCAGTCGATCCGCACCACCGTCAGCGTTCCCGACAAGGGCACGATCCTGATGGGCGGCCAGCGCAACTTCAACCAGGTCGAGATCGAGTCGGGCGTCCCCGTCCTCTCGAAGATCCCGATCGTCAACCGCTTCTTCACCAACCGCATCGACTCCGAGACGGAAGGCACGACGGTCATGCTGATGCGGCCCGAGATCGTGATCCAGAGCGAGAACGAGGACCTGCTCTTCCCGGGCCTCGTCGACCAGCTCAGCAACATCGGCGGCTGATCGAATGCAGTGAACCTCACGGCGGCGGCGGGTCTTCCGCCGCCGCCGTTCTCTTTGGTCGACCCATGTCGCGTGGGACCGCCACGCGCCCGAGGCCGTCCGCCCTCTGTGCTATCGTGCTGGCAGACAGACCCCTCGGAGCTTCCATGGCAGCAAGCGCATCGCACATCAGCGTCCGCAAGATCGACGGCGTCATGCGCGTCGACTTCGTCGACCGCAACATCCTCGACGAGCTGAACATCCACCAGATCGGCATCGAGCTGATGAAGGCCGTCGAGGCGGAGTTCCGCCCGAAGGTCGTGCTCGTGTTCCGCAATGTCGAGCATCTGTCGAGCGCGGCGTTCGGCACCCTCATCAGCCTGAAGGGCCGCGTCGAGAGCCGCGACGGGCAGCTGCGGCTGTGCGAGATCCAGCCGCGCATCCGCGAGGCGTTCACCATCACCAAGCTCGACCGCCTGTTCGCGATCCACGACAGCTTCGACGCAGCGGTGCAGAGCTTCAGCTGAGCCAGACCCGCCGTGGCCGCTGCCTGCGGCGCGGCACCGAGCGCATCACGCACCAGGGCGCATCACACGATCGACATGAGCGAGCCACCGTCCGCCTTCCAGCGCGACTTCACCCTGCAGGAGCTCCGAGAGGGGCTCGAGGTGGTGCATGAAGCGTCCACCGCGGCGCTCACCGCCCACGGCTACGACGAGGCCGCCATGTTCGCCATCCGCCTTGCGATCGAGGAGGCCGTGGTGAACGCCTTCCGCCACGGAAACCGGAACGACCCGACCAAGGTCGTCTTCTTTCGCGCGCGCGTCGACGGCACGGAGGCGGTGTTCGAGATCGAGGACCAGGGCCCGGGGTTCGACCCGAAGGCGATCCCCGATCCGACCGACCAGTTCAACATCGAGATGCCCTCGGGCCGCGGCGTGATGCTGATCAAGGCCTACATGACGGAGGCCGAGTACATCCCGCCCGGCAACAAGCTGCGGATGGTGTATCGCAAGCCGAAGGCGTGAGCCGCGCGGTCAGGGCGCAAGGTCGAGCGAACCCTCGATGATCGCCTGGTCCGCGTGTCCCTCGAGCCCGATGAACTCGCCGTCCGAATCGACGAGCGGCTTGAACTCGGCTCTCCACGGCAGATAGCAGACGCGCGCGCGCCACTCCGCGCGCCTGGCACCCGCTGGGACAGGGACCACCATCCCCGTCGCCGCATCGATGAAGTTCGGGACAGGGGTCACGCCGAGCGGTTCGCCGTCGTCGAAGCGCACGGAGGCAAGCACCAGCACGGCTCTGCCCCACGGCGCGAAGAGGTCGCTTCCGAAGCGGGGCGTGAAGCGCAGCGCGCGCGCGTCGCCAGCGCCCGCCTCGCGTGCGACATCGAAAGTGGCCGAGGCGCGGAGCGCGCGGGCCATGTACTCGCGCGGAAGCGTGCCGCCGCCGACAGCGCGGGGAATGTGGTCGATGCGGAGGAAGGCGGAGGGCGCTGTGCGCTGCGCGAGGTCCTTCTCCGCGCGCGCGATCAGCCTGTCCGCGAGGCGCGGTGCCTCCGTCGGCGAGAGGCTGCGCGCCTCGAGCGCTTCGCGTGCGATCATGCCCGACGCGCCGCCCTCGGCCGCAAGCGGCACGAGCACGGCGTCGGGAAGCCATCGGGCGCCCCCGAAGGCTGTGAAGACCAAGAGTCCGACTCCCACGACGAAGGGCGCGAGCGCGGCGACCATTGCGATCGCCGCGTACCTGAACTGGAATCGCAGCACGCTCGTCGTCACGGCGGCGGGGGCGTGGAGGTCGACCCCGCACTCGGGGCAGCGGGCGGGGTGTGGCGAGGCCAGCATCTGCGAGCAGGCGGCGCAGCGCTGGCGCGTTCGCCTGCGCATCGGAGTGCTCATCAGCGCGAGGGGAAGGACGACGACCCCTTGAAGGACCGTGAACGGGATCACAAGGGAGAGCGCGAGCCAGTCGTAGCTCCAGAACACGACAGCGAGCCCCGCGAGCGCAGGCACGCCGAAGAGTCCGAGCAGCCCGAGGGCCGCGAGATACCGCGCGAGGAAGCGCCGCTCCTGGTCCAGCGCGATGGAGAGGTTGCGCGTGTAGAGGCGCGCGAGGCGGACGCGCAGGGAAGGGCGCGTCTTTCCCGCGAGGATCGACGAGAGGATGCGTTGCGCCGTCACATCGTCCCTGCGCGCGCACGCGGCCCAGTACTCGACGAGCTGCGGCTGGTCTCGCACGGAGAGCCCGTGCCGGCACGATGGCACGGCGCCATCCGCGGCGGGCGTCGGAAGCGCGCCTCTGCACAGCGGGCACACGCAGCCGCCACTTTCCATGCGCGCGCGAGGACCTCCCCGAGGGGCGTGCGCCGCGAGCGCATCGCGAACCACAGGCCGCCGAAGAAGAGCGCTGCGAGGATCCCAACGACGGCAGGCACGGCCCACAACGCCCAGCCGTCGATCCCCGCGTTCCTCATTCCGCCGAAACAGGTCACAGCACCGCCGGTCGAACCGATCAACGGAATCCAGCGCTCGAGCCGGTCCCGGCGCTTCGTGCGCACGACGAGTCCATCCCACTCGGACCTCGTGATCGGCCACGGCCGCGAGTTGTCGATTGGGTCAGCCACGCGTTGAAGATACCACGCCCGTCGCACGCGCCTCACGGCAGGGGAATCGTCCGCTCGAGCTCGAGCGGATAGACGCCCTTCGTGTCTGGCCCGGCCACGATGATTCCGCGGTCATCGAACACGGGAAGGAAAGGCCCGTACCACCGTGCCGGGATCACGATCCAACAGCGCGCGCGCACGGTGTGGGTGCCACGCGGCACACCGTCGATGCGGCCGGTGTGGATGAACTGCGGGTTGTCGAGGATCTCGTCTTGCCGCCGGCTTGCACCCATCGCAACGGATTGCCGTGTGTGCGCCCAGTCGGCGCCTTTCGTCCAAGTCTCGCCGTCGAGCGAGACGCCGCCGAACACGAGCACGACCTCTTCGGTCGGGGACAGGATCTGATCGCCGAACTCGGGCGTGACGGTCGCGGTGATTCCGTCGCCGGATCGCTCGACCGAGAGCGAGGCGCTGACGATCGCCCGTGCCGCCCTCTCGCGATACTCCGCCGGCAAGTTGCCGCTGCGAATCGCGCGGTCGAGGAAGTTGCCCGACTCGAATCGCCGCGAGTCTCGGGGGCGCGCCGACTCGATCAGGAGCTCGGCCGCCGCGCGGGTCTCCTCGGCGCTCATCGTGACCGGATCGAGGTCGCTGAACAGATCGCCGCTCTCCCAGCCGACGCTCGCGAGCGCGATGCGCGCGCGCGGCGGCAAGTGCTCCGTCGCCCGATAGAGAAGCGAGGGAGTCGAGATCAGCCCATACATCAGTGCGACGCACGCGAGGGCGCTCCAGCCTCGCGTGCGTGTCTCCGAGATCGCCCCTGGTCGGTCCAGCGCGACCCCGCATTCGGGGCAGATCGCCGGCGTCGGATTCGCGCACGCCTGCTTGCATCGCGCGCAGTGCGGCCCCGTCCGCTCGTTGAGCGGGAACCACGCCATCGCGAGAAAGCCCGCGAAGACGACGAGTAGCAACAGAAGCGCTTGAAACGGCGCCGCTGAGCCGACGATGAACGAAAGGATGAGCGCCCCGATCACCGCGCAGGCCGCGATCCAGAGCACGCGCCGCCGCCGTCGTGCAAGCGCGCGTTTGTCTGCGACAACGACGAGCCGACGCAGCCTGCGCCATGCGCCCGCAATTGCTCGACTTGTGATTCGCACGACACGCCGGAGGGCCGTCGGTTGCGCCTGCGGTCGAGCATCGTCAGGTTCGGGATTCATGACTTCGACCGGCTCACTCGATCTCGATCGTCGTCTTCAGGTCGAGCGGATACACGAGCGCGTCAGCAGGGGGGACGAGTGCGCCGGTCTCGT
>CAYMSD010000092.1:0-13709 GCA_964393015.1 uncultured Klebsiella sp.
GTGATGATGACCGCGTTCGTGGTGCGGCGCGCGACGAGCGCGAGCCGCTCGATCTCGGCATAGTCGCGTGCCTCGCGCGCGCGCGCCGCGGCGATCGCACGGGCAAGGTCCACGATCTCGTCGTCCCCGCGCGGAACCGCGAAATCAGCGGGTTTCGGCGGCTCCGCCCCCGGTGCGAAGGCGCCCGCAAGCCGCGCGAGCCGCCGCGTGATGGTCCGCCGCACGGCCAGCACGACGACCGCGGCGAGGGCGACGATCACGGCGGTCGCGAGGGCCCCGAGAAGAAGCGTCGAGCGCAGCGCGACCGCCTCGAACGGCGACGAGTCGACGTGGACGACGACCGCGCCATCTCCATCGAGCGGCGTCGCGCACGCGAAGAAATCGCGCGCCGCGCGCATGCGCATCGCGTCCCGCCCCGTGCGGATGGTCGTCGCCAGCTCGTCGCCGATCTCCGCACGCGGAATCGTGGACAGCGCGGCGCCGATCCACTCGCGCCGCGTGCTCGCCAAGACGAAAGGCGGATCGCCCGCGACCGCCGCGACCAGTCCGACGCGCGGATCCTCCCCGAGATTCTCCACGAATTCCTGCAGCGCCTCGGGGTCGCGCAGCTCGGCGTCCGCGATCGCATGCGCGATCAGCTGCGACTCGCTCGCAAGCTGGCGCTCCCTCTGGGCGTCGTGGACCTGCCAGGTGGCGAACGCAACGACGCCGACGGCGACCACCGCGGCGGCAAGCACGGGCAGCAGCACCTTGCGCTCCAGCGGGCCAAGTGCGCCGCGGGTTGCCGGCCAGGTTGAGGTTCTGCGGGGAGTCGACATGTGCGAACCGAGGGAAGGAGAGCACGGACCCGCCGACCATCGATCGGGGAGGATTCCCTGTTCGGGAGCGGGTAGGCTTTTCCCGCCCGATGTCTCCGAGCCGAGCCACAGCCGCCGCCGAGACCGTGCCGGTCGAATCGGCGCGACGGCTCCTGCTTGCCGGCTGCGCGCTCGACCGCGCCCCCGTGCGCGCGACGAAGCCGCGCGTGATTCAGCTCGTGCGCGAGCTCGGCTTCGTGCAGGTCGACAGCATCAGCTTCGTCGAGCGCGCGCATCACCTGGTCTTCCACGCGCGGCTCGATGGCTACGACCCCGCGCATCTCGCGCATCACGCGGAGTCGACGCGCGCCGCGTTCGAGCACTGGACGCACGACGCGAGCGTCATCCGCAGCGACTGGCTCCCGTGGTGGACACACCGCTTCGAGCGGAGCCGCGTGCGACTGCGGCAGAGCGCGTGGATGCGCGAACGGCTCGGGCGGAACTGGCGCACGACGCTTGCGGAGGTGCGCGACGCGCTCGCCACGCGCGGGCCGCTTGCGACGCGCGACTTCCCTCGGCCCGCGAACGCGCGCAAGAGCGAAGGCTGGTGGGACTGGTCGCCGCACAAGGCGGCGCTCGAGTTCCTCTGGCGCACGGGCGAGGTCGCGGTCCACTCGCGGCGCGGGTTCGAGAAGGTCTACGACCTCGCCGAGCGCGTCTACGGCGAAGTCCCCGCGCAGCCGCCGCGCGACGAGCTTGTCCGCTTCGCGTGCCTCGCGGCGCTCGAGCGGCTTGGTGCGGCGACGCCGCGGGAGATCGCGCACTATCTGTGGGCGATCTCGCCCGCCGAGGCGAAGGCGTGGTGCGAAACAGCCGCGAAACGCGGCGAAATCGCGTCTGTCTCGCTCGAGCGGCTCGGGCGCGCGCCCGTCGCGGGCTTCGCGCGGCTCGACTGGAAGCGCCTCGCCGCGCGCGTCGAACCCGACGACACGCCGCGCCTTCTCACGCCGTTCGACCCGCTTGTCCGCGAGCGTCCGCGCCTCGCCGAGCTCTTCGGCTTCGACTACCGCTTCGAGGCGTTCGTGCCCGCCGCGAAGCGCGTCCACGGCTACTACACGATGCCCGTCCTCGCGGGCGAGCGCCTCGTCGCGCGCGTCGACCTCGAGAGCGACCGCGCGAGGGGCGCGCTGCGCGTGAACCGCATCTGGCTCGAGCCCGCAGCGCCGAAGAACCGCGCCCGAACCGCCACGACCGCCGCGTGCGAGCGCCTCGCCTCGCAGCTCGGGTTGATGGCAGAGTTCACCGCGCGCGGTTGAAATCGCCCGATTGCGCCCGCCAATCCGCGTCCTCGGCTCCCCCGCCGCCCGCTTGCGACTACGCTCCGCCACCCGCCTCCGCCGACTCGGACCTCCATGGACGACCAGAAGCCCTCGACCGACCTCCCGAGCGCGCCAGAGCGCGCGGGCGATGGCGCAAGCGGCGGACTCCCCATGGTGACGCAGGTCGAGGCGCGGCGCGTTCCGCGCGCGGAGGATTCCGACAGAGAGGCCGATGCTGGCGCCTCCCGTCCGAAGCAGACGACGAAGCTCCGCTACGCGCTTGCCCTGTGCGTCGCGCTCTTCGCGGACTCGATCGGCGCCCCCTTCGGCGAGGGCTTCGCAGTCGCCTTCGACCTCGGCATCGGGCTTGCCATCGCGTTCCTGCTCGGGTTCCGCGTCGAGCTCCTCTTCGCGCTCCTCCTCGAGGCGATCCCGGGCCTCGGGCTCTTCCCGAGCTGGCTCGTCGCAGTGCCCATGATCTGGGTGCGCACGGGCGGCGCGTCGACCGGGTTCGGCGCCTCGCCGCCGACGGCGCCGCCGCGCGGCTGACGCCCGCGCCGAAACCCCCGCCTCGACTCAACCGCTCGCGGGAATCCGCGTAGAAGCGCCCACCCGATGGTGCGGCCGCAACCGACGCAGAGGTACAGTGCCAGCTGCGCGCCGTGCGTGGTTCCGTGGCGGCAGCCTTTTCCTCGCCCATCCGATCCTCGCCCATTCGATCCTCGCCACACCCGAGACCGATCACCACATGCTTCGATCGATCATCGTTCCGCTCGTCCTCGCGGCCCTGCTCATGTGCCGCGCCTCCGCGGCCGCCGCGCCCAGTCCACCGATCCCCGACGATTGGTTCTTCGGAGGCGCCACGCGACCCGCGGAACTCCGCGCGCTCGAGGGGAAGCCCGCGCCCGAGATCACGGCCGAGTCGTGGATCGGGAACACCGTCACGCTCGCGGCGAGCAAGGGCAAGGTCGTCGTCCTCGACTTCTGGGCGACCTGGTGCGGCCCGTGCATGGCGGCGATTCCCGAGAATGTCGCGCTTGTGAAGAAGCACGAGGCCTCGGGCGACCTCGTCTTCATCGGCATGCACGACGCGAACGCGGGCTGGGACCGCGCCGACGCGGTCGCGCGCGAGAAGAAGATCAACTATCCGCTGGCGAAGGACGGCTCCGGCGGCGCGTCTGCGAAGGCCTACGGCGTTCCGTTCTGGCCGACCTACATCGTCATCGACCGCGCGGGAGTGGTGCGCGCCGCGGGGTTGATTCCGAACCAGGTCGAGAAGGTCGTCGAGATGCTGCTTGCGGAGGCGGCGCCCGCCTCCGCGGTCGGCGGCTTCGCGGACGAGTTCTTCGCAGGCGGGGCCAAGCGCCCCGCCGCGCTGCGCGAGGCCGAAGGCCGTGCGGCCCCCGCGCTCGAGGTCGCGTCGTGGAACGGCGACGCGCTTCCCGCGAGCGCGACGAAGCGCTCCGTCGTGCTGCTCCACTTCACCCGCGCTGGCGCGCTCGGCGAACGCGCGCTCGCCGAGTTCGCGGCGCTCGAGAAGGAGTTCGCCTCGCAAGGCGTGGCGTGCGTCGCGATCTGCGCGGCGGGCGTCGACACCGCCGCCACGCGCACGGCGCTCACGGCGCTTGAATCGAAGGCATTCCTCGCGCAGGACGCATCGGCCAAGCCCGCGGACGCCGCCGCGGAGTCCGCCGACGCCGTCACGGACGGCCGCGTCCGCGCGCCTGCCTCGGGCGCCACGGCGCACGCATTCGGAATCGACCATCTGCCCGCGACGGTGCTCGTCGACCGCGCGGGCGTCGTGCGGGCCGCAGGCGTGAAGCCGGGCCGCGTCAAGGAACTGCTTGAGAAGCTGCTCGCCGAGGAGGCGCCGAACCCATGACCGCGATCGACTCGAACACCCGCACGGGCAACGGCGCGAGCACGGGCGCGCCGTTCGGCCACTCGCCCTTCGTCGACCATGTGCGCACCGAGGTCGCGCGCACGGTCGTCGGCCAGGACATCGTCGTCGAGCGCGTGCTCATCGCGCTCCTGACGGGCGGCCATCTCCTGCTCGAGGGCGTGCCGGGCATCGCGAAGACGCTGCTCGTGCAGTCCGTCGCGAAGGCGATCGACCTCCGCTTCGCGCGCGTCCAGTTCACCATCGACCTTCTCCCAAGCGACATCGTCGGCAGCGAGATCCTCGAGCAGAAGACGAGCGAGTTCCGCATCCACAAGGGGCCGATCTTCACGAACCTGCTGCTTGCGGACGAGATCAACCGCGCGAGCCCGAAGGTGCAGTCCGCGCTGCTCGAGGCGATGCAGGAGCGGCGCGTCTCGATCGGCGACACCACGCACGACCTTCCCGCGCCGTTCCTCGTGATCGCCACGCAGAACCCCGTCGAACAGGCGGGAACCTTCGAGCTTCCAGAGGCGCAGCTCGACCGCTTCATGCTGCGCCACAGGCTCAGCTATCCGACGCCCGCCGACGAGGCCGAGGTCGTGCGCAGGAGCCTTGGGCTGCGCCTCAAGCGCCAGGGCGACGGCGCCGTCCCGATGAGCGCCTTCGACGCGATCGACGGAAGCCGCCGCATGCATGTCGCGGACCTCACCGCGGCGATGGCAGCCGTGCAGGCGATCCATGTCAGCGATGTCTTCGTGCGCGATGTGGTCGAGCTCGTCAACCTGACGCGCCGCCACAAGGACATCGAGCTCGGCTGCAGCCCCCGCGCGGCGCTGGCGCTCGTGCACGCCTCGCGGGCCCGCGCCTTCATCCACGGCCGCGGCTACACGATTCCCGAGGACATCTTCGCGCTCGCCGACGATGTCATCCTCCACCGCATGCGCCTCTCCTACGAGGCGCTCGCAACGGGCCGCACCGCCGAGGCCGTGCTGCGCGAACTCCTCGACACCATGGCGTGACGACCGCCTGAACCGCACGCCACCGCGCACACGATGCCCACGGCCCAGAGCACAGACCTCGACCTCCCCGCGCCCGAGTCGCTCGCGCGCGGCGACTTCGACCTCGTCGTGCGCCGCCTCGCGGACGACCTCGCGTTCGGCAGCGACGCGTCGCGGCTCGTGGGAAGCGGGCTCGAGTACGCGAGCTCGCGGCCGTATGTCCCGGGCGACTCCGTGCGGCTTCTCAACTGGCGCCTCACCGCGCGCACGGGGAAGCCCTTCGTGCGCGAGTACGAGGCGCTGAAGCGGACGGCCGTCTACATCGTGGTCGACACCTCGGCGTCGATGGCGGTCGCCTCGACCGCGCGCTCGAAGCACGATCTCGCCGTGTGGATCGCGGCCGCGCTCGGGCTCGTGGCGCACCGGCGCATGAGCCCCGTCGCGCTCGTCGCGGGCGGCACGCGCGAGGTGCCGCTTGTCGCCAGCCTCTCGCGCAGCGACCTCTGGCGCGCGCTCGAGCCCTTGCGCGCGCACGGCTTCGCGGAGGCGACGGAGGTCGGAGCGCGCGTCCGGCGCGTGGCGGAGCAGGCCGAGCGCGCGAGCGTGATCGTCGTCCTCAGCGACCTGCACGACCCCGCCGCCGTTCCAGCGATCCGCCACGCCGCGCAGCGCCACGACACGCTCGCGATCCATCTCGGCGACCCCGCCGAATCGCGGCCCCTGCGCGCGGGTTTCCTGCGCGCGCGCGAGGCGGAGACGGGCCGCGCATGGTTCACGGGCTCGCGACGCGCGCTCCTCGACCCGACGCTCGTGCGCGACGAACTGATCCGCGCGGGCAGCGACTATCTCCGCATCGAGACGGACGAGCCCTTCATCCCCACGCTCAGGCAGCATCTCGCTTCGCGCGGGCTCTTCGCACGGGGGCGCGGATGAGGCCACACGCAGCGCTCGTCATCCACGCCGCGTGCGTCGCATGCTTCACGAACGCAGGGTTCGCGCTCGCCGCGAACCGCCCCGATGCACGCGCCGCCGCACAAGCCGCGGACGCAGCCGTCGCGCGCGCGCCGCGCGGCGCCGTCGGATCGATCGAGGTCGTGCACGACGCCATCGAACTGCGCGCGAAGGCCACGCGCGACCTCGCGAGCCCTGTCCTCGTGCGCGTGACGCCGCTTGGCGAAGGCCGCCACCGCATCGACTTCATCGGCTCCGTCGAGGGCGCGTTCGACCTCCTTCCCTCTCTCGAGCAGGTCGACGGCCGCCCCGTGTCGAGCGTGGTCGTCGCGGGCGAAGCGCGCACGGCGCTCGCCGCGGAGATCTTCACGCAGCTTCCGCCGGGCCACGGCACCGATGTCTTCGCTGCGCCCACTTCGGGAATCGGCCTCCGCGAGCACTACACCGCGCTTCTCTGGCTTGCGGGCGCCGCGTGGGTCGCCGTGCCCGCGGTCGTCGTCGTGCGCAGGCGCCTCTCGCGGCCCGCGCCCGCACCACAGGCGCCCGTCTCCACGGAGCCGACGATCGTCGAGCGTCTCTTCGCAGCGGTCGACGAGGCGCGCGCGCGCGACCTCGACGCGCGCGAGCGCGGCGCGCTCGAGCTGAGGCTCCTGCGCGTCCTCCGCGCTGGCGACGCGCGATCGCTCGCGGAGGCCGTGCGCACGCTGCGCAGCGACGAACGCACCGCCGCCGTCGTGCGCGCGGTCGAGGCGTGGCTGCACGCGCCCGACGGCGGCGAGCGCGAGCGCGCCCTTGCAGAGATCGACCGACTACGCGATGGCCTTGCGCTGCGCGCAGCACGCGACGGAGGCGCCGCATGACCTTCGCGCATCCGTGGGTCCTCCTCTTCCTCGCCGTTCCCGTCGTCCTCGTGTGGAGCGTCATCGCGCGCCCCGCGGGCGTGGTGGCGCCCGCAGACCATGCGATGCCCGCGGCGCCGTCGTGGCGGAGCCGCGCGATGGCGCGCATCCTCGGCGCGCTCGACCTCGTGCCGCTTTCGATCCTCGCCCTCGCGATCGTCGCGCTCGCGGGCCCGCAGAGCCTGCAGCAGCCGAAGCGCGAGCGCTCGCTCACGAACATCCAGATCTGCCTCGATGTCTCGGGCAGCATGATCGGCCGCAACTACGAGCTCGCCTGCACTGCGATCGAGGACTTCACCCGCGCGCGCGAAGGCGACGCCTTCGGCCTCACGCTCTTCGGCGTCGAGCAGATCCGCTGGCTTCCGCTCACGAAGGACCTCCAGGCCGTGCGCAACGCGCTGCCGTTCGCGGATCCCTCGAACCAGCCGTCGCACATGGGCGGCACCGCGATCGGCGCGGCGCTGCGCTTCTGCCTGAAGAACATGGTGCTCGAGGCGACCGAAGGCGACAGGATGATCATCCTCGTCTCCGACGGCTTCAGCTCCGACCTCGGCGGCAACACGCCGCAGGAGATCGGCGAGGAGCTCGCCGAGGCCGGCATCACCGTCTACCACATCCACATCGACGAGAGCGAGGCGCCCGCCGATGTGCGCGACCTCGTCGAGCTCACGGGCGGCGAGTCCTTCGAGGGCACCGACACCGCCGCGCTCGAGGCGGTCTTCCGCCACATCGACCGCATGAAGCCGGCGCAGTTCGTGCAGGCGGGCACGGTTCCGCTCGACGACTTCCGCCCGTTCGCGCTCGCGGCGCTCGTCCTCGCGTCGCTCCACGGCTTCGGCCTCCTCTTCGCGAGGTACACGCCATGGTGACGGCGCTTCTCGCCGGCCTCGCGGCGCTCGTCGTCGCCTTCATCGCGGAGGAGCGGCACGCGCGCCGCACCGCGCGCGTCGCGCGGCTTGCGTTCGGCCCCACGGGGAAGCCAGCGGCGTGGGCGCGCCTCGCGCCCTTCCTGCGCGTCGCTGGGCTCTCGCTCGTCGCCTTCGGCGCGACCGCGCTCCTCCTCCACGACCCGGTCGCGAGCGAAGAGGAGCCGAACCCGCGCGCGTCGCGCCAGCTTCTCGTCGTCCTCGATGTCTCGCCGAGCATGAACCTCGCGGACGCGGGCCCCGCTGGCACGAACGAGATGCGCGGCGTGCGCGCGGGCAAGGTCCTGCGCGGCATCCTCGACCGCCTCGACATGCGCGAGACGCGCGTCACGCTCGTCGCCTTCTACACGAAGGCGATCCCCATGCTGCAGGACTCGACCGACAAGGAGCTCGTCGCGGGCCTCATGGACGGCCTGCCGCTCTACACGGCGTTCCGCGCGGGCGAGACCGACCTCCGCGCAGGGCTCGACCTCGCGTTCGAGCTCTCGAAGGGCTGGGCGCGCGGCTCGACGACGCTCGTCGTCCTCACCGACGGCGACCTCGCGCAGGATGTGATTCCGCCCGCGCGCCCCGCGTCGATCGCGGACGCGCTCGTGATCGGCGTCGGCGACCCGACGCGCGCCACGGTGATCGCGGGCCACTCGTCGCGCCAGGACGCGTGGCGCCTCAAGGCGCTCGCCACGCGCCTCGGCGGCATCTACCACGACGGCAACGCGCGGCATCTGCCGAACGCGGTCCTCGATCGCCTCACCTCCGTCGCGCCGTCGATCACGGAGGGAATCGGCCTCCGCGAGGCTGGCCTCGCGGCGCTCGGCGCGGGCGGCGCGATCACGGGCCTCCTCGCCCCGCTTCTCCTCGCCTTCGGCGCGCCGCGCGGCCATCGCGCGTCGCTGCGCGCGGTCGCAGGCGCACGCAACGACTCCACTCGAACCACCCTTCAGGAGACAGCAGCATGAAGACCTCTTCCCGAATCGCCTGGACGCTCTGGGCGCTCGTTCCCGTGGGCATGCTCGCCTTCCACTTTGGCCCGGGCCAGGCCATCTACCGCGAGGAGCAGGCGTCGCGCCTCGTCGCGCGCGCATCAAGCCTCGAGGAGATCGCGCTTGCAAGCCAGGAGCGCGCCTACGCCGCGCACCTCGCGGCGGTCGCCGCGCGCATGGCCGCGTTCGGCACCGACGACGCGGCGCTCCGCGAGGCCGCCACGCGCGCGACGGAGGCCGAGGACGCAGCCTACGCGGCGGCGGGCGCAGACTGGAAGGCCGCGGCAGCCGCGCTCGCAGAGGCGGAGACCGCGCTCGCCGAGGAAGGCGGGCTTCGCAGCGAGGAGATCCGCGTGGCGCGCGCCCGCGCGATCGTGCGCAGCGGCGATGTCGGCGTCGGCGCGGAGCTCCTCGAGTCGGTGCTCGAGACGGACTTCGGTTCGGACGCCGCGGGAACCGCGGCGGGCACACCGAAGGAGGCGGCCGCGCGCGAGGCCCTCGCCCGCGCCGCGCGCGAGGAGCTCGCCACGGCGTACTACTACGGCGCGCGCCTGATGCGCCTCGCAGGCAAGCCTTCGGAGGAGTGGCGCGAGGTCTCGGCGCTTGCGCGGCAGCATTTCCGCGCGCTCGCGGAGGAGGCGAAGACGGGCGCGGGCGCCGACGACGCAGCGCGCCACGAGCGCAATGTCGAGCTCGTCCTCAACCTCGAGCAGAGCTCGCTCGACGAGCTCTACGGGAAGCCGAGCCCGCGCGACTGCCCGGGCGGACAGTGCAACGGCATGGGCCAGCGCCCGGGCAAGAAGCCGGGCAAGAAGCCAGGCAAGGGCGAGCGGCCCTCGAAGGGCGCAGGGATGGGCGGCGACATCGGCACAGGCTGGTGAACGCGCACGACGGAAGCGATCGATCGAACGGAACGGAATGCACAGAATGAAGACCCTCAACGCGCACGCTGCCTCCTTCACGACCTTCACGGCGCTCGGTGCAGCGATCCTTGCGATTCCGAGCGCATCGCTCGCAGCACCGCAATCGGGCGTGGTCGTGCCCGGGCGCCCGGTGCGCATGGTGCCCGCGACGCCCATCTCCGGCGCGGCCAGCACCTCGACGACCGCCGAGGCCGTCGTCATCGACGAACCCGACGAGGCAGGCATGGCGACGGGCGGCGCGACGGGCGGCGCGATGGGCGGAACCGTCTTCCAGTTCGACGCCGCGGGTGCAGGCCAGCAGCCAGCGGGCGCGCAGCCCCCCGCGCTTTCACCCGAGGAAGTCGCCCTGCTGAAGGCGACCTACGACGCGCTCGACACGCCAGGCCGCGAGGAGATGCGCGCCTACTACCTCGACTTCGGACTCGACATCGATGTCGCGCTCGGCATCGCCGCGGCGCGCTCGATGGAGGAGTCGCGTGGGCAGATGGTGGCGATGACCCTCCGCGACATGGACTTCACGCGCTCGCCCGAGGCCGTGCTCTCGGCGCGCGCGCAGCTTGGGTTCGGGCAGATCCCGTTCCCGAACGCTGCGACCGCTGATCCGATGACGGTCGCGCGGTGGATCCACCTCCACATCCTCGCGGGCGAGTGGCAGGCGTTCGCCTCGTTCCTCGCCTCGCGGCCCGCGGTCGAGGGCGAGCCGATCTACGCGGCCGTGCTCCAGTCGATGAACCGCGGCGAGATCGGGCTGCTTCCCGAGGAGATCCTCGCGCTCGCGGAGGCGACGCCCGCGGAGTTCAAGCCGTGGCAAGCCGCCACGCTCGGGCGCATGCTGCAGCAGGCGGCCGCGAAGAACTCGATCGCCGAGATGATGGCCTCGATCCGCGCGGGCACCCGCTTCTTCGGCGCAGAGGACGCTGCGCGCAGGCGCCGCACCGTCGAGTTCCTCGCGGCCGCGGGGCTTCTTGCGGAGGCCTACGAGTTCCTCACGCCGCTCGAGGAGGCGCGCACCGCGCGCGACGGCACGCTCCTCATCGTCCACGCGCGCTACCTCCTCGACCTCGCGAAGAAGGCGGGCGAAGGCCCCGAGGGCGAGTCATTGCGCATCGACGCGTTCCGCGTCCTCGCGGAGACCTCGCTCCTCGAGGGCGAGCAGACGGAGCTCCGTCGCGAGGCGCTGCGCATGGCAATCGCGCGCATGAACGATGTGCCCAAGGCGCAGGTGCAGCCCTGGCTCGCGGAGGTCTTCGCGAACGCCGCGCTCGGCCCCGCCGCGCTCGAGCAGCTCGCCCTGAGCGCCGCGCAGATCGGCAACATGCAGGTGCCCGCCGAGGAGCGCGCCCGCGCGATCCTGAACCTGAAGGAGTCGGTCGATGTGCTGCTTGCGCGCGAGGATGTCGACTCAGCCGTGCTGCGCGTGCCGCTGCGCATGGTGACCACGGCGCTCGTCGGCGAGATGGAGCGCGCGGTCACCGAGCAAGGCGGCCAGCGCTTCCTCGGCCGCGACTCGCAGTTCCTCTACCGCGCGATCCCGAGCGAGCGCTGGATCGGCGCGCTCGAGCCGAGCGTCGCCCTGCGCGCGCGCCTCGCGTCGATCGCGATCGCCACGGTCGCGGACGAGACGGACGAGGCGCTCTCGCTCCTCGACGCGGCGATCGCCGCAAGCCCGCGCGACGCCGCGCGCTACGCCGACCACTTCCTCTCGACCTGGGTGCTGCGGCTCCAGCCCGCCGTCGAGTACTCCGAGGAGATGATGATGTTCTTCTCCTTCTACCGCGACGCGATGCCCATGGCGCCGCTCACGCGCGGCAGGCAGCGGCGGAACCTCGACCGCCTCGGCGGGCTCATCGCCACGCTCCGCGAGGTCGGCGTCGACGCGGTGGCGCTTCCGAGCGTGGTGCGCGCGTTCCAGGCGTGCCACGCGCGCACGGAGGTCTACGAGAAGGCAGACATCGAGCGGATCCTCGGCGCGATCGACGCGATGCCGCCCGCGACCGCCGCGAACCTCGCTGCCACGATGGCGGGAAGCCTGAACGGCGACTGGCGCAGCCGCGAGGCGCAGCGCGCGACCGGCACCAAGCGCTCCGATGGCGAGATCGCGAACCTCGTCGACCGCGGCTACGGCGTCGCCATCGAGCTGATGGAGAGCGCCGTCAGGCGCCGCCCCGACGCGTGGAACCTCGCCGTGCTCCAGGCGGCGCTCGCCTACGACCGCCTCCAGTTCCGCCAGTCGCTGCAGACGGCGCAGGACCCCGTGCAGCAGAACGAGTACCGCCGCGCCGCGTTCGCAGCGTTCGGCGACGCCGCGCGCCGCTACACAGAGGCGCTCGCGCGCGGCGAGACGCGCGACGACCCGACGGTCTACCGCCGCTGGTTCGGCGCGGCCATGGGAACGGCCGAGCTCAACTTCCTCCGCCCCGACGACCTCCCCAAGGAAGGCACGCTGCAGGACGACCAGATCGACCTGATCCGCAAGTCGATGCTGTCGCTCGAGCCGGAGGCCCGCGACCGCCATCTCGCGTCGTTCGCGTCGGACATCGTCGGCGCCGTGCAGCGCGCGGCGCCCGAGGTGAAGCCGCGGCTCGTGCGCCACGCGCTCCGCGTGATCGGCGACCACCCCGCGGGCGCGTCGCTCCGCTCGATGGAGGAGCTCTACCGCGACCTCGTCAAGAACGAGATCCGCCTGCGGCTCGCGGTCGACGGCGCGGGCGAGGTCGGCGTGAACAAGCCGTTCGGCCTCATGCTCTCGCTCCGCTTCACGCACTCTGTCGACCGCGAGACGGGCGGCTTCAGCAAGTACCTGATGAACGGCGTCTGGTCGCGCGTCGGCAACAACTACCAGCCCGTCAACCACCGCGACGAGCTCAAGAAGACGATCGAAAGCGCGTTCGGCCGCTCGTTCATGGTCGAGACCATCGCGTTCTTCGACCCGTACATGCCCGCGCGCGGCGTGGTCGAGGAAGGCGACACGGGCTGGCTCGAGAAGCCGCTCGCGTATGTCGTCCTGAGCCGCACGGATGCGGCGATCGACACGGTGCCCGCGATCGTGATGGAGATGCAGTTCACAGACCAGACTGGGCCCGTCACGCTCGCGCTTCCGAGCAACACGCCGCTCCTCGCGACGGGCGCCGCAAGCGCGCCGCGTCGCGCGCTCGATCTCGAGATCGAGCAGCTCGTCGACACGCGCGGCGCAGCCGACGGCGAGACCGTCACGCTCGAGGTGCGCATGCGCGGCAAGGGCGTGCTGCCCGAGCTGCGAGAGGCGCTCGCGGGTCTCGACACGGCGCTCCCCGGCTACGCGATCCTCGCAGACGGCATCGTGGCGAACCCCGTGAACGCGGTCTCAAGCGCGGAGGCGCCGAGCTCGCGGTTCATGCCGATGTTCGGCGGTTCATCGTCAGGCGGGCCGAAGGAGGGCTATCCCGAGCCCGACGCATCGGGGATGTACAGGCTTCCGCTCGAGCGTTCGTTCACCGTCACCTACACGCGCGGCGCGGGCGCGATCGGGCGCGAGTTCGCGCTGCCGACGCTCGTCTCGGGCGTCGACGCGAAGATCGCCAACCGCTACTTCGCAGAGCTCGACATCATGCCCGTCGAGGGAAGCGCGGTTCCGATCCACGCCGCCGCGTGGACGCCCGTGCGCATCGCGCTCGCGCTCCTGGGCGCGATCGGCGCGACGGCGCTCGCTGCCTGGTTCATCCGGCGAAAGCCCGCGGACTCGTCCGCCGCTGCGCGCAGCTGGGCGCCCGCCCGTCTCACGCCGCTCGGGGTCGTGACCTCGCTGCGCAGGCTCGAGCGCGAGCAAGGCGCGCGGCTCGAGCCCGCGCGCGTCGAGTCGCTGCGCAAGGAAATCGCCATGCTCGAGCTGAAGTACTTCGGGCCCGACGCAGGCGAGAGCGTCGAGGACGAACTCCGCGAAGTCGTCGAGCGCTGGCGCTGAGAAACGCGCGTGCGCGAGAGCGGTCGCCGCTGCGGCCGCTCCCGTTGGCGGGACCGACATCAGGGGTGCCCGCATGCTTCAGCATGCGGAACGG
>CAYMSD010000093.1:0-13616 GCA_964393015.1 uncultured Klebsiella sp.
GACGAGGACCTCGAGCGCACGAGCGGCGAGCGCCACGGCGCGATCCGCATCGGCCGCCCCGACGAATACCGCTGGATCGGCCGCCTGTTCGCGTGCTTCGAGATGGAGCCGCACAACTTCTACGACATGACCTGCGTGGGCTCGAAGAGCCAGCCGATCGTCGCGACGGCGTTCCGCTCGACCCTGCGCCCCGAGCACCGCGTGTTCTCGTCGGTGCTGATGACCGACTACTTCGACCCCGAGACCCGCGCACGCATCGAGGCGCTGCTTGCGAAGCGCACGGTCTTCAGCGACCGCGCGAAGGAACTGATCGAGAAGAGCGAGAGGCAGGGCGGCCTCGAGGCGTCGGACGCCGACGACCTGATTCGCGAGTGCACCGAGCGCATCTTCAAGTGGACGGGGAAGGCGCACGGACACGCGCTCTACAAGGAGCTCTCGGCCGCCGGCTTCAAGATCGCGGCCGACATCGCGTGCTTCCAGTCGCACCACCTGAACCACCTCACGCCGAACACCTTCTCGATCGACCTCTACACCGCGGCGATGAAGCACTGCCTCGGCGAGGTCGACGCGGCGTGGTTCCGTGCGCGCGCAGAGACCACGCTCGGCCGCCTCGTGCAGCAGGCCGACCACGACTACATGAAGCTGCACTTCAAGCATGTGCCGCTCGAGGAGATCGCGGCGTACAGGCAGGGCAGCGTCACGCCGGCCGAGGTCGCCGCGCTCGCGGCGGAGCTCACCGCGACCTTCGCGGGCCCCGACTACGCGCTCTCGAAGCTGAAGCACGCGGGCTTCAAGGACTTCACCGAGGGCCCGAGCGAGGACACGCCCGTCCTCCTGCGGCAGGACGCCTACAAGGCGCTCACCGAGCCCGTGCAGTTCACCGAGGACGACGGCACGGTCGTCGACACCACGCACACCGCGCGCTTCGGCGAGATCGAGGAGCGCTTCTACGCCTGCACGCCCGCTGGCCGCGCGCTCTACGACGCCTGCCTCGCCGAGGCCGACGCCGCGCGCGAGAAGGATCCGTCGCTCCCGAAGCGCGACATGGCGGCGTACGAGGCGCTCTATGCGAAGCCGTTCGCGCCGTTTGCGAAGAACCTCGAGGGCCTCATCCGCCAGGGGCATGTCTACGCGCGCTACCTGCCCACCGAGAAGGGTCTCGAGGCCGCGCGGTCGGGTGCGGTCGCCACGACCGACCTCCTCGACCTCGCGAAGCAGGGCCTCGTCGAGTACGAAGGCCTCCGCTACGAGGACTTCCTGCCCGTGAGCGCGGCGGGCATCTTCGCGTCGAACCTGCAGCAGTACGGCACGAAGTCGACCGCAGCGGTCAAGCCGACCTACTCGCAGGCGCTCCTCGAGGAGATCCTCGGCAAGCGCATCATCGATGCGACCACGGTCTACGCGGGCGTCGAGGCCGAGTCGAAGCTCGAGACCTACGCGAAGCTCGGGCTTCTTGGCAAGGTCGCGCCCGCCGAGCGCGCCGAGCTCGAGTCGCGGCTCGCCGCATACCGCACGATCTGACGCAGTCCGCGCAGGTCGTCCGATAGCGGGGTTGCGATCGCACGATCCGCCGCGCTTGTGCTCTTGACCGCGCGCGAACCGCGGTTTGCGCTTGGCTCCGTGCGTTTCACCGACTATCGTCGCCGCGCGGCGTGGTCTGGCGTGGAACGCCTGCCGCCGCTTGGAGAGAGGGAACATCCCGATGCGTATCCAGAGTGTTGTGCGTTCGGCCGCCTTCGCGGCTGCGTGCGGGGTCGCGGGCTCGGCCAGCGCCGCCATCACCGACTTCTACGAGACCTTCGCCTCGGGCGCGCAGAACTGGCGCAATTCGAACGGCGCGTCCGTGCTCAACTGGACGGCGACGGGCGGCCCCGACGGCGGCGCCTATGTGACGAGCGTCTTCAACCTGAGCGGCACGAGCGCAGGCGGCTTTCCGCCGACCGTGATCCGCGCGCAGTCGAACTTCGGCTCGTCGGGCGGCGCGTATGTGGGCAACTGGATCGCGGCGGGCGTGACGGGCGTCTCGTTCCAGTTCCGCCACAACCTCTCCGAGTCGATCACGGTCACGGGCCGCTTCGCGACGCCCGTCAACAACCCGGGCGCGTCCGTGGTCTCGTCGCTGGTCGTCGCGCCGAACACCTGGACGCTCGTCAGCTTCGACCTCCGCGAGGGCAGCCCCGACTTCGTCTCGCTTGGCGGCGGGACCTATGCGGGCATCTTCTCGAACATCGGGAACATGCAGCTCGGCTTCACGGTGCCTGCGCCGCTCGCGGGGCAGAACATCGACGCAAGCTTCGACCTGACCAACTTCGCGGTGGTGCCCGCGCCGGCGACGGCGGCCGTCGCGCTGCTCGCGGTGCGGGGGTTCGGCGGCCGCAGGCGCCGCTGACCCCACATCCGTGCGGGGGTCCCTCGCGGCTTCCATCAAGGTTTCGTGTTTCCCGCGCCTCCCCGTGACAGGGGAGGCGCTCTTTTTGCGCCTCTCACCCTAGAGCGGGCGGTCGCCTGCTCCGCCCGATGTTTTCGTGGCGGCGTTCCCTTCCGCCGCGGTGGCTCGGGTTTCTTGGACTTCCCGCCCTTTCCGGGGTGTGGATCGGCACGAATGCGGCGAGTCTCGCCGGTGGAGGTCACTTCGATGGTTGTCATGTCTCGCCTTTCGGCCCATCGTGGCCCGTTCGCGGCCGTCGGCGCGCTGTGCGCGTTCGTCGCCTCCGCGGCATCGGCCTCGGTCTCGATCAGCGGCCCGGGCGCGCCCGTCGACCCGTTCTCGCAGGTCTCCGCCGCCATGGCGTGGATCGACGCAAACGGCGGCGGCGCCGAGTATTCCGTCACCGCAGGCCCGATCGCAGGCCGCTACTCGGCCTTCGAGATGGCCGACAACACCACGCTGAACTGGGGCTTCTCGCCGGGTCTCCTCGAGATCGAGGGCACCCTCCGCGTGCGCTCGACCTCGAGCCTGACGGTCGAGCTCGGCGGCCTCGACAACTCCGATGCCACGGGCAGCGGGAATGTCGAGTACGACACGATCCTCTGCACCGACTGGGTGAACTTCGAGGGCAAGCTGAAGCTCGTCCTCGTCGACGGCTTCGTGCCGACGGTCGGCGACACCTTCGAGGTCATCGCGTCGGGCACCTACATCGCGCTCGCCCCGACCGCCACGGTCGAGGGACCCGCGGTCGGCCCAGGCCTCTCGTGGCAGCTCTCGGTCGGGCCGAGCTCGTTCGTGGGCACGCACTTCGCGGGCGAGTCGCTCTTCGTGACGCTCGTGCCGGCGCCGGGTGCGGTCGCGCTCCTCGGCCTTGCGGGCCTCGTCGGCCGCCGTCGTCGCTGACGCACGGCTGGTCGCAGGAATGAAATCAAGGGGCCGGACGGTTTCGCCGTCCGGCCCTTTCTGCGTCCGTGGATCTCTCCGTCTACGGAGTCGCCGCGCGCGTCGAGTCGCCCGCAGGCTTGATGATCCTGCGCTCGTGCGCTGCGACGAGCGGCTCCCACGAGGCGTCGAAGGCCCACTCGTAGTTCCGCCATCGTCCGATCGAGCTGCGGTTGATCGGCTGCCGCACCTGCGCGTGCGAGAGCGTGAACGCGCCGCGCGTGTTGCCCTCGGGCGCGAGCACGCGCTCGTCCATCCCGAGGCCCATGCGTGCGAGGCAGCGCTCCGCGTGACCGCGCGGATCCTCGACGAGGTTCTCGTAGACGATCGACTCGTGCGCGAGGCCGAGGT
The DNA here is from genome assembly GCA_964393015.1 of uncultured Klebsiella sp. Lineage (GTDB taxonomy): Bacteria > Planctomycetota > Phycisphaerae > Phycisphaerales > SM1A02 > QWPT01. The sequence goes on from CAYMSD010000093.1 coordinate 3,722, forward strand.
TCGCGAGCGCCACGGGCACGAGCTCGCGCTCGACCTCGATCACCCTGCGGATCGAGTCGAACCCCTGCGTCCAGGCATAGGCGACGGGGTTGAAGAACGAGAGGAAGATGCTCGTCGCCATGTCCCGAGGGTCGCGTTCGACGTTGATGCAGACCGCGCCGGGCATCGCGGCCGCAAGCTGCGGCAGGCAGCGCCAGGTGCGGAGCGTCTTGTCGAAGGTCCAATGCGCGCCTTCCTTGCGGATCTGCCGCGCGCCCTCGATGTAGCGCCGCTGCGCTCCCTCGAGGACATCCACGGGCACATTCTCGGGAAACCGAGCATCGGCCGCGTGGGGCTCGAGCGTGCGGCACAGGGCGTCCAGCCCGTCGAACTCGCCGATGCCGCCGATCGCCGGGTGGCGGTCGAGCATCTGCTCGAGGAGCGTGGTGCCCGAGCGCGGCATGGCGACCACGAAGGCGCACCCGCCGACGCGCGGCACGCGCTCGGGGATCGGCGCGGAGCGCGCCGCGAGCGAGCGCACCTGCGCCTTGAGGGGCGCGAGGATCGACCCGATCTCGAAGTGCGCACCCGTCGATGCGTGCGCCTCGCGCGCGAGGTCGAACGCCTCGCGGAAGCGCGACCTCTTGTCGAGGAGCCTCACCGCCTCGAAGCCCGCGACGCGCCGCAGCGGCAGGGGCTGCGCGCTGCGGAGGATGGCCTTCATGTCCGCGATGCCGCCCTCGAAGTCGTCCTGGACGCGCACGCGCGCGTGCATGAGCAGCGCGCGCGGATCCTTCGTCCACGCGCCGCCCGCCTTGACGAACTCCCGCAGCGCGTCCTTTCGATCCGCATAGAAGAGCGCGTCGAGGATGTTGATCGCGGCCTCGACGGCGTGCGGCCCCTTTCCGAGCGCGATCGGGCGCAGGCGCTCGAGGCAGGCGTCGACCTTCCCGAGCCTGTGGTCGAGGTTGGCGCGGATCAGGTTGGCGTGCTCGTCCTTCGGCGAAAGCTCGAGCGCGAGCGTGCAATCGGCCTCCGCGTCGACGAAGTTGCGGAGCCTCAGGTTGGCGCGGCAGCGCGCGATCCGCGCGAGGAAGCTCTTCGGCGACTGCGCGAGGAATGCATTCGCGGCCTGGAGCGCCCCATCCGCGTCCCCCGACGCGAGCAGTCGTTCGATGCGGTCGATGGGGGTCTCTCTGGTGGCCATGGGGCGACTATACGGCGTGCGCAGGGCGCGGTGGGCGTGCGGGGCCCCATGACGGGGGCGCGCGCCGTATCCTCGGCGCGATGCGCGTCGCACTCGTCACGGCATCGACCCTTCCGCGACCTGATCCCGACCTGCCGCTGCTCGCCGAGGCGTTCGGTGCGCGTGGCGTCGACGCGTCCGTGGTCGTCTGGGACGACCCGGCCGTGCGCTGGCAGGACTTCGGCGTCGTGGTCGTTCGCTCGACCTGGGACTACCTCGAGAAGCTCGCGCGGTTCGAGGCGTGGATCGACTCCACGGCCCGCGCCACGCGACTGGTCAATGCGGCACCCGTCCTCCGCTGGAACATCCACAAGCGATATCTGCTGGCGCTCGCCGACGCGGGCGCGCCCGTGGTTCCGACGGAACTCGTGGCGGCGGGCTCGGAACCCGACTGGAGCGCGCTCTTCGCGCGCTTCGGCGACCTCGTGCTGAAGCCAGCGGTCTCGGCGGGGAGCTTCGCGACCATTCGCGTCTCGGCGGGGGACGCAGGCACGGCGCGGGCACACCTCGCGCGGCATCGCGACGGCGATTTCCTGGTGCAGCCGCTGCTCCGCTCCGTCCTCGAGACGGGCGAGTCGAACCTCGTGTGCTTCGATGGCGCGTTCTCGCACGCCGTCCGCAAGGGGGCGCGCTGGGAGGGCGACCCGGAGCAGTCCCGAGAGCGGATCGACCCCGCGACGGACGAGCTTGCGGCGGCAAACGCGGTCTTCGCCGCGCTGAGTCGGCTCGGGCTGGGCGTTCCCGCCTACGCGCGGGTCGACCTCGCCCGCGGCCCCGACGGCACTCCGCTCCTCATGGAGGCGGAGCTCCTCGAGCCCGCGCTCTTCCTCGACCGCGCCCCCCGCGCCGCGTCGATGCTCGTCGATCGCGTGATGAACGCGTCCTGAACAGGGGAAGGGGCGGTAACCGCGCCGCTCTTCGCCTGCGGGCGCCTGACGGCGGGCGAATAGGCGGAATCTCCGAGACCCCCTGAATGAGTGACATGGCGGAATGCGCCTTACTCGCGGCCGTGCCTTGCGTGGGGCGCTGCACATCGGAGAGTTGTTTCATGCCTTGCCTCGGCGTCGAGCCGTTCGCCGCCTGAGGCGCGCCCACGCGCACACAACCGAAGAATCGGAATCGAGCCACACATGAAGTCGAACCACTGCCTTGTTCCCGTGCTCCTCTGCGGTGCAGCCGTTTCTGTCGCTGACGCGAGCATGGTCGATGTCTTCTGCCCAGGCGTCGGCGTCGGTCGCAACGTGACCGTCACCCAGGGCTCGACCAACTACAACGTCTTCGCGGGCCAGATCCGCCTCGTGCTCTCGAACAGCACGGGCCAGCCCTTCGACACCAACTGGTTCTCGTTCTGCACGGAGCTCGCGCAGAACATCCATGTCAACGGACCTGTCCGCACCTACGAGGTGACGGCGGTCTCCGACCTTCCCACGCCCGGCACGGGCATGGGCACCGCGCGCGCCGACGCGCTCGCCCGCATGTACTTCTCCGCGAACGGCGCCCAGTTCGGCACCAACGCCGACTACGCGGCCGCCTTCCAGATCGCGGTCTGGGAGATCGTGAACGACTTCGACGGCACGCTCGCGAGCCTCGATCTCACCACGGGCAACTTCCGCGGCACCATCAACGCGGCCATCTCCGCCAACTTCGCGTCGCTCTTCTCGGCTGCGTCGAACGCCGGCGGCAACATGAACTCGCTGCTCGGCCTCGGCAACGCCAGTTTCCAGGACCAGATCCTCGACGTCACCAACGGCATCCCGACTCCCGGCGCGATGGCGCTCCTCGGCCTCGCGGGCTTCGCGGGCCTGCGTCGCCGCCGCTGAGCGCGGTTCGATTCCCCAGACGACCTCGCGGCCCTCGGTTTCCGAGGGCTGCGTTCGTTTCACGCCGTGGTCGAGCGCGACTCGCTCACCGCGCCGTGCGCGCGGCGCGTGCAGCATCCGGCGTCACGCCGAAGAGCGCCGTGTACATGACGCGGTAGATGTCGGTGTTGTCGAGGTTCCCGCGGACGAGTTCCGAGCCCGGACCCGCGGCGCGCACGAGGATGGGGTCGCCGCCGTCCTGATGGCTCGCCCACGCGACGGCGAAGGGGAGCCTCACGCCGTTCGCGTCGGCAGCCGCGAGGAACGGCACGGTCCCCGCGCCATCGACGCCGTCAAGTGCGGCCCCATCGCCGGGAAGCGTCGCGGGAAGCGGCTTGCCGCGCACGATCACGCCGTCCGACTCGGGCATGGCCACGATCTGCGGGCGCGAGGCGTCGCTGTCGGCCGCGACGAGGACGAGCGTCGCCGGGCTCGCCGCTCGGTGCGCCTCGGCGAGCGCGATCACCTCGTCCGCGCGGCGCATCGCCTCGAGCAGGCCCGATGCGTTCTTCGTGTTGGAGAAGTTGTCTGCGCCCTCCTCCTCGACGACGAGCATGAAGCCGTCGGGGTCGGCCGCGAGCACGCCGAGCGCCGCGCGCGTCATCTCGCCGACCGTCGGACGCTCGCTCGGATAGGGCACGAGGCCCCGCTCGCGGAGCGTCTCCTCGCTGCGGTCGTTGAAGGTGTTCATCTCCGCGAAGAGACCGAGAAGGCGCGTGGTTCCTGCAGGAACCGCAGCAAGTTCCTCGCGCGTGAAGACGACTGTGTAGCCCGCCGCGCGCGCCTCCGCCACGAGGTCGCGTCCATCCTCGCGTCGGCCGACGCCATGGCGACCCTGCACGCCCTTCGGCAGGAAGAGCGCCTCGCCGCCGCCGAGGATGACCTCGGCCTTCGATTCGAGCAGCTGACGCACGATCTCCTCGGTCATCGAGCGCTTGGGCACGCTCGCGAGGAAGCACGCGGTCCCAGGCTCCGCCAGATGGCCCGAGTTCACGATGCCCACGGCGCGGCCCGCGCGCTGCGCCTCGCGCATGATGCTGAGCCGCTCGCCCGAGGCCGCGAGCGGGATCCCCGCCCCATCCATGCCGAAGCTGTCCTGCGGGACCTTCACGCCGTACGCGTGCACCGTTCCACCCGAGTGGCTCGAGGGCGCGAGGCTGTCGCGCATGTGCGGGCGATAGGTCGCCATCGCGGGCAGCCCGTCCCACGCGATCTCGCCGTCGGGGCCCCCATGGTGCACGCGGAGAAGCCCCCAGTGCCCGAGGCCGGCGCCGTCGGGGTGGATGAAGATGACGCTTGCTGTGTTCCCCGCGCCGGCGGGCGCCTGCCCGTCGGTGTGCGTCAAGCCGTGGGAGGATGGCTGGGTCGCAAGCGCGGAGACAAGCATCAGGAATGCGGGAACCGGCCTACGAAGCGCAACGCGGATGGATCGCATCGCCAGAGCGTAGTCGAAACCGCGAGGCGGTCTGTTCTGACCAGATGAATGTTCGGTTCCTCGCGTCATCCGCGCGTCGGAGCCTTCACGCCTGCGATCTTGCGCAGCGCCTCGACCGCGGGGTCGACCTGCTCCTTGCCGCGAACCGAGATCGTCTCCTTGCCCTCGAACGACGCGAGCAGCTGCTCGGCCCAGCGCTTCTTCGCGGGCCGCGCCACGGTCTTCGCCCAGCCGTTCACCTGCGCCGCGAACCTCTGCGCGGCGCGACGGTCCTTGCCGCGCTCGGGCGACGCGAGGTACGCCTCGATCTCCGCCCTGCAGCGCTTCACGAACTCGTCGTCGCCGCCGACGCCGCGCCAGCAGCGCGCGAGAAGCTCGCCGTTCACGCATCCCTGCTCCTCGAGCGCGGCGAGCAGCCTCGCGTTCTCCTCGGGCGTCGCGGGCGCGGGAAGCGCCGCCACGCGCGCATGCGCGAGGTCGCGCACGGTGGCCCGGTAGAGCGCGTGCTTCTTCCCGTCGGTCGCCTTCGCGAGGCGATCCGCGCAGGCGTCGGCGATCGCCAGCGCCGACCTCGCGTCGGGCGCGCTCTCGAGCGCCGTGGTGATCGCGGCGAGCGCGAACGCGTTCTCCGACAGCGCGGCCTTCACGAAGCCCACGCACTCGCGGGCGCGTTCCTCGGCCGGCATCGCGTTGAACGCGCGCACCATCGCCAGGCTCTCGACGAACGACGGCAGCCCCTCGTTCACGCCCCACGCGACGGACTGGTGGAACACCATCGGCCTGCGGCCACCCTTGTCGTCGTAGTTCCAGCCCGCGTGCACGGTGGTGACCTCGTCGCCGCCCGTCGCATACTGCCCGCCCTTGCAGCGGAATTCCTTCGTCTTCGGGTCGTACTCCATGAACACGATCGCGCAGTGGCCCGGCTGCCCCGCGGTCGACGCAGGCTGGCCGACGATGCGGTGCGTGCGCGAGCCGATGTTCCCCATCGTTCCGCACACGCCGCCGTCCTTCCACATCATCTGGATCGATCCATAGCTGAATGCGATCGGCGCCACGCGCCGCGCGCTCTGCATGTCGAACTGCTGCGCGATGTCGCCGATGTACTCGCCGTAGGTGCGGAACTCGCCGTTGTCGCGGAACTTCAGCCAGATGTCCTCGCGCTCGCGCAGCGGCTGGTCGTCGGCGGCGAGCATCATGAGGACGGGCCACGGCGCATCGAGCGGGAACCGCGGCCACTGGCGCGCGGCGCGGTCCTGCTCGCTGAAGCTCCAGCGGTCGTTGCGGATGAACCACGCCATCGACTCGGCGGCGGTCGGCGCGCGGTCGCGCGCGGCGGGCATGCGGCCCTTGTTGCGATAGGCCGTGTGGAAGAGCTCGTGCGCGGCCGCGATCCGCTCGCGCAGCGACTTGTCGGAAATCGCGGCGGTCGAGCCCCAGTGGACCGCGCGCTCGCCGCAGTCGATCCTGGCCTCGGCGTGGCCGTGCATGGCCATGTACGCGTTGAACTCCTCCTGCAGCGCGCGCGAGGCGATGACATCGGCGGCGCGCAGCGGCCGCTTGACCGTCTTCTTGACGGCGACGGCCGCGCGCTGCGGCTTCGCGATGCCGCGCTCGTCGTACTCGAGCGGCGGGAGCTCCTTGACCTCGATCTCCTCCTCGACTTCCGGATGATCCTCGAGGAAGTTGATGATGTGGTCGTCGCGGTCGAGCGGGCGCGACGGGTCCTTCGTGTCGACGCGCACGCGCGGGTCGCGTGGGATCTCAAGCGACAGCGGCGCGCGCGGCGACACATCGGGCAGGGCGTCGGGCGACTTCGCGCCGTCCGCGTCGTTCCAGGGAGTTCCCTGCTCGCCGCGCCTCGCGTAGGAATCCTGGATCGCAAACGCGAGCGCGAGCTGCGTGTAGTCGCGTCGCACGGTGTCCTCGCCGAGGTCTATCTCGAGCGAACGCAGCTTGAGGAGGACGGGCAGCGCGTCGGCGCGGCAGCCGTAGACGCTCGTGCGCACGACGGGGTCGCGGTCGATCCACGCGAGGAAGTCCCGCGGAAGCTCGATGCCCTTCGCCTTCGCGGCGTCGAGCGTGCGTGCGCGGGCGGCTTCGAGGTACGAATCCGTGCGCGACGACCAGCTGCTGCCGGACGCGACCGCTGCCGCGACGGCGGGTTGCACCAGCGCCAGTGGGCTCGAGAAGAGGGCGACGCCGACGACCGAAAGACGCACGAATGAACGCATCCGCGCATGGTATCGCGCGTCAGCGAACGACGACCATCTCGCCGACGAGCCCTGGCCCGAACGCGAGGCCGACCCAGGGGCGTGGCGCGCGTTCGCGCATGAGGCGGTCGAGGATGAAGAGGAGCGTCGCGCTCGACATGTTGCCGTTCGCGCGCAGGATGGCGCGGCTTGGGTCGCCTGCGACGGCATCGAGGTCGAGCGACGCGAGCACCGACTCGATCACGCGCGGGCCGCCGGGGTGGATCGCCCACGCGCCGACATCGGCGACGCGCAGCCCGTGCATCGCGAGCGCGCTCGCGACCCACGCGCCGACCTCCGCCTGCAGGATGTCGGGAACGCGCGCGCCGAGCGTCATCTCGAAGCCGTGGTCGCCGACGGCCCACGCCATCTCGCGCCCGGTGCCCGCGAGATGCAGCGAATGCGTGGCGGCGAGCAGCGGGGCGAGGGGGGGCGCGTGCCGCGCACCGTCGACGAGCACCGCCGCGCAGCCGTCGCCGAAGAGCGTGTTCGCGATCAGCTGGTCGACGCGCGCGCTGTAGTGGAAGTGCGCGGAGCAGACCTCCGCGCACACGGCGAGGACACGCGCCGCCGGATCGGCGAGCGCCGCGTTGCGCGCGACCGCGAGCGCGTTGACCGCGGCGTGGCAGCCCATGAAGCCGATGTTCACGCGGGCGACCGCGGGCGAAAGCCCGAGGCGCTCGATGAGATGCGCGTCGATGCCGGGCGACTCGAAGCCCGTGCACGACGCTGTCACGACATGGGTGACGGACGCGGGATCGGCGGCGGCGCTCGCAAGCGCCGCGCTGGCCGCGCGCTCGGCCATCGCGCGCGCGGCGCGCGACCAGAGCCGCACGCGCGCGGCGGTGCCGGGCGGTGCGTCGTCCGTGTAGAACGGCGGATCGGTCGCGGCCGCTGCGCCGCGCGACTCGATCTCGCTGCGCTCCGACAGCCGAGCGAGCAGTGCCCGCGAGACCTCGAGCGGCGTGATGCGGTCCGCGAACGCGAGCCACGCCTCGCGCGTGAGGCGCTCGGGTGGAGTCGCGGTGCCGATGGCACGGATCGCGGCGGTGTTCACGGCAGCACCGCGCCTTCGAGCCGCGCCGCGAGCCGCTCGAACGGCCGCGGGATGCGCGCACCGATCGCAAGCGCCGCGCCGACGAGCGTCGGGCTGCGCAGCGCGAGCGCGATCGCGCGGCAACGCCACTTCGGGCGCGCGACGAGCGCTGCGCAGCGCGCGGGCCAGAGCTCATGCGCGCGTGGCTCGCGCGCCGCGAGTTCGCCCGCAGCAAGTCCCGTCGCGATCGCCCAAGACATGCCTTCGCCCGTGAAGGGCTCGATGTACCCGGCTGCGTCGCCGACCACGAGGATCCCCGGCGCCGCCACGCGGGCTCGCGTGCGCGTCAGCTGCGGCGTCCCGCGCCATCGCGCGCGCTCGACGGCCTGCGCGTCGTGCGCGGCGTCTGCGAGCAGCATGCGTGCGCAGGTCGCCACGCTTCCTGCGCGCTTGAGCGCAGCGGGCGCCACGGCCGCGGCGACATCGAGTTCGCCTGACGGAAGCCGCACGACGCCGATGTAGCCGTCGCGCCCGACATGCATGTGGATCTCGCCCGCAGGGCAGTCGAGCGCGGTCGCTGGGAGCGACGCGCCGAAGCCCATCATGCTGCGCGCGGCCACGCGCCATGCGAAGCCGGGCACATCGTCGAGCGCGCCGCCGTTGAGGCCGTCGGCCACGACGACGGTGCGCGCCTGCAGCGTGGCGACGCGTTCGCCGCTCGTGAGCTGGACCGTGCGATCCTGCGCGACGCGCGCGGAGGTCTCGAGGCGCACCTCGACGCCCGCGCGCCGCGCGATGTCTGCCAGGCGCGTGTCGAGCGCATCGCGACCGATCGCAACGCCCGCCGCGCGCGCAAGCGTCATCGCGCGCGTGCCGCCCGCCACGCGGATCGCACGCAAGGGCACAGCGCCCGCGAGCGCGTCGCCCGCACCCGCCGCGTGCAGCGCCGCCACGCCCGACGCGGCAAGACAGCAGCCACACACCTTCGCGCGCGGCATGGCACCACGGTCGAGAAGCACCACGCGCGCGCCCGCCCGCGCTGCCGCGATCGCCGCGCAGCTGCCCGCAGGCCCCGCGCCGATCACCGCGATGTCGAAGCGCTCGCCGCCCTTCATGCGCGCCTCCACCAGAGCGTCCAGCGCTCGGGCCACGCGCGGCGCACGGCCGCGCCTTCGAGTCCCGCGGCGCGTGCAAGCGCGGCGATCTCCTCGCGGGTGAACGCGGCGCGCACGCTGGCGGGCGCATCGTGATGCACGACGTATGAGCGGCTGAGCGCGCGTGAACCCAGCCACGCAAGCCCAAGCCCCGTGTGCGTGCGGTCGAGGTCCGTCACGCCGACCGCACGCAATGCGGCGCCCGCCATGTGCGCGAGGACGCGCGTCGCATCGGCCGGGTCGCAGTGGTGCAGGAACATCGAGCAGATCGTGACATCTCCCTCGCACGGAAGCGCGCCGCCGACCGCGTCGGCCTCGACCGTCGTTGCCGCCAGGCTCGCCGTGCGCGCGCGCGACGCGGCCACTTCAAGTGCATGCGCGCTCCGGTCGCAGAGCGTCCACTCGATGCGCAGGCCTTCGCGACGCGCCCACGCGTCCATCGCGATCGGCGCATCGGCCGAGCCCGTCGCGATGTCGACGACCCGCAACGCACGGCCCTCCGCGTTCACGGCCCGCGCATGTGCCGCGACGCCATCCCACAGCAGCCGATGGCTGCGCGACCACTGGTTCAATCGCACAAGCCCCGCCAGCGCATGGTCGTGCGCCGCCGCGTCGAGCGATGGATCGTCCATCAGCTCGGGAACGCGGGTTCGAGTTCGGATGTCGGTTGCGGCGAAGAACGACACGGCGGAGCGTAGCACCCGCGCGGCACGCGGACGGAACGCGGAAGGCCCCCGTCCGCAGGTGGACGCCCGGGTCGCTCAGTCGCCGAAAGAGCGAGCGGCCCCTGTCCGCAGGTCGATGCCCGAGTAGCGAAGCCCCCCAAAACGCGAGAGGCCCCTGTCCGCAGACAGGGGCCGCTCACTCGATGGGCGATACTGGACTCGAACCAGTGACCTCACGGGTGTGATCCGTGCGCTCTAGCCAGCTGAGCTAA
>CAYMSD010000094.1:0-13380 GCA_964393015.1 uncultured Klebsiella sp.
CCGCAGCCGCGACCGCTCAAACCACGGGTGCCCTTGGACGAAGTCCAAGGAACGGATGGTGTCGGCCGTCGGCTCCTCTCACGCGGCGCGGCGTGCGTCGTCGTGGTGGTGCGACTGGAGCTCTGTGATGCGTCCGATCGCCCGCACGATCTGCTCGCCGACCACGCGCTGGTAGTTCGGGTTGAACTCGAACGAGAACGAGATGCCCGCGTAGACGCGGTGCGAGCTGTCGATGTGGGTGTGCACGACGCGCGCGCACGCGGAGACGGGGATCGGCGTGATCGCGCCGAGCGTGAAGCGAACCCAGAAGTTGCGGTGCCGCGCGAGCGACGCCGCGTCCCCCGGCTCGACGAGCACGCCAAGGCCGCCGCCACCGAGGTTCACGAGCGTGGCGAGGAAGCGCGGCCCGACCATGGGAAGGAGATCCTCGCTCGGCGGGCTGGCGGGGCCGCCCGAGAGCATCGCCTCGACCGCGAGCTGGCTCGCGCGCTCCGCGATGAGCGCGGAACGCGGGTCGAGGAGCGGCCACATCTCGATCTTGGGAAGCTTGATCTCCGCGAGGCTCACGCGCGTCGCGCGGCGCAGGCAGCGCTCGACCTGCGTGGGCAGCGCGAGGCGGATGCCGCGGTGGTTGCGCGGGAACGAGCCCGTGGGGGTCCATGCGCCGCGCACCGTGGTGCGGAACATCCAGCGGTTCTGCCCGATGGCGATCGCGCCGATGAGCGCCGTGCCTTCGGGAAGCTCGACGGCGCGGCCGAGCGCGAACGGAAGGTCGACGGACAGTTCGTCCGCCGTGAGGTCGAGCACGCGCACGCGCCAGACGAGGTCGGCGGAGACGGGGTTGCCGGCATCGAGCTCCGTCACTTCGCCGGGAGTCGGCACCCCGGCGCTCGGGTCATGTGCGACGGCGATCTCGATCGCGCCGCCCCTGTCTCGGAGCTGCTCGAGCGATCGGCGCCACTCGGTTGTTCGTGAACGTGATGCGGGCATCGGTTTCCCTCGGTGTTCCTCGGACTTCACGGAACGACATGCTTCGGTCTGCACGGACCTCGCCGTGCGGGGTGGATCGGCCTGATCGAGCCAGGTGTTTCGCGAAAGGGCCGATTCGACTCGATTCGAATGCTGCGGCTTTCCCGGAGGACCCGCCTATGCGGCCCGCACGGGGTGGTCGTGGTCGGGATCGTGCGCCGCGGCCGAACTGATCTTCCCGATGACCTGGATGATCTGCTCCCCGACCACGGACTGATAGGCGGGATTGAGGTCGAAGTTGAACGACACGCCCGCGAACACGCGGTGCGCCGCGTCGATGTGCGTGTGGACGATGCGCGCGCTGACCGCGATCGGAATGGGCATCACCGCGCCGAGACCGAAGCGGACCCAGAACAGGCGGTGGTACGAGAGCGCGACGGCGTCCTCGGGCTCGACGAGCACGCCGAGGCCTCCGGAGCCGATGTTCACGAGCGTCGCCTGGAAGCCAGCGCCGACCTTGGGCAGGATGTCGTCCGACGGTGCGATCGGGGGGAAGCCGTCCTTCGCGCGCTGGAGGGCCGTTTCGTAGGCTTTTTCGCAGGGCAGCGCCGACGAAGGGTCGAGGAGCGGCCACATCTCGATCTTGGGAAGGCGCATGCCCGTGACCGTGACGCGCGTGGCGCGCCGCAGGCAGCGCTCGACATGGTGCGGCATGGCGATGCGGATGCCGCGGTTGGTTCCCGAGAACCCCGTGCTCGGCGTCCAGATGCCGAGCACGCGCGAGCGGAACATCCAGCGGTCCTTCTCGATGGTGACGGCGCCGATGAGGGCCGTGCCGCGGGGAATGTCGATCGGGCGCCCGTGCGAGCTCGGCCGCTCCACGGCGAACTCGTCCGCGCCGACCTCGACGATCCGCAGGCGCCAGAGCAGGTCCGCGACGCTCGGGTTGATGTCGGAGTCGAAGGCGAGGCCCTGCCCCGCCGCACCGTGGGCGATCGCGATCTCGACGACGCCCTCTCGGTGCCGGATCTGTTCAAGTGAGCGACGCCACTCGATCGCCTTGGACCTGTGTGCGCCCATGCATGCTCTCCCAGGCGGCCGTAACGCGCTGGCCGCGGATGGAAACCCCTTCGTGCGACCAGAGCCGGAGGGGTTCGCCCCGCCGACACACGGACTCTGCAGCCGCACGACTGCCTTTCATCGGCTCATCGTCGGCGCGAGTTTCGTGCAACAAGGCCACGGAGCTCGTTCAGGGCGGAAGAAACTGCGGATCGCTCGTCGGGGGCGAGGTCATGGTCCCCGAAACGGATGCGGTAGAAACCTGCCGCGATCGGGCGGAAGGCCGCGCCAAGCTCGGGGGAGGCCTCTGCGAGGCTCTCCGCGAAGGCCGCGGGCGTGCGGTGCGCGGGCTTGCGGTGCCCCGCGCGCTCGACGAGCTCGAGCGCCTCCGCGTAGAACCCGCAGCGCCTGAGGAGCTCGCGCCGGGCGGCCGCGGAGAGGCCGTCGAGCCGGAGCGCCGCGCGGCGCCGGCGCGCGCGCTGGACGGCGGCGGTGACGACGATCGCAAGCGCCGCGAGCGCCGTGAGGATCGAGACCACGAGCCCGAGGCCGCTCGCCTCCCCGATCCGCAGGCGCGCGAGGACCGCGTCGACCCACGCGCGCGCGCCGTCGACCCACTCGCCCACGCTCACGCGCCACCCCGACTGGACGCGCTCCGCGATCGCGGCCTGCGCCGTGGCGTCGTAGCTGACGACGCGGGAGTTCCACAGGAACTCGAGCGTGCCGTAGAGCCAGCGGAAGTTGTCGGCGAACGAGCGGTTCTGCTCCTGGAGCTCGAGGAGGCTGTCCTCGGGCGTCGCGTCGACGGGCGTCCACGCGCGGTCGCCCGAGCGGACCTCGACCCATGCGTGCGCGTTCGACTCGCGCACGATGTAGTGCCCCGCCGTGTCGTCGTACTCCATGGCGATGTAGCCCGTGACGATGCGCGACTCGATGTCGAGCGCGCGCAGCACGGCGCAGAGCCCGCTTGCGAAGAACTCGCAGTGGCCCTTGCGGTGGCGCGTGAGGAACACGAGGATCGGATCCTCGCCCTCCTTGCGCACGAAGCTCGAGAGATCGGTCGTGTAGGAGAAGTTCGCCTGCATCCAGCTGGCGATGGCGCGGGCCGTCTCGCGGGCGTAGATGTAGCGCTCCTCGGGCGTCGCGTCCGCCGCGGGCTCGGGCGGCGCATTCCTGCGGCGCACCTCGGCGAGGATCTCCTCCGCGATCGGGCGCACGCCGTCGACGGGGATGTCGACGAGCCGCGCGGTGCGGGTCGAGACGCCGCCCGTGAGCCACTCGAGCGTCTCGGCGGAGGGCTGCGGCTGCACGCGCAGCGCGTAGGACCAGACGCGGCCGCCGCGGTCGCTCGAGACATCGCGCAGGAGGAGCGTGGTCGAGTCGATGGCGATCGAGCGCTGCTCGGAGGTCGCGACGGCGATCGGCGCGTACGGCGCGAAGAGCACGGGGCTCGCGAGCGCGCGCATCTCGAACTCGACGGTGTAGGTGAGGCCCGGGGCCGCGTCTCCCGGCAGGCGCCCGAGCCCCGCGAAGCGCGCCTCGCTCGGCGTGCGCAGCGAGTAGACGGGCGCGGGGCTCCGCGAGGGCGACCAGCGCTCGCCCTCTGGGTCGTAGCGGTCGAGCACGGCGCCGCGAAGGAGGAGCGGCCGGGAAGGCGGGATCGGCCTGCCCTCGGAGTCGCGGTGGCGCACCACGAAGAGCTCGCGGCGGCTCTCGCTGATGCGGTCGTTGAGCCCGAGGCGGATCTCGTCGCTGAAGCCGCTCGCGCTGCGGGCGCCGCGGAGGCCGCGGAACTCGGAGAGCTGCGGGATGCGCGGGAACAGGATGAAGACGAGCGCGCTGACGACGAAGGTCGCGGCGACAGACCAGATGGCGAGGCTGCGGAACTGCGGCGTGGTGCGCCGGCCGACGGTGATCTCGAGCGCGGGCGCGAAGCCCGAGAGCGCCGTGCGCGCGGCGCGCGCGTCCTCCGCGCTGCGGTGGATGCGCCAGAGCATCGCCGTCCACACCGAGAGCGCCGCGTAGAGGACGACGAGCACGCCGAAGGCGAAGGTGACGCTCTCGAGGCAGCCCGCGACGACGAGGAGCGTGGCGATCGAGTGGCGCTGGCGGTCCTCGCTCGCGCCGCGGGGTGAATAGAGCTTGATGACGAGGAGCCACAGCAGGAAGCGGCCGAGCGATGCGGTCGAGTCGGCGAGTTCGCCGCGCATCATGAAGTCGAGCGCGCTCCAGCCGAGGAGCCCGACGACGAGCGCCGTGCTGAGCCACGCGGGAAGCGTCCGGCCGCGCGGGCCTTCGGTGACATACCAGCTTGCCGTCGCGAGGAGGACGGCCGTGAAGAGCAGCGCGAGGTCGACCGTGGCCGTCGCGAACGCGATGATCGCGACGAGGAGGAGCGCGAAGCTCGCGATGCGGTATTGCCGCAGCACGCTCATGGCGCACCCGCCTTCTCGCGGAGCGAGTCGAGCTGCCGCGCCGTGAAGTGCCACGCGGACTCGGGCGCGACCGCGGTGTCGGTGCGGTCGGGGTGGATCGAGAGGAGCGTGGCGCGCTCGTCGCTTGCGGCGAGGCCGTTGCCCGCGAGGCGCGGCGCGTCGAGGTCGATCGCCGCGAGGAGCGACATGATCTTCTCGAGGTGGAAGTGGCCGCGGCGCAGCCCGACGGCGGGGATCGAGATGCCCGCGATCGACAGCCCGTACTCGTAGCCGAGGCGGTCCGCGAGGGCGACCATGCTCGCCGCGAGCACGATCGCACGCTCCTCGAGCGCGCGCGCGTCCTCGTCGGGCGCCGTGCGCAGCGCCTCGGTCGGCCTGCGCAGGTCGAGGAGCACGCGGATCCGCGGCGGCACGGCGCGCCCGCGTTCGACGGTCGCGAGACGCCCCGTGCCCGCGAGGCGCTTCCACGCGATGTGGCGGATGCTGTCGCCGGGCTTGTACTCGCGCACGCCGAAGAAGTCGTCGCTGCCGCCCGCCTCGCCCGAGAGGCGCTGGCCGCCGAAGCTGCCCGACGCGACCGACGAGAGGAGATCGGGCCGCAGCTGCACGACCTCGGGGTGGATGAGGATCTGCGCGGGCTGGCGGAAGCGCAGGATCTTGCGGATCAGGCCGAACGGGAAGGTGCTCGTGACCTCGAAGCGCTCGAGCGTGACGAGGCCGCGGCGCTGCGGGCGGAAGACCGCCTCCGCATGCACGGTGTCGCGCGGCCCCGCGTGGAGGATCCACGCGGATCCCACGGGCTCGAGGCGCGTCGCGTCGATGCGCTCGGAGACGGAGATGTCGAACGCGGGCATGAAGCGCGAGCGGTTGGAGACCTCGTAGCGGATGAGGAGCGGCTCCCCCACGCGGCCGCGCCTCGGCTCGAGCCTGAGCGCGCGGATCGGCAGCATCATCAGCCCCGAGATCAGGCCCGACACGAGGAGCGCGGCGATGAGCGCGCTGAAGA
Source organism: uncultured Klebsiella sp. (assembly GCA_964393015.1). GTDB lineage: Bacteria > Planctomycetota > Phycisphaerae > Phycisphaerales > SM1A02 > QWPT01. The sequence continues at coordinate 5,470 of CAYMSD010000094.1, forward strand.
GCCAGATGACGAGGTTGTTCGGCCGCGAGCCCGTGGCGATGCCGACCACGGCCACGACGAGGAGATAGAGCGCCCCCGCGCGCACGAAGCGCGTGTGGCGGGTCGGCCGCTGTGATTCGCCTGCGCCCTGCTCCGACATTCGCCCTATCTTCGCACCGATCGGCGCGGCGGGCGAGTCGATCCGCACGAATTCGGCCGCGTCAGCGCGCGCGGAGGCGGTTCGCCTCGTAGGGGCCGAGCCGCTCGTCGGGCGCGTGCACGCCGACCGCCTCCCAGTCGCTGACATCGTCGACCGAGAAGTCGAACGCGGCCGTCCCGTCGAGCGGTGCGCCGCGGCCGCCCGTGGGCGTGGCCGACTCGACGCGGATGTTCACATGCTCGCGGATGAACTCGCCCATCGCGAGCGGATCGGGGCGCGGGCGCGCGACGGCCGCGAACCAGCCTGTCGGGGGCGACGGCCGCGCGTGGTGCGCTGCGAACGCGGCCGCGAAATCGGCCCAGGTGGCGCGCGCGTGGCGCTCGCGCACCTCGATGACGCGGCGCGAGAGGTAGAGGCCCGTCGACAGGTGCGCGAGGTCGCGCAGCTCGTCGGTCGGCGGCACCCAGGCCTTGCGGAAGGCCCCGCGCTGCCCCGCCGCGCAGATGGCGGCGCGCGGCGCGTCGCCGAAGCGCGCGCGGTCGGCGGGTGAGCCCGCGACCTCGGGCGAGACCGTCTCAGCGGCCTCCTTCGCGGGAACGAGGGCGAGCGAGAGCGCGGGCCCCGCCTCGAACGGCGCGCCCGCGTCGGGAAGGTCCTCCGAGACGAAGCGGGCGGCGAGCGCGTCGACCACCTGGAGCGCGGCCTCCGCGAGTTCATGCGGCACCTCGAGCATCTCGAGCTCGGGCTTGCCCACGCGGGCGAGGCCGACGGTCGAGATCCAGAGCGGCGCGCCCGCGCCGCGCGCGCGGAGCTCGATGCGGTAGAGGTGACGCTCATCGGCGAGCGCGCCCGCGGCGGACCCGCCCGACTCGTCGCCGAGGAAGAGCCGTGCGCAGTCGTCGGGCGCGTAGAAGTTCGCGAGCTCAGGGTCGAAGAGAAGCCGCGTGCGATCTCGCCCCGCGGCGGTCGCCGCCGTGGCGGCGAGGCGGATGAAGTCTGCGAGCGATGCGGGCCACACGGCCTGCCTCGCGGCCTGCGCGCGGGCGAAGTCGTCGACGGTCGAGGGCTCGAGGATCGTCTGCACGGCGACGGCGAAGCGCGCGTCGGGCGCGCGGCCGTCGGGGCTCTCGCCCTCCCGCGCGTCCTCGCACCACATCAGGATGCGCGAGCCGCGGCCCGCGATCTCGAAGGAGAACGCCCAGTGGATCGACGGGTCGTCGACGGGCATCGGCTCGGCCGCCGTCGGCTCGACGCCGAACGCGCGACCCGCCGCGAGGAACGCGTCGCCCGGGTCGGGGAGTTCGTCGCCCGCGACGAACGCGACGAGCGAAATCGGGGCCGCGCCCGCGACACGCCAGTCTGACTTCGGCGGGAGGCCGATCTGGATGGGCATGTGCTCGCGCGACATCGGCGCGATCGTACGCGAAGCGCGGTCGCGTCAGGGCAGGTCGGCGAGCGCCTGGAAGCTGAACTGCTGCCCGCCGATCGAGGCCTCGAGCATGAGGCCCTTCGGCTGCAGGATGAAGATCGCCACGCCGTTGTCGTACCTCGCGGCCGCGCCTGCGCCCTCGGAGAGCGCGACGGCGGAAGCCTGGGCGGCCAGCGCGAACTGCCCACCCTTGAAGTTCGAGAACGCCTCGCGCGTCTCGAAGAAGATGATCTCGCCGAAGCTCTGTCCGCCGATCTGCGCGCCGATCGATCCCTGGCTGACATCGCAGTAGCCGACGAGGCGCCCGCCCTTCTCGAACACCTGCCCGCGGCCGTATGCGCCGCCGACGATCAGGCCGCCCTTGGCGATCTCGGGAATCGCGGCGTATCCGACGGCACCGTCGAAGAAGCGCGACAAGGTCGGGTCAAGCTCGCGCGCGCGCTTGAGGAACGCCTGCGTGTCGGCGGAGAGCACGCTGCGCTCGCCCTCGGACTTCGGCGCCGTGGAGCACGCGGCGACTGCGACGGTGGCGGCGAGGCAGGCGCAGGCGAGAAGCGAGCGGACGGTCGACTGTGCGGTGGTCATTGGTCGGATTTCCTTCCGGTCCTCGTGGTGTTCACGGCGTCTCGGCCCTGCGGGCGTCGAGCGCGGCCGAACAGTAGCGCGCGGCCCCCCGGAGTCATGGAGACGCGGCGCGACGCGGCGCGGATTGCGCGGAATCGGGAAGTCTCCGCAGGAAACCATCCGCGTGGAGCGCGCGCGGCGCAGGGCTCAGGCCTGCTTGACCTTGACCCACTTGCCGCGGCGCGCGGCCTCGAGCACGGCGTCGCACACATGCTGCGTGCCGAGCGCGTGGCGGAAGTCGGGATAGCGGCGCTCCGCCTTCGGCGCATCGAGCGAGCGGAGGAACTCGTGCAGCGCGTGTACGAACGAGTGCTCGTAGCCGAGACAGAGTCCCGGCACCCACCACTTGCCCGCGTACGGATGGTCGCCGTCGGTGCAGTGGATGCTCGACCAGCCGCGGCGGTCGCCCTGCACGGCGTGGTCGAAGTACGACAGGCGGTTGAGGTCGTGGAGGTCCCACGCGAGCGACTTCTTCTCGCCGTTGATCTCGAAGGTGTAGAGCGCCTTGTGGCCGCGCGCGTAGCGGGTCGACTCGAACACGGCCATCGAGCCGTTCTCGAAGCGCGCGAGGAACGCGCAGGCGTCGTCGATCTTCACGGGCTGCTTCCTGCCCGTCGCGGTGTGGACGCGCTCCTTGATGAAGGTCTCGGTCATCGCCGCGACCGACACGATGTCGCCGTTGATCCAGCGCGCGGTGTCGATGCAGTGCGCGAGCAGGTCGCCCGTGACGCCCGAGCCAGCGACCGCCGCGTCGAGGCGCCAGAGGCCGGTGCCGCCCTGCGGGAGGTCGGCCGAGATCGTCCAATCCTGCAGGAAGTTGGCGCGGTAGTGGAAGATCTTGCCGAGTTCGCCCGCCGCCACGATGTTCTTCGCGAGCGAGACCGCGGGCAGGAAGCGGTAGTTGTACCAGACGAGGTTTGGAAGCCTCGACTTCTCGACCGCGGCCACCATCTTCACGCCCTGCGCGCCGTTCAGCGCGAGCGGCTTCTCGCAGAGGATCATCTTGCCGTGCTTCACGCACGAAAGCGCGATCTCCATGTGCGAGTCGTTCGGCGTACAGATGTCGACCGCGTCGATGTCTTCGCGCGCCACCAGCTTGCGCCAGTCGGTCTCGAGGTTCCGAACCTGCCAGGCCTTCGCGAACTCGACGAGGTTGCCTTCGTTCCGGCCGCACACCGCCTGCAGCACGGGGCGGCGTCCCGTCTTGAAGAAGTGGCCCGCCTGGTGGATCGCGTTCGCGTGGGCGCGGCCCATGAAGCCGTAGCCGATGAGGCCGATGCGCAGCGGGCGCGGCTCGTCGGAGGTGACCGTCGGGATCGCGGTGGGTGACTTCGGTGACTTCCTCGCCATGTCGTCCGACTCCTGTGGTTCGTGCGTTCAGTTCGCGAGCGCCTTGCGCACCTCGATCATGGTGCGGAGGATCGTGTTCCAGGTGTCCTGCTTCTCGAGGAGCGCGTTGGGGAACATGCAGCCGTCCCAGCAGATGTGCCGGATGCCGCGGCCCGCGGCGCCGTCGAGCCACTTCTTCGAACAGGCGACGATGTCGAGCTTGCCATTCGGGTCGTCGGCCGGGCAGTGGCGGCCGGTCTTGTCGTGCGAGCCGGTGCCGTGCACGGTGCCGTCGTTCTGCGCGACATGGAAGTCGATCGTCCACGGGCGCAGGGCGTCGGTGAGCTTGGCGTAGGCCTTCTCGAAGTCCTTCTGGGAGTGCTTCCCCTTCAGCAACGCCGACTTCGGCGCGTTCACGCCGAGGAGATAGAGGTAGGTGTGCGCGAGATCGGCCTGGAAACCGATGGTTCCGGGCATGTCGGTCTCCTCGAGGAGCGCGAGCATCGCCGTCCACGAGTGCATGCCACCCCAGCAGACCTCGCCTTCGGCGGCGAGGCGCTCGCCGTGGCCCGCGGCGACCATGCCCGCCTCGCGGAAGGTGGCGGCGATCTGCTTGATGGCCTTCTTCTCGTTCTTCGCGGCGGCTTTGGTGCCGGTCGCGCTGTCGATGCGGATGACGCCGTACTTGCGCACGCCGTGCTCGTTGAGGATGCGCGCGATGCGGCAGGCCTTGCGCACGGCGTCGACGAACTTGCGGCGCTGTTCGACCGAGCCCATCGCGCTGTCGCCGACGGTGCCGGGCCACACGGGCGCGACGAGCGAGCCGACCGCGAGGTCCTTCGCGGCGATCATGTCGGCCATCTTGCGGAGGTCGGATTCGCTTGCGTCCGGGTCGGTGTGCGGGTGGAAGAGGAAGAGGTCGACGCCGTCGAACTTCTGGCCGTCGACCCTCGCCTTCGCGGTGAGCTCGAGCATGCGCTCGAGCGAGATGGGCGGATGGTCGGTTCCCGGCTCCTTGCCGACGAGGCCGGGCCACATGGCGTTGTGCAGTTTCATCGGTTGCTCCTCAATCGTGCCAACTACCTGCCAGTTTGGTGCCTGGCACCTGCCTGGCACCATCGTGCTTCGGGAAAGCGCTTGTTTCCAAGGACTTCCTCGCCGCCGCCCGTGCCTGTCACCTACCTGGCACCTGCCTGGCAGGTGCCAGGCACCCGGTTCATCTCCTCGCCCCACACCTCGGGGCCGAAGTACCGCAGGCACACCAGCGGCTCGGTCGTCGAGGTGTTCGTGAAGGTCACTCCGCGCCGGGCGCCTGCCTCGGTGCAGAAATACTCGTCGTTCGTCAGCTCGCGGAAGCGGATCAGCCGCGGGCTCGACAAGGGCTCGCCGTTGATCGTGCCCGTGCCCTGCACGCAGGTCAGGCCGTACGCGCCCTGGTCGGCGACCGTGCAGGTCGCGCCCGGCTCGACCGTGAGCTCCTTCGCGGTGAAGTACTCGAAGCCGTTCATCTTGCCGTAGATCACCCAGCGGTCGCACCAGCCCGCGCCCGACGCCGCGGCGAACGGCTCGAGGTAGTGGTTCGCCTTGAAGTGCGGGTCGACATTCCTCTCCCAGTCGAGCTGCTCGACGATGAAGTCGAGATCACGGTGCCGGTCCTTCGGCATGTCCTTGACGAGAAGATCCCACGGCACCGCGCGGCCCTCGACGAGCGACTGGTACATCGCGAAGACATCGCTCCCCCACTGCGGCTCGTAGGTGCAGAACGAGCCCGGCGCGTGCAGGACGCGCGGCTCCATCAGCCAGCCCGTGCCGACCTTGAGGCGATACGCCTGCGAAAGATCGAGGATTCCGTTGTCGCCCGTGTTCCAGTTCTCGAGGCACCTGCGCACATCGGCCTTCGTGGTGCCGGGCACGAGACCCATGAAGGTGTGCGGGAAGTTGTTGCCGACCGGGTTGTGCTGCGGCGGGAAGTAGTACGCCTCGGGCTTCCCCTCCTGGCCGACGAGCTTCGCCTGCGCGTCGTCCTGGTGCATGTGGTGCGGGATCGGCCCCATGTTGTCGAAGAACTTCGCGTAGACGGGCCATTTGCCGTACTTCGACCAGATGCGCTCGCCGATCAGCGCGGCGCCGCACTCGCGCACGGCCTGGCGCAGCGTGAAGCGCTCGCGGCCGACGACGCAGTACGAGAGCCCTTCGTCGGGCGTGCGGTTGTCGTTCGCGGCCTCGGTGGTCGAGCTGAACCAGCGCTCGTCGATGCCGCCGCGGTCGAGGCCGTAGGCGTAGGTGTCGTCGGGATGCAGCTTGATGCGCAGGCCTGGCTGCAGGAACGAGCGCGGCACCCAGCACGGCGCGAGGCGCAGGAGCCCCTGCGTGCGCGCAAGCTCGGCTGTGACGGCCGAGGCGACGCCATCGGTGCGGACGGTGAGCTCGAGCGTGGTCGTGGGCGCTGCGGGCATTCGGCGCAGTATGGCCGATTTGCGCGCATATCGTGCGCGGCCACCCCGCGTCCGGGCACAGGAGGGAGCGCCCGCAGGCGCGACCGCTCAAGTCACGCCATCCGCTTGTACGGCGAGTGCTGCCCCGCGGGCGGCGGCACGATGCGCATCACGCGCGCGGAGCGCGGCGGCAGCTTCAGCGTCACGAAGCCCATCTGGGCGTGCGCCTCGAAGGCGTCGGGCCTGTCGAAGGCGAGCGCGTCGCGGAAGCGCGTGCCCGCCATGAGGCGCCCGTCGCGGAGCGGCACCGACTCCTCGACCTCGTGGTCCTCCATGTTGCACGCGACGAGCACCGTGTCGAGCACATGGTCGTTCGAACGGAGGAACGCAAGGAGGCGCCGCGCGCGCAGGAAGGTGACATCGCCCTTCGCGAGCGCGCGCATGCCGCGGCGCGCGGCATAGAGCGCGCGCACGAAGTTCCACTCGGGGTGGCCGTCGTGCACGAGGTCCCAGCGCATCGGCGCACGGTTGTCGGGGTCGGCGCCCGCGGACATCCCCAGTTCCTGGCCGTAGTAGAGGTTGGGGCACCCCGGAAGCGTCGCCTGCAGCGTGTGCGCGATGCGGCGCGCGGCCTCGTCGGGAACGAGGTGCGCGAGGCGCTCCGTGTCGTGGTTCTCGAGCGTGGTCCAGCAGCGGAGGATGAACTCGATTCCCGCGTCCGCGACCATGTCGTCGAGACGCTCGCCCGTCAGGTGGCCGTCGGCGCGCCCGCGGCAATAGTCGAGGATGATGCAGCGCGCGTGCATGTTGAGGATGCCGTCGAGCGCGCGGTGCCAGCCTGCGGGCGCGTTCCAGATCTCGCCGACGATGCAGGAGCCCGGCTTCTCGTGGTGCGCGGCCTGCGTGAGCTCGCGGCAGAAGTTCGGCCCGAGGTCGCTCGCCACATCGAGGCGCCAGCCGTCGATCCCGTCGCGCAGGTACGAGCGCACGGCGCTGTCCCTGTCGAGCCAGAGATGAGCGCGCACCTCGTCGCGCTCGACATGGAGGTCGGGCAGGTTCGCCACATCGGCCCAGCCGCGGTATCCGTTCGGATACTGCGGCCCGATGAAGAACCACGAGCGGTATTGGCTCGACGGATCGCGCATCGCCTCCTCGAAGGCCTTGTGGCGGCGGCCGACATGGTTGAAGACGCCGTCGAGGACGACCTTGAGCCCGCGCGCGTGCGCGTCGCCGACGAGGAGCCTGAGGTCCGCGCGCGTGCCGTACTCGGGGCTCACCTCGAGGTAGTCGGCCGCGTCGTACTTGTGGTTCGTGTAGGCGAGGTGGATCGGGTTCAGGTAGAGGACATCCGCGGAGATCGCCTCGAGGTGCCCGAGCTTCGCGCGCAGGCTCGCGAGGTCGCCGCCCCAGAAGTCGATCTCATGGCTCCACACGCCCGCGCTGTCGACGAAATGCCCCTTCGAGGGCGTCTCGTGCCACGCGCGGAGCGACTTCGGCGCGGGATAGAGCGCGCGCTTCGCGTCAAGGTCGGCGCTCGGGGCGAAACGGTCGACGAACACCTGGTAGACCACCGCCCCCGCGCGCCAGTCGGCCTCGCGCGCCTCGATGCGGTCCGCCATCTCGATCGAACGGGTCGTGAACACAGGCGGGAGGATAGCGGCGGGCAGGACGGCGGTGTCCGCCCTATCCTTGCGGATTCCTCCGCGCGGCGCGCATGACTCCGCCTGCCCCTGCCGCGCGCCAGCCACCTCACGAAGCCGATGTCCCAGTCCTCCGCGCATCTCCCCCGCCGCACCTTCGCGATCATCTCGCACCCGGACGCCGGCAAGACCACGCTCACCGAGAAGTTCCTCCTCTACGGCGGCGCCATCGCGCTCGCAGGATCGGTGACCGCGCGCAAGGAGCAGCGTTCGACGGCCTCGGACTGGATGGAGCTCGAGAAGCAGCGCGGCATC
>CAYMSD010000095.1:0-8505 GCA_964393015.1 uncultured Klebsiella sp.
GCGTGGATCTCTGAATTGGTCGGTCCATGAGTGTGGCCACGAGGCTTGCCTGTTGGGATCAATGCTCAGAAAACGGGCAAGTTTTAGAGCAGCGGTGCCCTCGCGCGCCATCCGAGGTTGATTCCGCGTAGACTCTGTCGAGGCAGGTCGCGCTCTGGAGCGCGTCCGAGTGAAACCGCCTTGCCTCGAGGCGGTGCATGGCTCCCGGTTCGGACCGCGCGTGCGGTTTGAGGGGCCAACGAGGTCGCGGCCGATCGGCGTCGGGTCGCGTTGTTCTTCCAGATGGGGCTGGGAGTGTGAACTGTGCCGATGTTCAAGATTTATGTGGGGAATCTCGACCCGCGCGTGACGATTGCGCAGGTCCGCGAGATCTTCTCGCCCTTTGCAACCATCGAGGACGCTGTTCTCGTCTCTGACTCGAAGACTGGCAAGCTGAAGGGCTTTGCCATCATCATGATCCGGGATGCCGAGATCGGTCGTGCCGCTGTCAAGGCCACGCAGGGCAAGCGTCTCCTCGGCAAGACACTCACCATCAACGAGGTGATGAAGAAGGGCGCCGCCGCGGCGAAGGCCGCCAAGGAAGTCCGCCAAGGTCCGTTCGGGCCACACTTCAACCGTCAAGGTGGAGGCCGTGCGGGTGCGGGGAGATCGGGGCTCCGTCGCGGTCAGAACAGAGGACCTCGCGGACCATCAATCGGCTTTGGCGGAGCTGCCGGTGGCTTCAGCGGCGGGCCGGGCGGGAGCGGTCCGCAGTCGTTCCGTCCCATCGACGGGCCGAGCTCGAGTCCGCCCCCGCGGGCTGATCTGCCGCGGCCTCCGATCGATGGGGGCCCGGGTCCCTCGGGATCGGTGTCGCCGGATCGCCCAGGCTGATCCTGTCCCATTCCATCAGGCTGCGTCAAGCTGCGCCCGATGTCAGGCCCTGCGGTCTACGGACATCTTCGCCTGCGCGGGGGGCTTGTCTGCGCTGCCTTGGCCAGGGAATCGGGAGATCCGATCACAAAGTGCATGGGATGGGCATGGGATGTCGCCCGTGTCGACGCTTGATCCAACGGCTGGTTCTGGAGAGCGTCTTTGACTGGAGAGGGCTGTTTGTCTGGAAAGGCGATTCCAAATGAAACGCGCGCGCACCGAAGGGTGCGCGCGCGTGATGAAGTTCTCTCGAGAGCAAGCTCGAGTGCGACAGGCTGATCACCAGTCGCTGTCGAAGCGCTGCTCGCGGCGGCTGTCGCGATCGCGATCCTGCTCGCGACCACCACGGCCACCACCGCCGCCGCCGCCACCGTAGCCGCCACGGCCACCGCCGCCGCCGCCACCGAAGCCACCACGACCGCCGCCGCCGCCACCGTAGCCGCCGCGGCCGCCGCCGCCGCCACCGAAGCCGCCGCCGCCACCACCACCGAAGCCGCCGCCAGGACGCGGAGCACGGGGCTGGGCCTCATTGACGACGAGGGCGCGACCCTCGAAGTCCTTGCCATTCAGGTTCTCGATGGCGGCCGCTCCGGCCTCCTTCGATCCCATGGTCACGAAGCCGAAGCCGCGCGAGCGTCCGGTCTCGCGATCGGTTCCGATGAACACATCCAGCACCTCGCCATGCGCAGAGAAGATTTCACGAAGGCCATCCGGCGTCGTACGATAATTGAGATTTCCGACAAAGATCTTGAACATGTCTGGCCTCCTAGGCCAGTTTCGCGCCCTGTGATGCCCAAGGGCAGCCAAGGCCGTAGTGAACTCGCGACGCGCAGGGGACTGACAGTCAGTGGTGCGGTCAACCGCGCATGATACCGCATTTTCAGTTTGTCAAGGCCACCCAACACCCCGATTCGTGGCAGGTTACACTTCGGGGATGGCGTTTCTAGAGGTCAAGAGCCCCCGTTGGACGAGGAGAATCGACTTCGGATCGGACCCGATCTCCGTGGGGCGCCACCCGGACAACCAGATCCAGTTCAACGACGACGGGTTGAGCCGCAAGCACTGCGTCTTCGAGAAGCGCCCGGACGGCTGGTGGGTTCAGGACCTTGGTTCTCGGAACGGCACGAAGGTGAACGGGGTTCGGGTGGCAAACGCCGCGCTCACGGCGGGGGATGTCGTGCGGGTCGGAAACCTCGAGATCCGCTTCATGGCACCCGAGGCGTCGGCACCTGCCGTCGCGCGTGTCGGCGGGGTGCGCGGCTCCGCGACGGTCGACGAGTCAGGGCAGCGCACGGAGGGGTACGAGGCCTCGATCCGGCGCGTCTGCGAGGCGGCGCTGTCCAAGCAGTTCGGGGAGTCCGACATCGCGCTCGTCGACGCGCGGGGCACGGTGCTGCACGCGGCGGCGGCCGCTGAGGACGCGGCCCCCGCGGAGAGCGTCCGGCTCATGCGCCTTCTTCTCCTCGCATGCTTCCGCTCGAGGGCGAGCGACCTGCATGTCGAGCCCAAGGCGGACAAGGCGACGGTTCGCATCCGCGTCGACGGCGTGATGGTGACCTTGGTCGAGGATCTGCCGCCCGAGGTCTTCCGCAGGCTTGTCGGCGTCACGAGAGTCCTGTGCCAGTTCGACCAGAGCGTGAAGGCGGAGGTGCTCGACGGACACTTCAGCGTCGATGTGAGGAAGCGACGCGTCGACTACCGCGTAAGCCTGACGCCGGCGGTTCACGGGATGAAGCTCGTGCTGCGCGTGCTTGATCCCGCCAACGCGCCGAGCAGGCTCCATGAACTCGGCATGCTGCCGTGGATGTACGAGAAGCTCCGGACCGTGTGCAATCGCGACGCGGGACTTGTCCTCGCCTGCGGCCCGACAGGTTCGGGAAAGACGACCACGCTCTACTCCTGCCTTCGCGAGATCGACCTCGAGCAGCGAAATGCGATCACGATCGAGGATCCCGTCGAGTACCAGATCGAGGGAGCGACCCAGATCCCGATCGACTCGAAGCAGGGCCACACCTTCGGCGGACTCCTTCGCTCCATTCTCCGCCAGGACCCCGATGTCATTCTCGTCGGCGAGATCCGCGATGTGGAGACCGCCAACGTGGCGATGCAGGCGGCGATGACGGGGCATCTCGTGTTCTCCACCGTGCACGCGCGCGACACCATCGGATCGGTCTTCCGTCTCCTCGACCTCGGCGTCGAGGGATACCTCGTCGCCAATGCGCTCGACATCGTCATCGCGCAGCGGCTCGTGCGCGTGCTCTGTCCGACCTGCCGCCGCCAGACGGCCCCGACCTTGGCGCAGCAGCTCAAGATGGGGAAGGGCATCGAGGGCATGGCAACCATCTTCGAGCCGGTGGGCTGCGCCTACTGCCTCGACACGGGCTACTACGGGCGCCGCGCGCTGTTCGAGCTTCTCGAGATGAACGACATGCTGCGCGAGGTCGTGCTGAAGCAGCCCACGCCGCAGCAGATGCGCGAGGTGCTGAAGAGCGGCCTCTTCACATCGCTGCAAGGCTACGGATTCCAACTGGTCATGAACGGGATCACGAGCTACGACGAGGTCGAGCGCGTGTCGGGGCCGGAGAACTGATCGCCATGCGGCCTGCCGACGCCTTCGCCCTGCTCGGGCTCGAGCCGAGGTACGAGATCTCGCCGCGCGATCTCCGTGCCGCGTGGATGCGCCGTGCGGCCGCCGCGCACCCGGACGCCGAGGGCGCCGTGGCGGAGAGCGCGCGCGTCAACGACGCGATGCGAGTCCTGTCCGATCCGATCCAGCGGGCTCAGGCGCTGCTCGAGCTGCGTGGCCTGCGCCTCTCCGAGGGCCGCGCGCTTCCCCAGGCGTTCCTTCTCGAGATGATGGAGCTTCGCGAGCGCGCGGACGATGCGGCGGGCGATCTCGACGCGAGCGCCGCCCTCCGCGCGGAGGCCATCGAGCGCCGCGCGGCCGCGATCGCGCGCATCGGCGCCGCGTTTGCGGACATGGGGTCGGACGCCGCGTCGATCGCGGTGATCGAGGAGTCGATCCTCGCCGTCCGCGCCTTCGACCGGATGCTCGAGCAGCTCGCACGCGAGCAGCAGGGGTCCGAGGGGGAGGCCCCGTGACGGTCGACGCCTCCCCGGGAGCCGCGGTGCAGGATCTGTGGGCCCTCCCCGACCTTGCTGCGATCGACTGGGTTCTCTTCGCGACGATGGTGCCGCTTCTCGCCGTATACGCCTTTTTCAGCTTCATCGAGACGACCTACTTCGCGCTGACCCCGGCGGAGAGGCTCTCGCTGAGGCGGGCGTCTCCGCGGGCCGCTGAGATCGTCGAGGGAATGCTCGCGCACCCGCGTGTCCTGCTCGTCGGGTCCATGCTGGGGGCGCTTCTCGCGAGCACCGCGTACTTCGTCGTCAGTTCGGTGCTCGTCACGCGGTTCGAGGCCTCGATCGCCGCATCCGTGCTGCTCGCCGCGGTCTCGCTCTTCGGCATGGTGCTGTCCGCCGAGGTCCTGCCGAAGCTCGTCGGGAATGCGGACCGCGTGCGCTCGGCCCGGTTCGCGGCGCGCCCGACCGCGCTGTTCTGCACGCTGATCGGACCCGTCGCGCGGGCGCTCGACCGGTTCATTCTCTCGCCGTTCGGCCGGCTGACGGCCGCTGTCCCGTCGGGTGGAGTCGTCGATGCCGCCGAACTGGCGGCGCTCCTTGAGCAGTCCGCGCACACGGGGACGATCGATGTCCGCGAGCGCGAGGCGATCGAGGGCGTCATGCGGCTGCGAAGGCTTCGCGTCCGCGACGTCATGACGCCGCGCGTCGACATGGCGTACATTCACGGCGATTCGGACGACTCGGAGATCCTGGCGTCGGCGACGGCCGCGCGTCTCACGCACCTCCCCGTGGTCGGTCGCGACGTCGACGATGTGCACGGGATCCTTCAGCTCAAGCGCTATCTGCTGCCGCGTGACCGCCCCTCGCGGGCGGAGTGCATCGAACCCGCGCGGTTCGTTCCCGAGCTGGCCTCGCTGGAGCAGCTGCTCGAGCACTTCCGCCGCACGGGAAGCAAGCTGGCGATCGCGGTCGACGAGTACGGGGGCACGGCGGGGATCGTGGCGCTCGAGGATTGCGTCGAGGAGATCGTCGGAGACATCGCCGGCCTCGGGGAACAGCCCGTCGATGCACCCGCCGAGGTGTCCGAGGGCGTCTGGAGGATCAGCGGCGAGATGGGAGTCGCGCGTTGGAGCGATCTGTTCGGGGCACGCGTCGTGTCGCCGAGGTCGAGCACCGTCGCCGGGCTGATCATGCAGCGGCTGTCGCGGCTGGCCCGCGCGGGCGATCGCGTCGAGATCGCGAATCTCGTGCTTGAGGTCGAGTCGGTCGCCGGCGCGAGGATCGTGAGCGTGCTGGTCTCGCTGCAGGGGGAGCGGTCATGACGGTCGTGCTTGCCGATGTCGCCATGCCGGCCGCGGAGATCGCGCTGTTCGCGGCGGTCGCGATCGCCGGCGTCGGAGCGGCGGGGCTCTTCGCCGGGCTGGAGACGGGGATGTACACCATGTCGCTCGTTCGGCTGTCGGTCCGCGCATCGCGCGGCGACAGGGCGGCGGCGAAGCTCGAGCAGGAGAACGCGCGGCCTCGGCGTCTGCTGTCAACCCTGCTCGTCGCGAACGCGATCGCGGGTTGGCTGGCGAGCTTCGGTGTCTCGCAGATCCTCGACGGGCTGGGATACGGTCCGCTCGAGGTGGTGCTGCTCGACCTCCTCATCCTCATCCCTCTCGTGTTCGTCTTCGGGGAGATGTTGCCGAAGGATCTCTTTCGCGTGCATGCAGATCGATGGATGCCGCGCTTCGCGGGGCTTCTCCGCGTGGTTCGGATCATCCTCTGCTCGACCGGGCTCGTGCCTGTGGTCGTCGGCCTGGGGGCGATCGCCACCCGGCTCTTCGGGGGACGAAGCGTCGAGCGGACGGAGTCGCGCGCACGGATCGCAGCGCTGCTGGTGGAGGGGGCCGGCGCCGATGGACTGAGCGAGATGCAGCTCGGCTTCGCGGATCGCGTCCTCACCATGCGGGAGGTGACGGTCGGGCAGGAGATGCGCCCCTGGAAGGCCGTGGCGTCGATCCCCGAGACCTGCTCCGGCGAGCTTCGGGCGCGCGTGTTCCTCCAGTCGACCGCAAGCCGGCTTCCTGTCGTCGGCGTGGACGGGCGCGTCGTGGGGATCGTGTCGGCCGTCGACCATCTGGCCGCACCCGATGCGGCGAACAGCGCCATCATGCAGCCCGCACTCCAGCTCACCTCGCGGATGTCGGCGCTCGAGGCGATTCAGGCCATGCGCCGCGAGCGCGTGCAGCTGGCGATCGTGGCCGACCGGCCCGACCGGCCACTCGGGATCGTGTCCATGAAGGACCTTGTGGAGCCTCTTGTGGGGGATCTGGCGGCCTGGTAGCGGAAGGCGCGCGGGGGAGTGGCATCCCGGGGCTCGGTTGCGAGGCCGATGAGCCTTGGCTATACTCTGCGGTCCGCCGCTTGGCGGAACACGCGCTAGTAGCTCAGCTGGCTAGAGCACACCCCTGATAAGGGTGAGGTCGAAGGTTCGAGTCCTTTCTGGCGCATTGACCGGCACGCGACGCAGCCGCCCGATCGGGCGGCTGCGCGCGTTTTTGCGCTCGTCGCCACCGCGCCATCGCGGGCCTCCGTCGGCCCGAGCGGCACGCGCTATCATCGCCGCCCCTCCCGCGCCGTCGGGAGGCATCACACGCCGAACTCAACGGAGCACTCGCATCATGCGTCGCGCGAAGATCTCGATCATCGGAGCAGGCAACACCGGAGCCGCCTGCGCTGTCTGGGCCGCCTCGAAGGAACTCGCTGACATCGTCCTCATCGACATCAACGACGGCGTCGCCAAGGGCAAGGCGCTCGACCTCTACGAGAGCGCGCCGATCGAGGGCTTCGACTGCAAGATCGAGGGCGGCAGCGACTACGCGCTCATCAAGGACAGCGACATCGTCGTGATCACCGCAGGCCTTCCGCGCAAGCCGGGCATGAGCCGCGACGACCTGATCGCGACGAACATGAAGATCGTCTCGGAAGTCGCCGAGAAGGTCGCGCAGAACGCGCCGAACTCGATCATCATCGTCCTCTCGAACCCGCTCGACGCGATGGTCTACACCGCGTGGAAGAGCTCGGGCTTCCCCGCGCACCGCGTGCTCGGCCAGGCCGGCTGCCTCGACGTGGCGCGCTTCCGCGCGTTCCTCTCGATGGAGCTCGGCTGCTCGATCGAGGACATCCAGGCGCTTCTCCTCGGCGGCCACGGCGACGACATGGTGCCGCTCCCGCGCTTCACCAGCGTCCACGGCATCCCGATCGACCAGCTTCTTCCGAAGGAGACGATCGACAAGTGCGTCCAGCGCGCGAAGGTCGGCGGCGGCGAGATCGTCCAGCTCATGGGCACCTCGGCCTACTACGCCCCGGCGTCGGGCGTCATCCAGATGGCCGAGGCGATCATCAAGGACAAGAAGCGCATCCTCCCGTGCGCCGCGTACTGCGAGGACGCCTTCGGCGTCGCGCCGGGCGCGAAGGGTGCGGGGTACTTCGTCGGCGTCCCGTGCGTCCTCGGCAAGGGCGGCATGGAGAGAATCGTCGAGATCAAGATGAACGCCGACGAGCAGGCGCTCTTCAACGAGAGCGCCCAGCATGTGAAGGACCTCGTCAAGGTCGTGAAGGACCTCGCGGCGAAGCCCAACGAGGCCGGCCAGCCGAGCTTCCCGAAGCTCGTGTGAGCGCACATGACAGGGCCTCGGGCATCAAGCCGAACCCCGGCCGCGGCTCAGCCCGTCGCCGGGGTTCCTTGTCGTGTGCGCGCGGTCGGGGAATCTGTAGCATTCCAGGCGATCGTGTCGATAACGACCCCGATGCAGCCCGTTCCAGAGCAGGATGGCCCGCCTGATGTGGCGAAGCCGACGCCCTTGTTCCGAATCGACCCAGGATGGCCCTTCGTCATCGCGGGTTTGCTGCTGCTTGTGGCGGGTGTGCTCATCCCGGCGCAGCGTGACCTTCACGAGCTGCGAAACGCCCTCGAGCTGCATCGGGCCGCCGAGGATCGCGCGCTGCGTCAGTTGGGCGCGTACGACCGCTTCCTGAACGATCTCGAGGCGAGCGAGCCGCAACTCGTGCGCCGGCTTGCCGCAAGCGAGCTGAATGTGATGCCGCGCGACGAGCGCTCGCTGCTCCTGGTGCCCACGCTCAACGCGACCGTGACCGAATGGATCGAGTCCTCGGAGCCGATCGCGGTTCCCACGCCCGAGCCCTATCCCGACACATTGCTTGCAAGGCTGGCCACGGGACCGCGGCGCCTCTGGGTGCTCGCCTGCGGCGCGTTCCTCGTCTTCGTGGGGCTGTGTCTCGCGCCAAGCGGCGTCGCGCCGCCGCGATCAAGGGGAGGCCGGTTGCGGCCATCCGCAGGTGGAGGGGCGATTGGCGCCGTGGCGATCACCGCGGCGGTCCCGGCGGCCGTTCCAGCGCCCGCGGTCGACTCTGTAAGCGAGCCTTCCGCGCGCGCAGCGCTGACCGAGGTCGAGGCTGAGGCTGAGGTCGAGGCTGAGGCTGAGGTCGAGGCTGAGGCTGAGG
>CAYMSD010000095.1:8605-13343 GCA_964393015.1 uncultured Klebsiella sp.
GAGGTCGAGGTTGAGGTTGAAGTCGAAGTCGAAGTTGATGCTGAGGTCGTGACGGAGCGGAGGGCAGAGACCGAGGTCATGCCCGCGACGCCGTGCGATCACGCGGATGCGGCGGATCATGCGGAGTCGCTGTCGCTCGCATCGGTCTCGCGCGAGGTGGATTCGGGCGAGTCGCGCTGCGGAGATCGGCTGATCGATGCGTGCGATCGCGCGCTCGACACCGCGAGCCTCTTCGAGGGCTTTCCCGACGACCGTTGGATCGAGACGCGCGCCCGCAGCTGAGGCGGGGGCGGAATCTCGGAAATCTCTCCTGCAAAACTGCGGTGAAATCGAGAAGCGGTGTCGTGGGCCTGTAGTCTCGCGCCGTGGGAGAAGAGATGAACTCGTTCGATTCATGCGCCATGCGGGAAGAAGCAAGCGCCGATCCGGTGGTCGTCGCGTCGGTCGCCGCAGCGACGGCGGGCCGCCCTGAGACGCCCGAACTGGATGAGAAGCGGGCGCTTCTGCGACTGCTTCGGCTGGGAGGGATCGGGCCTGGGCGGCTTCGGCTGCTTCGGGCGCACTTTGGCTCCGCGGCGGCGGCGCTCGATGCGGACATCGGGGACTTCGCGGCCGCGATCGGGGCGTCGCAGCACGAGGCCGCCTCCCTCTTCGAGGAGGCTCGGCGCGCGGGGCCGAAAGTCGATGAGGAGTTCGTGGAGCTCGCCCGGCTCAGGGCGCGGCTCGTCGCGAGAGGGGACCCAGGCTATCCCGCGATCCTGCTGCCCACGCCGGACCCGCCCGAACTCCTGTTCGTGCAGGGCACGCTCGATGCCGGGCCCGAACCTGCGGTGGCGATCGTCGGGTCTCGCCGCGCGTCACCCTACGGAAGGGTTCACGCCGGTCGGCTCGGTGCGGAACTTGCGGAGCGTGGCATCACGGTCGTTTCCGGCGGCGCCCGTGGCATCGACGCGGAGGCGCACAGAGGCGCGCTTCGTGCGGGCGGCCGCACGATCGCCGTCCTCGCCAGCGGGCTTGCGCATCCCTATCCGAGCGAGCATGCGCCGCTCTTCGGGTCGATCATCGAAGGGGGAGGCGCGGTCCTGACGGAGCAGCCGACCTTCGTGGGGCCGCGGCCAGACCTCTTTCCGCGTCGGAACCGCATCATCGCGGGCCTCGCGTTGGTGACCATCGTCGTCGAGGCCGCGAACAGGTCGGGCGCGCTGCTGACGGCGCGTCTGGCGGTCGAGGATCTCTCCCGCGACGCGGGCTGCATGCCTGGTTCGGTCGACAGCCCGTCGAGCGCGGGCTGCCATCGTGCGATTCGGGAGGGGTGGGCCGCGCTCGTGACGAGTGCGGATGATGTCTGCGAGATGCTCTTGGCGGCACGAAGCCTCGTCGAGGCGGCGGGCGTGTGCGTGGCCGCGCCCGTCGGCGGACCGAAGCGGGCAACACGCCGGGCTCGGTCTTCGGTCGAGGTGGGGGAGAAGGCGCCGTCGACGGAAGTTCCCGCCTCCTTCGGTTCGGAGGCGCGGGCGATCTCGGCTGAGGCCGAGCAAGTGCTCGAGGCGATCAAGCGCCTAGGGCGTGGTGGACTCGATGAACTCGAGGACTTCCTCGCCGTTGAATCAGGCTTCGGTCAGGGCACTGCGTCACGGTGCGCGTGGACCGTTCCGCGGATCGCGGCCGCGGCGCTCGAACTCGAGGTTGCGCGGCTCGTCTCGCGCGACCGCGAGGGAGCGTGGTTGGCGGTCGAGTCGCTGGCGCGTGCACGGTCGCGCGACGGGCCTCGTTGACCTCTCGGCCGTGGGTCTCCACCGGGTGAGCGCCCGATATGGCGCCATGCGGTTCCGTTCGTGCGGGATGTGACGCGCGATCGGCTCCGCGCCGTCGACCTCGTGCGGCGCTTCGCCATCCTGGAGGAGCCGGCTTCCCGAGGCGTCGATACCCCTGAGCGGGTCATCCGCATGGGAGGCAGGCCTCCGCAGCGCGGCCCTTCGGGGTGGGTGTGCCGCGGAGGTCGAGAACCTCGGATCCAGCGAGTGGGCGAAAGACAGCGCCCGCGCGGGGGGTTCGGGGCGTCGAAGGGCGGCTTGGGCGGCAGTCCACGCTGCGCACAAAGGGTGTCGGTCGCGTTGCAGGCCATCGGGGCCGAGTCCGAGGGCGCGATCGATGGAACGGTGGATGGATGGGTTGATTGAGTTCCAGCATGCCGCGTCTCGCCATCATCTCCGACATCCACGGCAACCGCGTCGCCCTTGAGGAAGTGCTGCGCGATTGCGAGGTCCGCAACATCGACGCGATCCTCTGCCTCGGCGACATCGTGGGCTATGGCCCCGAGCCGTCCGAGTGCCTCGCGCTGGTGCGCGCGAACTGCAGGCTCAGCATCCGCGGGAACCACGAGGACGCCGTGCTGAACCCGGCGCATGCGCGGACATGGAACCATGCGGCCCAGGCGGGGATCGCCTATGCGCGCCGCACCATGACGCACGACGCGCTTGCGTTCCTCGCGACGCTGCCGTCGTCGTTCGCGATCTCCGAGACCATCCTCGGGATCCACGACTCGCCGACGCCGAACGAGGAGGGCATGACCTACCTCAAGACCCGCAACGACGCGATCGAGGCCTTCGGGTGGTTCGACGAGCGCATCTGCCTCGTCGGGCACACGCATGTGCCGTGCTGCTTCACCACGCGGACGACGAGTTCGCTCGAGGTGATCAGCGCGGACGATGTCGACGAGCATCCGATCTCGTTCGTGGATCGCAGGGCTGAGATCGAGATTCCGAGCACGGGGCGCGCCATCATCAACCCCGGCTCCGTCGGACAGCCGCGGGACCGCGATCCGCGCGCGAGCTACTGCGTGGTCGACCTCGGGCGCAGCGTGGTCGAGATGCAGCGCGTCGTCTACGACATCGCGGAGGCGCAGCGGCGTACCCTCGCGGCCGGCCTCCCGGGCGTGCTCGGCGAGCGGCTGGCGATCGGCGCCTGAGCGCCGGCAGGGGGCATGCTCCCCTCGATGAACGGATCGACCCGATCGGCCGAATCGGCTGCAGCGACCGCAGAAGCGGTGTCCGCGGGGGGTTGAAGGCGACGGCGGAGCGAAGCGCGGCCATTCCTCGGCCGGCTTGCTACATTCTGCCCCTTCCTATGGCAGAGACACCACCCGTCGGCACCGAAACGGTCCTCATCCTCGACTTCGGCAGCCAGACCGCGCAGTTGATCGCGCGGCGGGTGCGGGAGGCGGGGGTCTTCAGCCTTCTCGTCGCGCCGACGATCTCTCCCGAGGAGGTCCGCAGGCTGTCGCCGAAGGGCATCATCCTGTCAGGAGGCCCTGCGAGCGTGTTCGAGAAGGGGGCGCCCACGCTCGATCCCGCGATCTTCACGCTCGGCGTTCCCGTGCTGGGCATCTGCTACGGCATGCAGCTGATGAGCCACCTGCTCGGCGGATCGGTGCAAGGCGCGGAGCACCGCGAGTACGGCCGCGCGAAGATCGATGTGTGCGCGGCGGGCGATCTGTTCGTGGGCGTGGATGCGCATGCCACGGTCTGGATGAGCCATGGCGACCAGGTGACCCGCGTTCCCGCGGGATTCGAGGTCCTCGCGAGCACGCCGACCTGCCCGAATGCGGCCGTGCGCGATGCCTCGCGCCGGTTCTACGGCGTGCAGTTCCATCCCGAGGTCACGCACACGCCCCAGGGCGGCGACATGCTGGCGAACTTCCTCTTCAAGGCCTGCGGCTGCGCGGGCTCGTGGAGGATGTCGGACTTCGTCGAGGCGGAGTGCGCGCGGATCCGCGCGCGCGTCGGCGACTCCAAGGTGATCTGCGGCCTCTCGGGCGGCGTGGACAGCTCGGTCGTCGCGGCGCTCCTCGCGAAGGCCATCGGCAGGCAGCTCGTCTGCATCTTCGTCGACAACGGGCTCCTGCGGAAGAACGAGCGCGAGCTCGTCGAGACGACCTTCCGCGGCCACTTCGACGTCGACCTCCGCGTCGTCGACGCGAGCCGCGAGTTCCTCGGCGACCTCGAGGGAATCGTCGAGCCGCAGGAGAAGCGCCGCCGCATCGGCCACCGGTTCATCGATGTCTTCAAGGAAGCCGCGAAGTCGATTCCCGGCGACGTGCGGTTCCTCGCGCAGGGCACGCTCTACCCCGACGTCATCGAGAGCGGCCACGGCCATGCGGGCACGAGCGCCAACATCAAGCTGCATCACAATGTCGGCGGATTGCCCGAGCAGCTGGGCTTCGAGCTCGTCGAGCCGATGCGGCTCCTCTTCAAGGACGAGGTTCGCGCGCTCGGAGAGGTCCTCGGATTGCCCCAGCAGATCGTGTGGCGGCACCCCTTCCCCGGGCCGGGTCTCGCCGTGCGCGTGATCGGCGACATCACCCGTGAGAAGCTCGATGTGCTGCGCGAGTGCGACCGCATCCTGCTCGAGGAGATCGTCTCCGCGAACCTCTACCGATCGACGAGCCAGGTGTTCGCGGTGCTTCTGCCCGTGAAGTCGGTCGGAGTGATGGGCGATGGGCGGACCTACGACTCGACCGTGGCCATCCGTTCGGTGGACACGCAGGACTTCATGACCGCGGACTGGTCGCGCATCCCGTACGAGGTGCTTGCGACCATCTCGAACCGCATCATCAACGAGGTTCGCGGCATCAATCGCGTCGCGTACGACGTGTCGTCCAAGCCGCCTGCCACGATCGAGTGGGAGTGAGCCTTGGCCAGGATCCGGCACGACGACGGGCCGCGTGATGACTCCGGCG
>CAYMSD010000096.1:0-13200 GCA_964393015.1 uncultured Klebsiella sp.
GCCGTGTTCTTCGCGATCGTCTCGAGCAGCGCGCGCGTCTTGTCGTCGTCGGTCGGGTCGCGAAGATCGCCCGACTGCATCGAGACGGTCGGCTGCACATGCGCCTCGCCGCAGATCACGACGAGGAGGTTCGAGACGAGCCGCGCCTTCTCGTTCGGCTGCAGGGTGTGCCCCTTCTCCCCGAGAAGCTCGATCGCGTGGTGGACGATCTGGACGGCGCCGTCCACGATGACCTTGCGCGCATCGACGAGCGCCTGTGCCTGCTGGCGGACGAGCATGGCGCGGGCGATCTCGGGCGCATAGCTCAGGTCGCTGAGTTCGAACGAGACGACCTCGGCGCCGGCGACTCCGACCTTCGACTGGAGCAGGTCGCGCATCTCTCGCGCGATCCCGACGGTCTCGCTCTTGAGGCTCGTCTCATGGGTCGCTGACTCGTAGGGGTATCGAGACGCAACCTGCTTGAGCACGGCCATCGCCTGCGTGCGCACGAAGGTCGGCGCGTCCTCGACATCGAGGGCGGCTCGCTTCGTGTCGACGAATCGGAATGTGACCACCGCCGCGACGACGATCGGGTTGCCGTTTCCATCGGCGACCACGGTGCGGTGCACCTCGATCGCCTGCTGCTTGGTCGAGATGCGGATCGCGCGGCGTCCCCACATCACCGCCCAGTAGAGCCCTGGCTCCTGAAGCAACCTCGAGAACCTGCCCCAGCGGAGGAGGACGATTTCCTGCTGCGGCGACACCACGAGCCACGAGCCGAGCAGCGTGAGCGGGAGGAAGAGGACGCTGAGGATGGCGGTGAGGATGCTTGCCATGAGGTTCTCGCGGGAGTGCTCGGGCGCGGTCGCAGGATACTCGTCCGAGATCGGTGCCTGGCACGTGCCGTGAGGTGCCTGGCACTGCCCGGCACGTGCCAGGCACCGTTTCCGAGGGTCGGCGGGGAGGAAAAAGACAAGCGGCCGTCGCTTCCGACGGCCGCCTGGTGGGATCGATCGATCGGCTTACTTCTTCTTGCTCTTGTCGAAGTAGTTGCCGGCGAACTTCTTCTGGAAGCGCTCGACGCGGCCGAGGGTGTCGACGAAGGTCTTCTGGCCCGTGAAGAAGGGATGCGAGCCCGACCAGATTTCGACATTCATCTCGGGCACCGTGGCGCCGACGGTCATGACGACCTCCCCGCGGAAGATGACCTTGCACTCGGGGTAGTACTTCGGGTGGGTGTCCTTCTTCATGCTCGACCTGACCTTCCTGTTTGCCCGGCTTCGTTGCCCGGCGAATTCCCAGCCCGAGTGTCCCGCAGCGCGCGGCGACCGAGGGCGGGGAGAGTTGGCGAAAGATCGGGGAGTGTACCGTGCGGCTTCAGGCGTGCAAGCGGCTGTGGTGGGGGGATTTGCGCAGCCGCGCCCCGCGCGAGGCGCTTCTCGGACGCCTTGATTGGGAACGCGTCTCCACGCTCGCGGCCTCTCAGGCGGCACGACCCCTGCCGCGCGCGTACCGTGCGTCTTCCGTCCCAGACATCCACCAGGAGAGAGGTTCCATGTCCGACGCCCCCAACACCTTCCACGCCACCAGCGCGAACTTCGACAAGGAAGTCGCGCAGTCGTCCGTTCCCGTCCTCGTCGACTTCTGGGCGTCGTGGTGCCCGCCGTGCCGCATGCTCAAGCCGGAGCTCGCCGCGCTCGCCCCCGAGCTCGAGGGCAAGGTGCGCGTCGCGTTCTGCGATGTCGACGCCGAGGGCGAGGTCGCCGCTGCGTTCGGCGTGCGCGGCATCCCCGCGCTCTTCCTGATGAAGGACGGCGAGGTGATCGACTCGTGGACGGGCTACATGCCGCGCGCGGCCGTGAAGGCGCGGCTCGAGCAGCATGTCGGGAAGATCGGCGGCTGACCGCGATGGCGGAGCCGACGACGGTTGCGACACATGGCGGCGCGACCGTGCGCGTGCTGCCCGTCGACCGCATGCACTGCGCCGCATGCGCGTCCAAGGTCGAGCGCGCGCTGTCCGCCGTCGAGGGCGTGCGCGGGGCGACCGTGTCGTTCGCGACGAAGCGCGCGCGCATCGACTTCGACGAGCGTCAGGTCGACCTCGCGGGACTCGCGAGGGCCGTCGAGCGCGCGGGGTTCGCGCTTGACATCGCGCGAGACCCCGCGGTGCGTGCCGCACGCGAGGCGGCCGAGGCGCGCCTGCTGCGGCTGCGCGTCTCGGTGGGCGCGGTGCTCTCGCTTCCGCTGGTCGTGATCGCCATGTCGCACGGCGCCATCCCCGCGCTCGATGGCCCCGCGATGCCGTGGGTGCAGCTGGCGCTCGCGATGCCGGTCTATCTCTGGTGCGGCTGGCCGATCCACGCGGCGGCGCTCGCGCGGCTGAAGACCTTCGACGCGGACATGAACACGCTCGTCTCGCTCGGGACAAGCGTGGCGTTCGCGTCGAGCGCGTGGGCGCTGTTCGCAGGACACGCGCAACACGCGGGACACGCGCTCACCTTCGAGGCGGCGGCGGTCATTCTCGTGTTCGTGCTGCTCGGCCGATTCCTCGAGGCGCGCGCCACCGCGCGTGCGGGCGATGCACTGCGTGCGCTGTCGACGGCGGCCGTTCCCATGGCGCGCATCCGCGTCGACGGCGCCGACCGGGAGATCGCGGCGGCCGAGATCACGGCGGGCATGCATGTCGTCGTGCGGCCCGGCGAGCGCATTCCGATCGACGGGACCGTGGTGCGTGGCGAGAGCGAGGTCGATGAATCGCTCCTCACGGGCGAGCCGATGCCGCGCCTGCGTCGCGTGGGCGAGCGCGTCTTCGCAGGGTCGCTGAACACGGTCGGCGCGCTCGAGATCGAGGCGGGCTGCGGCGCGGATGAGACGATGCTCGCGCGGATCGCGGGGCTCGTCGACGAGGCGCAGTCGACGAAGGCCTCGATCGCGCGCACGGCGGACCGGGTCGCGGCCGTGTTCGTGCCGATCGTGCTTGCGATCGCGCTCGGCGCGTTCGCGGCGTGGCTCCTGCTCGGGCCCGCCGACATCCGCCACGCGCGCGCCGTCGAGGCCGTCGTCAGCGTGCTCGTGGTCGCGTGCCCGTGCGCGCTCGGGCTCGCGACGCCCGTGGCGATCATGGTCGCGTCGGGGCGCGCCGCCGCGCTCGGCGTCCTCTTCCGGCGCGCGAACGCGTTCGAGCTCCTCGCACGGGTCGGGCGCATCGCGTTCGACAAGACGGGCACGCTCACGGAGGGGCGCCCAGCCGTGACCGCCGTCGCGCCCGCGCATGGATGGAGCGAGGAGGCGCTGCTCGGGCTGGCGGCGGCCGCCGAGGTCCGCAGCGAGCATGCGGTCGCGCGCGGCATCGTCGATGCGGCGCGAGCCCGCGGGATCGCCGTCGAGGAGCCGACCGCGTTCACCGCGTTCGCGGGGAAGGGCGTGCAGGCGACCGTGCTGTCGCACTCGGTCGAGGTGGGGAACGCGGCGTGGATGCGCGAGTGCGGCGTGACGGTGGATCCGCACGCCGCGGAGTCGAGCGCCACGCGCGTCTTCGTCGCGGCCGACGGCGCGTTCGTCGGCTCGATCGCGCTCGAGGACCGCGTGCGCGCCGATGCGCGCGATGCGGTCGATGCGCTGCGTGCGCTCGAGGTCGAGCCTCTGCTCGTCACGGGCGACTCCGAGCGGCCTGCGAGGGCGGTGGCGGAGGCGCTTCGCATCGACGCGGCTTCCGTGCATGCGTCGATGACGCCCGCGGGCAAGGCCGAGCTCGTCGCGCGGCTCGTCGAGGAGCCGCGCGGCGCGGCGTTCGTCGGCGACGGCCTCAACGACGCGGCGGCGCTCGCGGCGGCGCGCCCCGGGATCGCGATGGCGGGCGGGACCGACTTCGCCAAGACGAGCGCCGACATCCTGCTTGTCTCGGACGACCTGCGGCGCGTGCCCGAGGTGATCGCGCTCTCCCGCGCCACGCTGCGCGTGATCCGCCAGAACCTCGCGTGGGCGTTCGGCTACAACCTCGTGCTGATTCCCCTCGCTGCGGGCGCGCTCTACCCGTGGACGGGATGGATGCTGCCGCCGATCGCGGCAAGCGCCGCCATGGCGCTCTCGAGCGTGAGCGTGGTGGCGAACAGCCTGCGGCTGCGCGGCGGCGCCGTCAGCGCACGGCCGTGACCGCGCCGACGGGCTCCGTCGGGACGCCCTCGTAGCGCATGCCGGGAAGCAGCAGCTCGCGCTTCATGACCACGGAATGCGGCTCGACGACCGCGCGCGGGCCGATGTCGGCGCCGTAGAGCACCACGGTGTTCGCGCCCACGGTCGCACCGTCGCGGATGTGGACATGGTCGATCTTGAGCACGCGGTCCTCGAAGGTGTGCGCCTGGAAGAGCGCCTGCACCGTGACATCGTCGCCGAAGCGCAGCATGTCGGGGTCGACCACATGCGAGAAGCCTGCGCCGAGCAGGGCGCGCTTCCCGATCCGCGAGCCCATCGCGCGCAGATAGAGGACGAGGAGCAGCGTGCCCTCGAGCGCCGCGAGCGGCTTCGCGGCCCACATGCCCCACGCGACATAGAGATAGTCCCAGCGGCTGCACCAGCAGCTCCAGAGGGGATGCGTGCCCGGCTTGACGCGCCCGACGAGGATCCACTTCATCGCGAGGATGGCGAGCGCGAGCGAGGCGAGCGCCGCGAGGACGCCGAGGGGAAGCGTGACGAGGCGGAAGAGCGCGGTCGCCTGCGCGATGCTCGCGGCCTCCATCGCGCGGAACCAGACAAGCGCCACGACGATCGGGCCGAGCGGCAGCGCGAATCGCGCAAGCTCCCACGCCCAGCGGTTGATGCGGCGCACGAGCGGCGGGTCGTGCGTGAGTTCGCGCGGTGCATCGACGACCTCGCGCCGCGGCAGCCGGAACACGGGATGGCCGAACCACGAGGCGCCCGATTCGTCGGGAAGACCGCTTCCGCGCGTGGAGATGCCGACGAGCGTCTCGGGCGCGAGCCGCGAGCCCGAGGGAAGGACCGCGTGGTTGCCGACGAAGCAGGAGCGCGAGAGCTCGATCGGCTCGATCGTGGCCGTTCCGGCGTGGAGCGCGGGTCCGCCGAGGTAGATGCCATCCGCGAAGAAGGTCTCCGCGCCGATCGCGACCGTCGACGGCACGACATCGGTGATGGTCGAGATCTCGCAGCCCTTCCCGATGCGCGCGCCCGCGAGGTTGAGCCACATCGGCCACATGATCGTGCCCGAGAGCCACTTGCCCGCGCCTTCGACGAGCATCGACTGGAGCGAGAGGCGCAGCGCCGCGATTCCGTGGAGCGAGAACGGGCCGCGCGGCGCAGGCCCGAGCGCACGCACGAGCAGCGCATGCATGAGCACGGAGCCGATGGCGCCTGCGATGGTTGCGCCGGCGAGGCGCGCGAGGTTGGCGGGCGAGAGGCCGAGCGCGTCGATGGACACGCCGAAGAGCCAGAGCGCGGCCGTCCAGGGAGCGACGAGCGCCGTGGCGAGCGTCGCGAGCAGCGCGAGAGCCACGGCGAGCCGCAGCGCCGCGTGCGGCGGCGCGGCGACCACGGGCGGCTCGGGCGCACGCGCGACGCGCTGCGCGGGCACGCCATCGAGGATCGCGCGTTCGTGCACCTCGCCGCGGCCGAGGTTCGACAGTGCGCGCAGGATGCTGCCTTCGCCGAGTTCCGCGCCCGGCGACATGCCTGCACGCGTCTCGAGCGTGGCGTCCCTGCGCACCGTCACAGCGCCGAAGACGAGCGTCCCCGCCTCGAGCTCGACGGCGCGGAGGCAGGCGTCCTGCCCCACGGTCGCGCCATCCTCGAGCGTGATGAGGTCCCACCCGCCGTCGTTGAAGCGGGCGCCGCGATGGATGTGCACGCCGCGGCCGACCTTCGCGCCGAGGAGCCTGAGCACCGCGGGCGCGAGGTCGAGGACCTCGAGGATCTCCCACGGGATCGGCGCCACGCAGCGCACCGCGATCCACTGCCTCAGATGCGCGAGGCTCCACGCGCGGATGCGGCCCGGCTTCACGCGGCCGAGCACCAGCCACTTGGCGGCGACGCCGAACGCGATCGCGGCGAGCGGGTAGGCGACTCCGACGAGCAACGCCGCGGCGGCGAGCAGCAGCGCGCCGCGCAGGCCGTCCCCGTCGAAGGCGCGATCGAGCATGTCGATGGCCGAGGGAATCCAGAGGACCTGCGACACGGCGACAAGGGCGACCGCCAGGAAGGCCGCCTGCAGCGTCGTCGCGAGGATCGGCCGCGGGGTTCCACGCGCCGCGGGAAGACCTGCGGACTCCGACGGCGAGCGCGGCAGGGCGGTGCGTGCGCCGTCGAGCGCGGCCGCGAGCGCGCGCACCGTGCGGTGCTCGTAGACCGTGCGCACCGTGGCCGCGGACGCCGCGTGCGCGGCGCGCAGGCGCGAGATGGCGATCGCGACCGTGAGCGAGTCGAAGCCGAGGTCGTCGAACAGATCGGCGTCCACCGAGACCACGCCGTCCTTCCCGAGCGCGGCCGCGAACGCGCGCGCGACATGCAGCTCCGTCTCGGTCGATGGTTGCGCGTGCGGTGCGGCGTCGGCCGCGTCGGCGCGCGCACCGATCTCTGGAAGCGCGCGGCGGTCGATCTTGCCACCGACCGTGCGCGGCACGCGCACGATCGCGGCGATGGCCGAGGGGACCATGTAGGGCGGCAGATCCCGCGCGAGCGCCGCGCGCAGCGCGTCTGCGTCGACCTGGCGGCCCGGGTGCGGCACCACATGCGCCACGAGCCGTCGCTGCGCGCCGTCGCCCTCCACCGTGCAGGCCGCCTCGAGCACGCCAGCCTGCGCCGCGAGGGCCGCCTCGACCGCCCCGAGCTCGATGCGGTAGCCGCGCAGCTTCACCTGCGCGTCGATGCGGCCGTGGTAGTGGAACGCGCCCAGCGAGTCGCGGTGGACGAGGTCGCCCGTGCGGTAGACGCGGCCGAGCGTCTCGTGCTCGACGAAGCGCGCCGCGGTCGTCTCGGGCTGGCCCCGGTAGCCGCGCGCGAGCGATGCGCCGCCGACCACGAGCTCGCCCTGCGTCTCGTCGGTGATCTCGCGGAGGCCCGCGTCGTCGGGGTCGACGACCGCTGCGAACGAGCCGGGAATCGCGCGGCCGATCGTCACGGCTTCGCCCGCGCGGACCGTCGCGCGGAGGCATGTGACGGTGCACTCGGTCGGGCCGTAGCCGTTCTCGAGCCGGCGACCACGCGACCAGAGGTCCGCGAGATCGGGCGCAAGCGCCTCTCCGCCGACATAGAGAAGACGGATCGCGGGCAGCTCGTGTTCGGGGTCGCTGCAGCCGAGGGTGCGCAGCAAGGTCGGCGGCGGACAGAGGACCGTGATCCGCTCGCGCACGAGCCACGGCAGCAGATCGGGCCCGAGCCGCGCCGTCTCGTCGTCCATGACGACCACGGTTGCGCCCGCGGCCCATGCGAGCCACATCTCCTCGACGCTCGAGTCGTAGCTCGCGCTCGAGCCTTGCGCGACGCGATCGCCGGGGCCGAGACGGAACTCGCCGAGATCGCCCGCGACGAGGTTGAGGAGGGAGCGGTGCTCGATCTCGACGCCCTTGGGCTTCCCGGTCGTGCCCGAGGTGTAGATCACATAGGCGAGGTCGTCGGGATGCGCTGCATGCGGACTCTCCGCGGGTGTCGCCCGCTCGAGGTCCGCAGGCGCGAGGAGGGGAGCGCGCCCGCCTTCCGCAGCGAGCTCCGCGGCGCGCGCGGGGGCTGCGATCAGCGCGACGGCGCCCGCATCGGCGAGGATCGCCGCAGCCTGACGCGCCGGAAACGCGGGGTCGATGGCGACATAGGCGGCGCCCGCGCGCATGACGCCGAGGATCGCGGCGTAGAGCCACGGGTCCGTGCGCGGAAGCGCGATGGCGACGACGGAGTCGCGCGCGGCGAACGGCGCCACGCCTGCAGCCACGCGGCGCGCGCGAACTTCGAGCTCGCCGTAGGAGAGCCGCGCCACGCCCGGCACATCGAGGGCGCACGCGCCGCGGTCGGCCGCGCAGGCGCGGTCGAGGAGGTCGAGGACCGTGCGCGCCGACGCGGGAGTCGTCATGCCTGCGGTTTCGGAAGGAACGCCTTCAGATGCGGCGCCACGAACTCCGCGCGCGCGCGCTGCTCGTCGGGCGAGAGCGCGAGGAAGCCGCGCACCTCGCCGAGACACCGCGCCGCGCCGCAGCCGCAGCGGAAGGGCTCCGCCATCGCTGCCTCGGTCGTCGTGTAGTCGAAGGTGATCTCCTCGCCCGCCGCGATCGCGCGGCGCGCGACCAGCGCGCGGCCGACGACGGTGGCGTTCGGTTCGCAGCAGTGGTTGAGGAAGCGCCACGGGAAGCGCACGCGCATCTCGTCGGCGCCGATCGTCGTGGTGCACTCGATGTGGAGATCGAGGTTGAGCTGGATCGAGTGCCGCGTCGGCGCAGGGACAGGCTCGCCCTCGATCTCGAGGATGCGTTCGCCCTGCGCAAGCGCGCGGCGGGCGAACACGCCCTCGCCCGTCGCGGTGCGTTGCACGAGACAGTTCGGGGAAGGTGCGCCTGAAGTCGAGGCGTCCTGCGAAGTGGTGGAATGTGCCATCTGGTTGGTGCCGCGTGCGGACGGTCCGTCGGAGGGACCGAATGGCGCGGCACGGTAGCGGAGCCGGGGGCGTGCGTGGGCGGTCGCCGCGCATCGAAGGCGATTCGGTCCGTCCGGCCCGATCCCGTCGCCGGGTCGGCCGTCATGGCGTGCGCGGTGAAGCGGCCACGGCCGAACCGTCGATCCGAGGGCGCGGCGGCCGCGTCCGCCCGCCACCATGCCGCGCCCGGCGCCTGGATGGACCTCGCCGCCCCCGCGCTGTGCGGACCGACTTCGTCGCCCTCCGTGCGGCAGGCGCGCGGACTCAGCGCTCGATGAACGCGCGCGCGCCTGCCGCCGCGGCGAGCGCGACGAGGAGCGCCGCCGCAGCGGTCGCGAGCGTGGCCGCGATCGGACCGGCGTCGACCTCCACGCGGAGATAGAGCGCCAGAAGCACGAGAAGCGCCCCCACCGCGGCGAGGCAGACGGCCACCAGCGCGAATCCCGCCGCGAACACCACCTGGAGCGTGCGCCGCTGGATCAGGCGGCCTTCCCAGGCGATGCGTCGTGACACCGAGGAGAGGATGTCGTCGAGGAAGTCCATCAGCAAGTCCATCCGCGCGCCGGTCGAGGCGAGCCCTGGGTTCGGCGGTGTGTTCGATTCCATCGGGCCCCGCGCCGCCCGCGTCCCGCGGCCGCCCCTTCACGGGCGGCGCGAGAGTCGCATGCCGAGGAGCACGCCGAGCACGAGCCCCGCGCCGACCGACAGGAACGGGTGCGCGACGATGCGCTTCTCCGCCGCCTCGGCCGCCTCGCGGCTCCGGGCCGCCGCCGCGCGCACGCCTTCGTTGAGGCCGACGCGGGCCGCGCGGACGGAGTCGGTGCCGAAGGTGGCGGCGTCGCTGCGAAGCCGCTGGAAGTCCGCCTTGAGCTTGTCGAGCTCGCGCTGGAGGTCGTGCGTGTGCTCGAGGCTCTTCTCGAGCGCGTCCTCGAGTCCGATGCCGATGCCCGTTGCGGTGCTGCGTTCGCTGCGATTCATGGTGTCCAGGCTCCTTCGCGTGTGTTCGCCGTGTCCTGCGCGCCGATCGGAACGACCGAAGCCCTGCGCGCACATCGCTGCGAACACGGCGAACCATTGGCACGACTCCGCATCAAGTCCTGAGGGATTCGTGCCTGAAGTGGCCGCGCCGCCTCGGATGTTCGCGGAAGGCTCCGCGTGTCGCGCGGTCCCGCGCCGCGCAAGTGTGCTTCGCGAGGCAGCGCCCTCATGTCATCGTGTCATCGAGGCCGCGCCGAGTAAGGAACCCTGGGAGTCGCCATGCAACGGATCGAGACGAAGGACTCCGCGGAGTCGGTCGGGGAAGCGCGAGAGGGTGCGGAGGTCGAGTGCATCGTGCCGTTCGACTTCTCCGACGACTCGCGTCGTGCGTTGCGCTGGGCCGTCTCGATCGTGCGCGACGCGCGCGTGCCGATGCGGGTCGCGCTCGTCCACGCCGTCGAGCCGACCGCGCTCGGCGAGAGCGACGAGTTCCGCGCGCTTCTCGAGGCTCGGGGCCGCGAGCGGATGCTCGTCGAGTGCGACCGGATCGCGCCGCGCGGAGACCGCGACGGCGTCCGCATCGACCGGGAGTGCCGCGTGGGCGACCTCGTCGGCATGGTGCGGGCACGCGCGGGCCGTGCGGCGCGCGCGCTCGTCGTCGTCGGAGACCGAGGGCTCGGTGCGGTGCGTCGCGCCATCCTCGGAAGCACGACGGATCGGCTGCTGCGCGAGCTCGACTGCCCCATGCTCGTCGTCCGCGGAGAACCCGAGAATGGGTCGGCGCCCGCGGTCCGCTCCGTGCTCGTCGCCACGGACTTCTCGCGCGACGCGGACGCCGCGCTGGAGGCGGCGCACCTCATGTGCGACGCTGCGCCACGCGAGGGCGCTGCCGTGCGCGTCGAGCTCGTGCACGTCGTGCCTTCCGCGCCCGTCCTCGAGATCTCCGAGCGCGCGAGCCTGACCGCGACACCTGCGCCGACGCCCGTCGCCGCTCCCGACCTGCCGCCTGCCGAGGTCGCTCTCGGCGAGGCGGGGGTCATGCGGGCCCTCGAGGACGCCGCGCGGTCCTTCGGCGCGGCGGCGCGCGCGGCCGGCGCGGAGATCGAGGTGTCGACGCGGCTCGAGCACGGCGAGCTGCTCCATGCGCTCGCCCGCGAGGCGGATCGGACGCACGCCACCGTGATCGTGCTCGGCCGACATGCGGTCGGCATGCTCGAGCGGATCCTCACGGGGAGCACCGCCGAGCGCGTGGTGCACGCCACGCACCGCTCCGTCCTCACCGCGCGCGCATCCTCGCCCCGCTGAACGGCGCGATCGCGGAACCGTCCCCGTGGCCGCTGCGGCGTCCCGATGGCCAAATTGCTGCGGTCCGGATGACGGTGGACGGACCGAACTCGCACCAGCCACCGGGACCAGCGGAGGACGGACATGGCCATCACAACGGCAATCGTGAAGAGCGACTCGCAGATCAAGAGCGACGTGCTCAACGAGCTCAGGTGGGACTCGCGCGTCGACGAGACGGACATCGGCGTGCAGGTCAAGGAGGGCGTCGTGACGCTCACGGGAAGCGTGGGCGTCTATGCCAAGAAGATCGCGGCGCGCGAGGCGGCGCACCGCGTGCACGGCGTGCTCGACGTCGTCGACGAGCTCCAGGTGAAGGTGCCCGGCGTCGGCGCCCGCACCGACACCGACATCGCCCGCGCCGTGCGCGACGCGCTCGAGTGGGATGCGTTCGTCCCCGACGAGAAGATCACCTCGACCGTCTCGCTCGGCATCGTCACGCTCGAGGGTGCGGTGCAGACCTGGTCGCAGCGCGCCGATGCCGAACGGGTCGTTCGTGGGCTCGCCGGCGTGCGCGGCGTGATCAACCAGATCGCCGTGGCGGCGAAGGCCGTCGACACGACGCGCCTCAAGAGCGACATCGAGGAGGCGCTCGAGCGCCAGGCGGAGCGCGAGGCGCGCCGCATCGGCATCAGCATCAAGGACGGCGTCGTGATGCTCACGGGCCGCGTGCGCTCGTGGGTCGAGAAGGACACCATCGACCGCGTCGTCGGGTTCGCGCCGGGCGTCCGCCGCGTCGACGACCGTCTCGTGGTCGATCCGTACTCGTGACGGCCGCGCGACGGGGGCGCCCGTCGAACAGATCGGTCCGACGCCGCGCGCGGAGCGCGCGGGTCTTGGCAGGCAGGGAAGCAGCAGGAACAGCAAGCACAGCAAGCACAGCAAGCAAAGGACAACGACATGAACCTCACGCTCTTCAACAGGATGCCCTTCTTCGACGAACTCACGCGCACGCGGGACGACATGGACCGCGCCATGGAGCGCATGCTCGGCCGCGCGCTGACCAGCATGGCCACCACCAACGGCGGCGCCTCGCGCACCGAGGGCTGGATCCCGCCCATCGATGTCAGCGAGACCGACGACGAGATCG
Source organism: uncultured Klebsiella sp. (assembly GCA_964393015.1). GTDB lineage: Bacteria > Planctomycetota > Phycisphaerae > Phycisphaerales > SM1A02 > QWPT01. The sequence goes on from CAYMSD010000096.1 coordinate 12,015, forward strand.
TCGTGCGGACGGAGGTGCCCGGCATTCCCGTGCGCGACCTCGACATCTCCATCACGGGAACCTCGCTCTCGATCTCGGGCCGCAAGGAGGAGAAGGAGGAGATCGAGGAGGAGAACTTCTACCGCTGCGAGCGGCGCTTCGGCTCGTTCCGCCGCGTGATCGACCTTCCCGAGACGATCGACCCCGAGCGCGTGAACGCCGAGAGCGAGAACGGCGTCGTCACCGTGCATGTGGCGAAGAAGCCGGGCCAGCGCGGAAAGCGCATCGAGGTGAAGGCCGAGTCGAAGCCCGCGGCGCGCCGCGTGCCGGTTCCGGGCTGAGCGCTTCGCGCATCGCATCCGAGGAGGACGCCGTCGCCCGGCCCGCGCGCGACGCAGGCCGGGCGGCGGCTCCACGAGCAGACGAAGAACCAACGATTGAACGAAAGGAACACACATGCCCACCGCGGCACCAGCGACCATGCATTCACTGAAGGACCTGCTCGTCGAGCAGCTCAACGAACTCCACGCCAGCGAGATGCACTCGCAGGCGGTCCTCACCCGCCTTGCGAGCGCGGCCTCGAGCCCGAAGCTGGTCGAGGCGCTGCGCGCGCATCTCGACGAGACCAAGCAGCACGTCGCGCGGCTCGAGCGCGTCTTCGGCGAGATCGGCGCGAAGCCGAAGCGACTCGAGACGCACGGATCGAAGGGGATCCTCGAGGATTGCTCGGAGATCGCCTCGCGTGCCAAGATCGATCCGCATGTGCGCGACGCCGCGCTCATCGCGGCCGTGCAGCGTCTCGAGCACGATGAGATGGCCGGCTACGGCTGCGCGCGAACCTGGGCGATGCTGCTCGGACACACCGCCGCCGCGTCGGAGCTGCTGAAGACCCTGACCGAGGAGCGCCGCTTCGACGAGGGGCTCAGCAAGATCGCCGAGACCCTCAACAAGGCCGCGCTCGAGCCCGCGGGTTCCTCGCGGTAGGAGCGGTGCGCCGCGGCCGACGATGCCCCGTGGGGGAGAGAAGAACGGGGAGAAGCAACACGACCGCGGGACGGCGCATCTGCTGCCGTCCCGCGGTTGTCGTTCGGCACGGGCCTGATCGGAGTCGCCGGCCCACGGGTGTCCGTGGGCGGAGTCCACGGAACGACAATCGTCGGAGTCGACGGCTGACACCACCCGTTCCGCATGCTGAAGCATGCGGGCA
>CAYMSD010000097.1:0-11568 GCA_964393015.1 uncultured Klebsiella sp.
CCGATGACCTCCCACTGCCACACCTGCGGACTCGAATACCTCGCTGCGCGCGCGAACGCGGGGCAGACCGTCGTCTGCAAGCGCTGCGGCGCGAAGAACGACGGCGCCGGCGGCGCGCCGCCTGCGCAGGCGTCGGACCCGTCTGCCGAGGCGCGTCGTCGCGCGCAGCCGCTCTCGGGCGCTGCCTTCACGCTCGGCGAGCGGCCGCGCGCGGTCGATGCACGCAGGCTCGACGAGGCCTATCGCGTCGCGGTCGATGCAAAGGTCGCGGCCGAGGTCGCCGCGCAGCGCGAGGCCGACGGCGGCGCCGCGCGTCTCGTCAAGGCGCTCGGCATCGTGGCGGCGTCGCTTGCGGTGCTCATCGTGGGCGCCGTCCTTCTCGTCAATCACCTGCGCGCGCGGCCCGCTGGAATCGCGTGGGCGCAGTACCAGCTTGCCGTGCCGCAGATCACAAGCGACCTCGGCACGGGCACGGGCTTCGTGATCGAGGACAAGGGCGTGCTCTGGCTCGTCACAAACTTCCATGTCATCGAGGGCGCGCGCGCGGTCGACGCGATCTTCAGGAGCCCTGCGGATGGAAGCGTGCTCTTCCGGCTCCCGGGCATCGCGACGCGCGAGTTCCGCGTGCATCCGCGTTTCCTCGAGGTGATGGAAGTCGCGCCCGACGCGCGCGAGTTCGACCTCGCCGCCGTCAGCGTCGAGGCGTTCAGGCCGCAGCTCGAAGGGATCGGCGTCGAGCCGCTCGCGATCGCGCCGTCAGACGAGCTCGCGGTCGGCGCGCGCGTGGTGGCGCTGGGGCATGTGGCCTCGCGCGCGTTCGACCTCGCGGCGGAGGACGACGACGACGCCCGCGGCGTGGCCACGCACAGCCTCTTCGACGGGCTCGTCTCGGGCGTGCGGCGCGCGCAGGGGAAGCCCACGCTCGTCCAGACCAGCGCCAACTTCTCCGACGGGTGCAGCGGCGGGCCGCTCATGCTCGAGGGTTCGCTCGAGGTCGCGGCCGTCGCCACCTGGGGCGAGCGCAACGCGGACGGCTCCGAGCGCGCGGGGCTGAAGTTCGCGCTCGCCGCCGACCAGGTGCTTGAGATCGTGCGCGCGGGGCCGTCGCTCCGCTCGGTGCGCGAGTCGATCGTCGTGGCCGCCGCCGAGCCGCTTCCGCCCGCGGGACTCGTCGACGAGGCGCGTGCGTGGAGCACCTTCACGGGGTTCCTCGATCTCCTCCGTTCGCTCGAGCGCGACGGGTGGACGCTGACCGCGCGCGCGATCGGCGCCACAGACGGCGCGCGCATGGGCCGCTTCGAGCATCGCGTCGTCGGGCCTGGCTCGGTCGAGGTCGCCGTGCTCGCCTTGCCGCGCGACCGCGCGGTCGACCTCGACATCGTCGATGTGGTCGTCGCAGGCGGCACGGGCACGCCGTGGCGCGGCTTCGGCAGCAACCTCGAGGCCACGCACGGCGAGGTCGTCGGCGTCGCGGTGACGGTGCCCGGGACCGATGTCCCTGCGCTCCTGCCCGCGGGCGCCGATCTCTCGATCTCGATCGGCTCGCTCTTCCTCGGCGAGCCCGTGGGGGCCCGCCACCTCGTCGTCGTGCTCGAGCGGCCCGCGGGCGCGCGGATGGGCCCGCCCGCGCCTTCATCGACTCCGTGACGCGCACGCCGAACCAACCAACTCGAACCATGTCGACCCGCACGCTCGTCCCCACCGTCGTCTGCCCGCACTGCTGGCACGAGTTCCCTCCCGCGGCGGTGCGGTTCATCTCGGAGCACGCGGGGCTTCGCGGCGACGCGGTGCTCGGCGATGCTGCGCAGCTCCGCTTCCTTCCGAGCCGCTTCGACGCGCAGGGGCGCGCCATCGATCCGCTCGGCGCCGTATGCACGCGCCTCGCGTGCCCGCGCTGCCACCTCGAGCTTCCGCCCGCCGCGATCGAGCTTCCGCAGACGATCCTCTCGATCGTCGGCGCGCCCGCGTGCGGGAAGTCGGTCATGCTTGCGGCGGCCAGCTTCTCGATGCGCTCGGGGCTCGTGGTCGACGGGCTCGAGTTCCTCGACGCCGACCCGACGCTCAACGACCTCACGGTCGAGCTCGAGTCCGCGCTCTTCCGCTCGTCGACGCCCGACCAGCCCACGATGATCGCGAAGACCGATCTCTCGGGGAGGCTCTACCGCTCGTTCCGCCTGGCGGAGGCGTCGTGGACCGCGCCGAAGCCGCAGCTCTTCGTGGTCGGCCGCGGCGGTGCGCGGCAGCTCCTTGCGCTCTACGACAACGCGGGCGAGCACTTCCTTCCTGGAAGCGACGCGCCGCACGAGCCCGTGACGCGGCATCTCGCCGTCTCTCGCGCGCTCGTCTTCGTGGTCGACCCGACGCAGGACCAGCGCGTGATCGAGCGGCTCGGCGGGCGCGATGTCGTCCAGTCGATGGGCGGCGCGGGCAGCACGGAGCAGCGGCAGGACCTCGTCCTGATCGAGGCCGCGAACCGCGTGCGACGACTGCGCGCGCTCGGCGCGAACGACCCGCTGCCGCTGCGCATCGTGCTTGCGCTTGCGAAGGCGGACATCTGGGGCCATCTTGCGACGCCGCAGATCGGAAGCGGCCTCGAGAGCCTCGCGGCGCGGCCGAGCGTCGCCGTTCCGCCGCCGGAGACGCTCGCGGCGATCGACGATGCGAGCGCGCGCTTCCTGGCGGCGCACATGCCGGAGTTCCTCGCGACGGCGCGCGCGCTCGACCCGCGCGTGCGCATCGTTCCCTTCAGCGGGCTCGGCAGCGCGCCCTCGCGCGCGAGCGGCGACGGGGCGCTAGCGATCCGCCCGCGCGACCTCCGCCCGCTCTGGCCCGCCGCGCCGCTCGTCGTCGCGCTTGCGGAGGCGGAGCCCGCGCTCTTCAGGGAGTTCGTGCGCACATGAGCCACGAGTTCGTCCACACATCGGTCGAGCGCGGCGTGCGCGGGCAGGGCGGGTTCACGCTCGCGGCCGTGACGCGCGGCCTGTCGCCTTCGCTCGAGCGCGTGCTCGCGGAACTCAGCGGCTACGACTTCGACAGGACGCGCGCCGTCGGTGCAGACACGATCGAATGGGCGCACCGCATTCTCTCCGTCCAGGGAAGGAGCCACACCGTGCTCTCGCGCACGGCACCGTGCGGGAGCGACTGGAGCGGTCGCCCGAACCGCGTGGCGCACCACCTCGTCGTCGAGCCCCATGAGCGCGCCGAGGCGGGGCCCGCGTGGATGCTGTCGAGGTTCGGAGCGTTCTGCGAGGGTGTTCCCGCGGTCGGTGAACGCGCGGCGGGGCCTTTGCTTCCGCAGGGCTCGTGCCCGCCGCGCCGCGCGAGCGCGTGGGAGGTCGCGGGCTTCGACGCAGGCTGGGCGGGCGTCGTGGCGCAGACGCTTCTCGATGCGCCGACCGCGCCCGTGTGCGTCGTGCTTCCCGATGAGATCGACCTTCTCCCGCTTCTCGTCGATCTCCTCGCGCTGATGCCCGTCGAGAAGCGCTGGCTCGTCACCTTCTCGACGCGCTTCCAGCGGCTGCCCGCGGGGGTGCGCTGCCAGCTGCGCTTCCTGCGCGCGGACGCGACGGGAGTGCGGGCGATGCTCGCGGAGCCCGGCGTGCGCGTGGTCGAGGTCGCGCGCGGCGCATCCGCCGGCGACGGCGCCGCCGCGCGCGCCGCGCGCGAGGGCGCGTTCGTCGAGCCCACGGTGCGCGAGCCAGCGAGCCAGCGCGTGAATCCCGTGCTCACGCGCGGGCCTGTCGTCGAGGACGAGCCCGTGCGCAAGCCACGCATCGACGCGATCGACGCGGTCGACGGGAGCGCGTTCGAGGTGGGCGGACTGATCACGGCGTCGCTCGCCGGGAGCGGGCCGCGTTTGGAGCCGAACCTAACGGCCGTGGACGAACGCGCTGCGCAGCGCCCCGCGCCGCGGCCCGCGTCGAGCGGGGTCGGTCGCGCGGACCTCGTGGTGGTTCTCCTCTTCGCCTACTCGGTCGTCGCGCTTGCGGTGGCGATCGTCCTTCTTCTCTCGTGAACGCCAGGGCCCTTCCATGAGCATGATTCCCAGCGTCCGATCGATCCGCGAAGGTCTGCGCGAGCTTGCGCTGCAGCCAGCGCCCGACGCCGTCGCGCGCGCGACCTTCCTGCAGGAGCTCGAGGCCTGCGTGCGCGGCGTGCGCGCGTCGATCGACCGCGCCGTCGATTTCGCGAACAGGGGCCTCGCAAGCGAGGCGCTTTCCGTGATCGAGGACTACCCAGGCCTCGTGCGCGAGGCGGAGGCGCTGCGCACGCTTCCATCGGACGACGCGACGATCGGGCGGTTCTGGCTCGCCGAGGTCGGCGAGACGGCCGCGCGGCTTCCCATGCCGACCGCGGCCGAGGTCGAGTCGCTCGCCGCAATCGCGCTGCGCGCGGAGGGGCAGCGGGCGCTGCTCGACGCGCTGCGGCTCAGCGCGCTGCGGCGCGAGCCGGTCGCGGAGCGGCTGCGCATCCTGCGAAAGGTCCGCGCGGCCGATTCGCGCAACCGCATGTGGCTCGAGCAGATCGAGGCGCTCGAGACGGCGTGGCTCCGCGAGATCGGCGCGCTGCGGCTTCGCGCGGGCGCGACGCTCGCGGAGCTCGAGGATGCGATCGCCGCGCTCGACTCGAACCCGTGGGTGGCGGGTGTACCCCGCGGGCTCAGGGACGATCTCGTCGCACGCGCGACGCCGCTGCGCGCAGGCGCCGCGCAGGAGCGGTTCGCACTGCTCGCCGCGGAGATCCACGATGCGGCCGCGCGCATGGACCGCGAGGCACTCACGCGGCTCGAGGCGGACTGGGCTGCGATCAACCTCGAGACGGGCTGCATGCCCGACGCGGCGCTCGCGGCGTCCATCGCGCCCGCCTTCGCGTGGCTCGGCGAGCTCGAGCGCGAGGAATCGGCGCGCGCGTCGTTCGAGGCCGAGGTCGAGCGCCTCGAGATCCTGCTCAACGAGGCGCGGCCTGCGGTCGAGATCGAGCGGCAGGTGGCGGTTCTGCGCGATGCGGGGCGCGAGGCGCCCGCGGGGCTGCTCGACCGCGCGCGTGCGGCGGTCCTCGCCGAGCGCGAGCGCCAGTCGCGGCGGCATCGGCTCTATCTGATCGGCGCCGTCGCGGGTGCCCTTGCGCTGGCCGCCGTGGGAACGCTCGTCGTCCGCTCCGTGGCCGAGTCGCGCCGGGCCACGCAGGAACTCGCTGCGCTCGACGCTGCGATCGAGGCCGACGACGCGCTCAAGGCGCGGGCGATCGCGGAGGAGATTCGTGCGCGCGGCGGCACAGTCGACGCAGCGCTGGCCGCGTCGCTTGCCCGCGAGGATGCCCTTCACCGTGCGCGCGTGGCGCGCACCGAGGAGATCCGCAGGCTGGTGGAGGACCTCGGCGGGGAACTTGACCGCGGGGCTGCGCGGCCGCGCATCGATGCCATGAAGGCTTCCATCGCAGAGGCGCGGGTCGATGCGGAGGAGCCCGAGCGGATCGCGCTCGACGGGCTCGAGCGGCGGCGCGTGGAGCGGCTTGCCGCGCTCGAGCAGGAGGCCGACCGTGCGTCGCTCGCGGCGGCGGCCGCCGCCGACGCCGCGGCGGCGGGGGCGAGGCTTCCAAGCGCATGGACCGACGCGGAGCAGGTCGACCCAGCCCTTTGGAAGACCGCGATCGCGTCGCTCGAGTCTGCGCGGCGCACGCTCGACGCAGCGCGTGCCGCGAGCGAGGGCTTCGAGACCGCGCGTGCGCGGCTCGCGCTCAAGATCGAGGGGATCGACGCACGCCTCGTCGAGGCGAAGTCGCGCGAAGAGGCGCTTCTGGCGGCGTTGCGCGACCTCGACGCTGCGCGGCTCTGCGCACCCGTCACGGTCGAGAGCGACTTCGTGAAGCGGCTCGACGACATCCTCTCGCGCCACGGCGCCGTGCTTGCCCGCCAAGGTCGGCTTGCGGCGTTCGAAGCTGCGCGCGACTTCGCGCCGGCATGGGCGGCCATCGAGACCTGGCGCGACGACCATCGCCCGCGTCTCGCCGCGCTCCTTGGCGCGGGCCTCTCGGGCGATGTCTCGCCCGACCAGCAGCCGCGCGTCGTCGAGATCGTCTACGACTTCCTCGCCAAGCACCCGTCGTCTCCTCTCGGCGAGAGCCTCCGCGCGATCGCGGCGCGCTTCGACCCGACGCGCGCGGGCGACCTCTGGGCGCCGAGCCGCGTGGCCGAGCAGCTTGCGGCCGCGCGTCTCGGCGGCCTCGAGGAGGTCCCGCTCACGGGCGGCAGGATCTTCTATCGGCGCCCCGCCGCGGGCGCCGACCCGCGCAACCAGGCCGTCGAGAACCTCGCCGACCTGCTCACGCCGCCGGAGCGGCTCGACTCGATCCTCTGGGTGAAGCGCGAGGATCTCGCGGGCGCGCCTCGTGTGAACGAGGTCTCCGCCGCGTGGGGCGCCGCGACCGCGCGGATGGAGACGGGCGGCGCGGCCGATGTGCGGCCCGCGCTTCTCGAACTCCTCACGGCGATCGGAGCGTCGAAGGCGGATCCGATCCTCCGCCTGCGTGCGCTCCACGACGCCGCGATGATCTTCGAGCGGTCGGGGTATCTCCCGCAGGCGCTCGCGCAGCCGCTCGTCGCGTGGCGCGAGTCGCTTCGGAGCGGCGCGCAGAAGGCGATGACCGCCGACTGGCCGCGCGCGGGCTTCGAGCCCGCCGTGAACTTCCGCGATGCGCGCGCGGAGGCGACCGCAGCGCTCGAGCGCTTCCCAAGCCTTGCAGGCATCCTCGAGACCTCGCGCACCGAGCAGGTGCGCGCCGCGGGCGTGCTGCAGCCGCTCGTCCCGTTCGGCGTGCTCGCGCCCGCCGATGGCGCCGCGCCGCGCGCCGTCGTCGGGCGCCGCGAGTCGGGGCGCTTCCACGCAGTCGTCCGCGTGGGCAGCGGCTGGGACATCGTCGAGGTCGCGCTGCGGGACGGGCTCGTCGAGGGCCTCGGTGACGCGAGCGGCGGCACGCAGCTCCCCAAGGGGCCGATCCTCATCTTCAGGAGACTCTCGTCGTGATGAACCACAGCGCCATGTCCGCGGCTCCGTCCACGCCGTCGACCCCCATGCTTCGATACCACGGGCTCGACCCCGAGGCGCGCTTCGGCCTGCCCACGGGCCGCGGCACCACGCCGAGCTCGCTCACGGTGTCGATCCTCACGCTCATCCTCGGCGGCGCCTTCTACGGCGCGGTCTACGCCTTCCGCGACGGCTCCGTGGGCGGCGTGATCTGGCACTACACCACGGGGTTCGGGCAGATCCCGATTCCGATCGTCTTCCTCTCGATCTGGTCGCTCGTCTTCCTCTTCATCAAGACGCTGAAGATCCGCGCGCAGAAGCAGGCGCTGCGGCTCGCCTTCGTGCCCGAGGACTCGGGGTTCGTCCTGACCGACGCGACCGCCGACGCCGTGATCGACGCGATCGACCGCTCGGTCGACGATCCGTCGCGCTTCCTCTTCCTCGCGCGCTGCCGCGCCGTGCTGCGCATGATGCGCAACCTCGGCCGCGTGTCCGATGTCGACGAGGTGCTCTCGAGCCGCGGCGACCACGACGAGTCGAGCATGGACTCGGGCTACACCATCCTGCGCGGCTTCGTGTGGGCGATTCCCGTCCTCGGCTTCATCGGCACCGTCATCGGCCTCACGCAGGCGATGGGGCGCTTCGGCGATGTGATGAAGGTCGCGGGCACCGACGTGGGGCAGATCACCGAGAAGCTGAAGACCGTGCTCGAGGGGCTCGACACGGCGTTCATCACCACCGCGGAGGCGCTCATCGCGGTGCTCGTGATCCATCTCCTGCAGACGGCGGTGCGCCGCGCCGACGAGGCGCTGTGCGACGACATCCGCGCGGCCTGCTCGAACGCGGTCGTCGCACGCGTGCGCATCGCGCGCAAGGAGCCCTGACCATGCGCCGCCGCGCGGGCGCGGGCGCCCCTGTCTCCTTCTTCTCGTTCCAGGATGTGATGGTGTGCGTCATCGGCATCACCATCGTGATCACCATGATCCTGCTCATCCAGGTCACGGAGATCACGACGGAGGCGACGCAGGGGCGGCGCATCTCGCTCGAGGGCGGCGTGCCGATCGAGGAGCGAGAGCGCGCGCTGCGCGACCGCGTCGCGGCGCTCGAACAGGCCGTGCGCACCGCGTCGGCGCGGCCCGATGTCGACCCGCTCGCGAAGCGCGCCTCGCTGCGGCAGGAGCTCCTCGCGGGCGCGTCGCAGCTTGCGGCGCTTGAAGGGCGCACCCGCGAGCTCGAGGAGCAGCTGCGCGAGCTCCTCGTGGCGCACCCCGAGGCGGCGAGCCTGCGCGAGGTGCTCGAGCTGACGCGCGCGCGCGACCGGCTGACGAAGGAGCTGCAGGAACTCGAGCGGCGCAAGCGGATCACCTTCATCGTCGACGCCGCGGAGCCGCTCAAGCCGGTCGTCTTCGAGGTCTCCGCGTCGCGCATCGTGGTGACCGACGCCGAGAACGGCGCGGCCTCGCGGATCGCGGCGGGCACCCACGCGGCGCAGGCGCTCGACGCACTCGCGCTCTTCAAGGTGCTCGCGCAGGAGCGGCCGTCCTACATCCTGCTCGTGGTCACGCCGTCGGGGCTTCCGCTCTACCAGACCCTCCTCGACGCGATCGACGCCATGCCCGAGGCGGACAGGCCGCGGCTCGGCCTCGACTTCATTCCCGAGGGTTCCTTCGTGTCGCCCGTCTTCCCGGGCGCGGCCGCGGCGGGCGAGGAGGCGGCGCCATGAAGCGTGCGCGCCGCGAGTCGGACGACAGCCTCGACCTCCTGCTCGACACGATCTGCAACATGTTCGGCACGATCATCTTCGTGGCGCTCATCGCCGCGCTGCTCGCGCTGACCTCGACGAGAGGCTCGCCAGAGCCAAGCCTCGTCGCGGGCGACCCGGACGGCGAGCGACAGCTGGCGCTTCTCGGCGCGCGCGCGGAGGAGCTCGAGCGCGAGCTCTCCGCGCTGCCCGCGGCCGCCGATGGCGACGCGGACTCGGCCGCCGCGGACCGCGTGCAGGAGGCGCTCGGCGAGATCGCGCGGCGCGAGGAGCTGATCGCGCGCTACAGCGAGGCGGTGGCCGCCGTCACGGGGGATCTCGCGCAGATCGGCGCACAGATCGCGCCTCTTCGCGAGGAGGTCGCGCGGGTCGAGTCCGCGCTCGAGTCGGCGCGGCGCGCGAAGGACCGCACGATGCGCACGCCGCTCGAGCGCGCGCTCGAGCTCAGGCTCTACAGCGTCGTGGTGTGGGAGGACAGGATCTACCCCGTCTGCGACTGGTCGAACCGAAACCCAGACACCTGCGCGCTCTTCGAGCAGTGGGACAACCGCTACACCATCGCCGCGGACTGCAGGCTCGAGGGAAGCTGCCGAGGCCTGAACTCCTCGGGGTTCACGCGCACGATCCCGCTGCGCGCGGGCGCCGGCATCCCGATCGTCGACACGGCCGCGCTTCTCCGCGATCCGCGCTTCCAGGAGATGCTGGCCTCGCTCGACCCCGCCGAGGACATGGTGCTCCTCGATGTGGCTCCGGACTCGTTCGACTCCTTCAGCGCCGTCAAGGAGGCGCTTCTCGGCGCGGGCTTCAACTACTCGCTCACGGCGTGCCCCGCGCCGCTGCCGCGCTACCGCGACCACTGGATCCCGGGCACCCCGCGCGGCCTGTGAGGCGGCTACGGCACGAAGAGATAGGTCCCGTTGTTCTCCGTCGCGATCTGGCGCATCACGGCCTCGAGGCTGCCGTTTCCGAAGGCGATCGCATGGACCGTGGTCTTGTTCGGGCCGCCGTTGAGCGACCTGAGCTGCGCCGCGACATCGACCTGCGTCATGCCGTCGGTCATGTAGTAGATGCAGTCGGGAAGCGGGTCGAGCGTCTTGAAGGCGAAGTCGAAGGCGCCCTGCGGGTTCGTGCCGCCACCCGTGTTCTGCCCGGCGATCACGCCGAGCGCGTGCGTCCGCTCCGCGTCGGTGTGCATCCAGGCCTGCGAGATCATGTGCGCCTGGTCGTCGAAGAAGACGACCGAGAAACGCGTGTCGGGCTTGAGCGCCTGGATCGTCGCGGAGAGCTCCTGCTTCAGGCGGTCGAGCTTCGCGTCCACCATCATCGAGCTCGAGATGTCGATGATGAAGCAGATCCGCTTGCCGCCGCCGCGGAGGCCGAAGAAGGAGGTCTCGTTCACGCGCCGCGTGGTCGCGTCGGCTGGCCGCGCCTCCACCTTGTCGGCGAGGTCGGACTCCGAGGCGATGTCGCCGCCGCCGCGGCGGATCTCCTCGAACGCTTCGCGCGAGATGGCGGCGTAGCGCTTCTCACCAAGGACGAGCTCCATGCCCTCGCGGCGCCAGTCGAGGTCCCAGGGTCCGTCGCCCGCGGGCGGCGCGACGGTGACGGCGGGGCTTCCACCGAGCGCAAGCGGCGTGCGGCGGAAGCGCGAGGTCGAGGCAGCGTCCTCTCGGATCGTGATCGCGCCCTCGACGACGCGAGCTCGGGCGGGCTCGGCATCGAGCGCAAGCTCGCCCCCGACGACGAGCGCGATGTCGCCTCGGTACACGCGGTAGACGGCCGCCGTCTTGAGCGCAGGGTTCAGCATCAGCACCGCACGCTGGTAGCCGCCTGGGCCGAAGTCTGCGTCGTTCGGGCCGCCGATCTGCTCCCAGATTCCCGTGACAGGGTGCGCGCTGCGGCGCGCGACCTCTGCCGAGCGGTCGAGGATCGTTCCGTCCGCGTCGAGCCGCTCGACATCGAGATCGGGGAGCGCGATGTCCGCGCTTCGTTCGGCGGCGTTCGAGGCGTCGCCACTGGTCGCGTCCTGATCCTGCGCACCAGGCTGGTCGGGCGATGCCTCGGGGGCGGGCGTCACGGCCTCGTCCACACCGCGCGAGGCACCTTGCGGCGACGAGCGTGTCGGGGCCTCCCGATCCTCGCCTCCTGCGCCAACGCCTCGATCGCCGACGCCACCGGCGGTGGGCACCTCGGGTTGCCGCGCATCGGTGCGCGACTCCGTTCCGAGCGTTCCGCTTTCCTCATCGCGCTTCTTCCCGTCTGCGCCCTCATTCGCTGCTTCGATCTCGGCCTCGATCTCGACGGGAGCGGCCTCGGGGGCGTCGACACCTGACGAGGCATCCTTCTCGATGGGAGGCACATCGCTGAAGAGGCTCTTCGGGCGGGCCTGCGCGGCAGGCGTCTCGCTGCGAGACTCGCGCACATCGCTCGCGGCCGAACTTCTGCCGTCGCCACCGCCGCCGCTGCCGCCGCCCGTGCCTCCGCCATCCTCTGCGGTGGCTTGACCGCCTGTGCGCTCGTCTGCGGGCTGCGCGCCTGCCGCGACTGCGGGCGTCGGTTGGATTCCCGTCTTTGCGCCGCTCGAGCCGCCGCCGCCGCCGCCGTACGGGCCGCCCGCTGAAGGCGCACCCATGGCCGGGCCACTCGGCAACGCGCCAGCGCTGCCCGCTGCGCTCGCGCTGCCAGTTGCTCCCGCGCTCCCCGCCGCACTCGAGTTGCCTGCTGCGCCCGAACTGCCCGCTGCACCCGCGTTGCCAGCTGCGCCCGAACTGCCCGCTGCACCCG